>WRAF01000004.1 GCA_009780325.1 Bacillota bacterium | reverse complement strand
TTATTTACCGCGCTACAACCGTCAATGCTGTGTGCGATAAACTGTGCCATTTGGGTGCAAAATATAGTTCAAGTCCCGTTCTATGCAATGGGGAGAGAAAAAGATAAGTATTGCGGCAAATAGTCAAAAATCCCAAAATCCAAAAAAACCTGTTCCCATAAGTAGTCCCAAGCTGTGTAAAAAAGGCTTAAAAATAGAAAAAACCTCCCAAATGCGCATCTTTTCGGTACGACATATGGGAGGTCTTATATGGTTGCGGGGGAAGGACTCGAACCTCCAACCTCCGGGTTATGAGCCCGGCAAGCTACCTATTGCTCCACCCCGCGATATTATATTAATAGTAGTATATATCATTTAGTATTGAAAGTCAACGATTTTTTATGTAAAATGCAGCTAAAAAGCAATTTTTCAAAATTTTTTTTGATAGTATAGGAAAAATCATCTACGTGAAATGGATAAGCTAACCCAAAAAAGCCGAACCTCTAAGTGAGGGAAGTGGGCTTTAGTCCACCTTTTTTATTTATATTGACCTTATATTTGAAAATACTAATAATATAATACTTTGCGGACGAAAAAACTGCTATATTTATTTTTGCCATTTTTTAATAAAATTTCTTTAAAAAAATGTCAGCAAAAACACTTGCGTTTTATATGTGGATATGTTATCATATACTATTAATATGCATATTGATATAATATTCAAATATCTTGCATAATTAAAGTTAGATTAAAAGTTTTTTACTTAACTTTTTTTAAAAAAGTTTAAGAAGGAGAATCAAATTAAATGGACCCACTGTCCTCTATTGGTCAAATATTTTTAGCAGTTTCTTCTACGCCTACCTTAATCATTTTAGGCGTATCTATCTTGGTGCTTATATTTTTATCATCAGGCTTTGCTGCATCTGAAACATCATTTATGTCAGCATCTAAAATCCGTCTGAAAATCTTAGAAAATAACGGTTCTAAAAAAGCAAGTAAAGTTTTAAAAAAACTTGAAAACCCTGATATAATTCTAAACACTTCACTTATCGGAAACAATATAGTCACCATTGTGTCAGCCTCATTAGCTACGCTTTTTTTTGGCGGACTAATTTATTCAGAAGCAATTGCTACACTAGTTTCATCTATTGTTATGACTATCATAATATTAGCTATCGCCGATATTATCCCTAAAAGCATAGCAAAAGAGCATCCTGAAAAAGCAGCCATGTTCTTTTATAATTATATATCGTTTTGGCGCATTATACTATACCCTTTTATCGCATTTTTTGGATTATGGAGAAAGATTTATAAATCAAAACCGCAAGAGGCGCATACCACTGATGAATTATTAACCATTGTTGAAGAAGCTGAAAATGAAAATGAAGAGGTATCTGATGAATTAAAATTAATCAAAGCCGCTATTGAATTTGAAGATATTGATGTTTATGACATAATGGTTCCAAGAGTCAATGTTATCTCTGTTTCTGATGAAGAATGCCTAGAAACAATATCAAAAATTTATGCTAAACATGAGTTTTCACGCCTGCCTGTTTATCACGGAACAATTGACACCATAATCGGCATATTAAATGAAAAAGATTTTAATAAACATGTATTAACAAAAGAGCAAACTTTAAAAGATGCTGTGACTAAAAGTATTTGTCTATCGTCAAGCATGAAAATATCTGCAGCCTTAAAAGAACTGCAAAAAGCAAGAAGTCAAATGGCTATTGTAGTAGACGAATTTGGCGGCACAGCAGGCATTGTGACTATGGAGGATATTTTAGAAGAATTAGTGGGAGAAATTTATGATGAACATGATGAAGAAGAAATTTTAGTTAAAAATGTGAGTGACAATGTTTATATTATTGCAGGACAAGAGAGATTGGAAAAATGCTTTGAAGTAATGGATTTTGACACTAAAGAAGAGTTTACTTCAAGCACTGTAGGCGGCTGGGTGATGGAAATGATGGAAAAGATTCCACTAAGAGGTGAAGGCTTTAATTATACTTCACCATCTGGCAAAAACTTAAAAGTAAAAGTGACAAAAGCAACGGCAAGAAGAGTAACTGAAGTCAAGATAGAAGTATTAGATGAAGAAGATACAAAAGAAGAAAATTAGGAGGAAAAAATAATGAATTGCAACAATTGCGGAAGTTCAAATTTTGACGGAGCAAGATTTTGTGTTTCATGCGGATCAGAGATTATCATTAATACGCCCAATATTAATCCAGCACAAAACCAACAGCAAAACTGGCAAAATAATAACAATGAACAAAACAGCTCACAAACCGATACGTGGGGGTTTCCGCCTCAAGCGCATCCAAATCCAGCTGAGCAAAACAACCAATGGGGTCAAGGGCAACAGCCAAACGACCCATGGGGCAACAATCAATGGGGTCAACACCCAAACGGACAGCAAAACCAAGGTTTTAATAATCAGCCAAGACGCACCACCCCTGCGATGGTTTTAGCAATAATCTCTTATGTATTGATAGTTATATCGTGGTGGGTGCCGCTTGTCATTGACCTGTTTTTCTCTGTGCCTGCAATCGGCATATCCGCCATTGCTTTTATCATAGCAATTATTGAATATAGAAAAGACAAAAAAGTCAAAAGAGCTAATGAATCCTTGGTTTTATCTGGGCTTGCCCTTGCTGCTAGCATAGTATCTACAATTATTTTTATTGCGCTTATTGCAATTAGCTAATAAAAGTATTCAATTTGTTTCATGGCTTTTTATCTTAATCATACATAATTATTTATGACGTCTTAAATATAAACAAAAAGTTTTGTTAGATTTAACAAAAAAAGGATGCAATAAAATTTAGCATCCTTTTTTTGATATTAGCGCCCCCTGCACCCTCCGCACTCCCCCGTCTTATCTCGTCCACAGCCTCCACACCCGCCTGCTTTATCCCCTTCTTCACTCTCCCCATCACTATCCATTGCCGCCGACTTCCCCTTAAATTTGACTTCTTTTAAAGGAAAACTCTCAAACCTATATACATCCTTTTCATAAATTTTTAGCGTGATGGTTTCTTTTAAATGATGAATACCCGCAACAATACCTTTCAATCCCCCGCTTGTCACTGCCTCTGCACCCATTTTAGGCATTCTTTTATTCACCTCTTGATAATGCTTGTTTTCATAGCTTAAACAACACATAAGCCGCCCGCAAAGCCCGCTTATCTTTTGAGGATTTAAACTCAATCCCTGATTTTTAGCCATCTTAATGCTGCTTTGTTCAAAATCTTTTAAATGAACACTGCAGCAACATGCCCTTCCGCATGGTCCCAACCCACCTTTAATCTTGCATTCATCACGGCTGCCGATTTGCCTTAATTCTATCCTTGATTTAAATGTATGCGCTAATTCTTTTACTAAGTCTCTAAAATCTACCCTATTATCTGAAGTAAAATACAAAATAAGTTTTGTCCCGTCAAGCGTATATTCAGCATCTGATAAATTCATGTCAAGACAGCTTTTTTTAATCTTTTCATCAGCAATTTTTATACTTTCTTTTGCCTTTAATTCCATCAACTCACTTTGCTTAGCATCTTCATCAGAAGCTTTTCTTAAAACAGGCTTTAATGGTTGGATTATTTCTTCTTTTTTTACTTCAAAAGGAAGAGCAGTAACTACACCAAACTCTACTCCTCTTGCTGTTTCTAACACAACCCCGTCACCTAAAGCATACTCAAAATTTAATGGGTCAAAATAATATGTTTTAGGATTTTTTTTAAATTTAATTCCTACTACTTTTATTAATTTTGCTTGTTGCATTTTTGTCTTACCTCCAAAATTGAAAATAATAATTCATCAATTATACTTTGTACGTTTCCATATACTGCTAGTCTTTTATGTGCCTTTTCTATAACAGGCTTTAGTCTTAATATAGTATCAACACAATAAAACTCTGCTATTATTGATACGTCTTTATGTCTAGATTTAAAATTTAACTCTTGTGATAAATTATATTTTAATACTTGATGCAACACAAAATCTAAACTCCAAAGCAATTTATCTATATTGTCTTTATGCTGAGTAAATTTTGATGAGTAATTTAATATGTGTGATGAGCTTCTCATATATAACAGCATTTGAAATACTGTTTCAAAAATATCATTATATTCACCATTTAGCATGCCCTCTAATCTTGTTAAACTGCCAAGTGAAACCTCTTTTGATAATATATAATTTGGGTTTTTATCATCTAGCACATTTAATAAGTCTGCTTCATTAGGTAAGCTTAGATTAATCACAGCACATCTTGACCTAATCGTAGGAAGAACCACCCTTTCATTTGACACTAGTATAAATATTTTTGCAGATGACGGGGGTTCCTCTAAAGTTTTTAATAATTTGTTTGCAGCAGCATCCTGCATACTGTCACCATTTTTTATTATATAATATTTATGTGATAATTCCAGCGGAGAAATCAATGCTGTAGTTGTTAAATAATCAATGTCGGCAACAGTGATTTTTTCTTTCTCTGGCAAATTTATTATATCCGCCGATTCAAATTTATTTATTAAACTCTCTATATAAAACCTAACAAATAATTCGTTTAACAAACTATCCTCAGAACAAATTAAATAGCTTTGGGATAGAGGAATATTTTTATATTCTGCAATATTTTTAATTATATTTTTATACTTTTGCATATTTGCTTTAAAATTTTATATTTGTCTTGTTTTGCGTCAATAGTCACAATTCTTTTATTGTTTTTAACAATCTCTTTAAATCCTTTATAAACCCTCTCATGAAAATCCAAACTCTCACTATCTATCCTATCATTTTTATCAGCCCCGCCTTTTCTGTTAAAACCACACTCAGGTGATAAATCAAGAAAGAAAGTTGTATCAATGCTCACGATTTTCAACATTGACTTATTTAAATATTCAATAAATCCTAAATCAATGCCCCTTCCATACCCTTGATATGCTGTAGTAGAATCAATAAACCTGTCACAAAAAACTAATTTCCCTTTTTCTAATGCAGGCTTAATTATCTTAAACAAATGCTCTACCCTTGCTGCACTATAAAGCAGCAATTCTGTCATCCTTTCAATATCACTATTAGTATCTAAAATAATATCCCTTATCTTTTCAGCAACAATCGTACCGCCAGGCTCTCTAGTAAAAACCGCATCAATCTTTTTTTCTTCACAATATGCCTTTAATAATTCTATTTGAGTAGACTTTCCAACTCCTTCACAGCCTTCAAGTGTAATTAATCTTCCAATATTGCTTTGCATAATCCCTCCAAACCCTTTTTTGTATCCATAATAGAAACAATAAAAACTACTCTGGTTTCATCAAATTTTTCAGCAACAATCCCCTTGTCCAATAGCTTGCTATAAAGAGTTTGTCCATCAGTTTTTAAGGCTGTACAATCAACTACAAGTCTAGTAAAATCGTCATTATCAACGCAAGGTACTTTTTGCTTAAATTGTTGTATAAATTGCCTTAACTCATCATAATACTCTCTATTATCATAAGTATATTGTGATGCGTCTTCTAAAGACATATAAAACGGATACGACGGACTAGTAGTCCCCAAAATCTCTAATGATTTATCTATTCTTTCTGAATATTTTTCATCATTAATAATTAAATATGCCGTCTGAGTAAGACTAGGCAATGTCTTGTGTGCAGATAAATTATAAGCATAAGCATATTTAAAAAGTGAACAATCAAAAAATTCTGGTCTAAACAAAAAGTGAGCACCATGTGCCGCATCAATAAACAACTTCTTGCCCATGTCTGCCACAGCTTGTCCTGCCTCTTTTTTTATTGCAACCCCATAATAATCAGGACTAGTCAAAACAACCGTCCCCACCGATGGATATTTTTTCAAAGCAGCAAATATTTCATTTTTATCCGGATAATCGTTATCACAATAAAAGATTTTAACTCTTAATAAAATCGCTGCATGCTCTATCGCTGGATGAATATTTTTTGTGACAAGAATATCCCCGCTATCTTTGCCTAATGACAAAAGCGCCGCCTTAATGCCAATTGATGACCCGTTGACTAAAAATCTAACACGATTAACATTTAATAATTTTGCCGTCTTTTGTTCAGCTAATGATATAGCATTAGAAGGAAACTGTGCCTCAATTTCAGTGACATCATAATCAAGCAATACACTACAAAACTCTCCACGCCCTTTATGTCCTGGAGTACAAAAACGCAACTTGCCATAAAAAGATTGCTCTATTTTATTTTTAATGATGTTTTTCAATGTATTTATCTATTTCTTTGGTTTCATCGTAGGATACAACAATACATCTCTAATAGATGCACTATCAGTAAACAACATAACAAGCCTGTCAATGCCTATCCCCAAGCCCCCTGTAGGCGGCAAACCATACTCTAGCGCCGTCACATAGTCCTCATCATAGTCTTGCGCCTCTTCATCTCCGCTTGCCTTTAGCTTCATCTGCTCTGAAAATCTTGCTCTTTGATCAATCGGGTCATTTAATTCACTAAATGCATTACCCATTTCTCTAGCATACATAAACAATTCAAACCTATGCGTCAAATTCTCACCCTTCTTTTTTGCCAAAGGTGAAATCTCAATAGGATAATCCATAATAAATGTCGGCTGAATAAGCTCTTTTTCTACAAACATATCAAAAAGCTCAACAAGCGCAAAACCCTTTTTTTGTTTAGACTTATCTAAATGAATACCCAGCCCTATAGCTGCCTTGATAAACTCTTCATCATCCATTATATCAAAATCTAAACCTGTATATTTTTTAACAGCCTCACTCATGCTCATCTTAGCAAAGGGACGCTTTAAACTAATTTCAGTGCCTTGGTATATTATTTTATCTCCGCATCCTAGTTCTTTTGCTATTGCTTCAAAAATATCCTCTGTTATCTTAATCATCCCGTCTAAGTCTGTATATGCTTCATAAAGCTCCATCATAGTAAACTCAGGGTTATGTTTAATAGAAATCCCTTCATTTCTAAATGTCCTGCCAATCTCATACACCTTGTCAAACCCGCCTACTATCAAACGCTTTAAATACAACTCCGTAGCTATCCTAAGATACATCTTCATATCCAAAGTATTATGATGCGTAATAAACGGCCTTGCAGAAGCGCCGCCTGCCAAGCTTGCCAATATAGGTGTTTCAACTTCTAAAAAGCCTTTTTTATCAAGAAAATTTCTTATAGCTCTAATAATCTTGCTGCGTTTAATAAATGTATCTTTTACATGAGGATTGGCAATTAAATCTACATAGCGCTGTCTATACCTAAGCTCATTATCTTTGAGTCCATTCCATTTTTCAGGCAATGGCAATAGTGACTTTGACAAAAGAGTAATGTCTGATACATTGATAGACACCTCCCCCATTTTAGTGATAAACACCTTGCCCTCAATCCCCACGATATCGCCTATGTCAAACTTTTTAAAATCCTCATATTTTTTTTCACCAAGATTTTCACCTTTTAAATAAATCTGAATCTGACCTTGATAATCTAAGACATGAGAAAAACTAGCCTTGCCCATAATACGCTTTGACATAATACGACCAGCTATCCTCACCTTTTTGCCATCATTTTTTGGATGCGAATCAATTATTTGTTTAGAATAATGTGATCTTTTAAATGAATTAATCTCAAAAGGATTGCTGCCTTCATCAACTAAGTTTTTTAATTTATCGTGCCTTATTTGAATAATCTCTTTTAAAGCATCCGCCGACAATTCTTCTTCATTTTCTATATTAATTTCTTTTTCACTCATATGTTTATTTCCTTTTTTAAAAGACGTGATTCTTAAGCAGCCTACCTTTCATGGTCTTAACAAAATCTCAGCCTTATTAAATTCCTAGCTAATCTTAACCACTTTATATTTGACATCTCCGTTTTTAAGACGCACCGTCACTTCATCGCCCTTTTTTTTGCCCATCAATTCTTTTCCTAAAGGTGACTCAAAGCTAATCCTTTTTTCAAAAGGATTAGCTTGGTGTGACCCAACTATCTCATATGATGCTTCCTTTTTTTCTTTAATATTTAAAACAGTCACTGTGCTGCCTAAATTCACCACATCTGATTTAGTAGACTTTTCATAAATAACAGCATTAGAAAGCATGTTTTCTATCTCTAAAATCCTTGCCTCCATCTTTGCTTGATCCTCTTTTGCTATATCATATTCAGCATTTTCTGATAAATCACCAAACTCACGTGCTGTCCTAATTTTTTCTGCCATGTCGGCTCTGCCTACTACTTTTAAATGCTCTAACTCTGTTTCTAACTCCTTAATATCTTCTACTGTCAATAATTGTTGTGACATAATTTTTTTTGCTCCTTTAAAATATAATTTTACTTTTTAGTATACTATTTTAAAATTAATAAGTCTAGCAATTTGACAAACTAATTTAAAAATTGTAAAATGCAATTATGTTTAAGATTTGGGCAAAATTGTATAAAAAAGAAAAAATTGTCGGCAGTATAATTTTTGAGCATCAAGAAAAATTTAATAGAGACAAGTTTTTTTCTTATCTAACAAAAATTTGCCAAACTCTTGATATAGTTGTGCCAGTTGTTATGAATAGCCATATTGACCATTTTATCAATTTTAATAATTGCAGATTTTTGGCTAGAGATTTTGTTGATAAAATAAATTTTACTAAATTGGTACTAGAAAGCATACCAATTGACAAATAAAAAAGGGTGCTATCGCACCCGACCCACCCTTGCATTGCACGGGTTTTTTTGGCATGCAATGTTTCTCAATAAAACGATAATTCCTAATGCATAAAAAAGCCGCCTTCGGCAGTTCGGGCGACTTGCAGTGTCGCCCCTTTTTTGAGTTCGCTTATTCTCTAACATCATCAATTTTTCTTATACTATAAAATAATATCAATACTTTTTAATTAAAATATAGCATACACTAATCCTATGACCATATTAGAGGCAATCATTATAGGATTAGTGCAGGGATTAACAGAATTTTTGCCCATCTCATCAAGCGGACACATGCTGCTTATGGGACGGCTTTTAGGTGTTGAGGTATCCTTAGGCTTAGAATTATTTATGCATATAGCCACACTTTTAGCTGTCTTAATTGCTTTAAGAAAAGAAGTTTTTAGCTGTATAAAAAAACCTCTTTCAAAACCTACACTTTTAATAATCACCGCCACAATACCCACCGTTTTAATTGTACTGTTGTTCCAAAGCTTTTTTGTGTCTGCATTTGATGGCCGCTTTTTAGCATACTGTTTTTTAATAACTGCTATTTTACTAACCATTGCAAGCATGATAAAACCAAAAACTCATAAACAATTAACAACACAATTAAAAAACACAAATTATCATGAATCTTTAAAAAGCGTCTCTTTTATTGATGCTAGCATAATAGGTATTGTTCAAGGATTTGCCGTCTTGCCTGGTCTATCAAGAAGCGGAAGCACTATTTCTACTGGTGTTATTTTGGGCAACGAAAAGACTACCATCGCAAGATTCTCATTTTTAATATCCATCCCTATCATCATAGGCTCATCAATTTTAGAATTATCAGGCAATGGTTTAAACATGGCAGGCACTTCTGTTTTGCCGCTAATATTTGGATTTTTAGCCGCATTTATATCAGGATATTTTGCGATAAAATTCATGCTTAAAAAACTGTTGCTATCATTTAATATGTTTGCAATATATCTAACAGCATTATCAATTTTTATGTTTTTAGATATGTTTATTTTAGGATGGCTTTAAATTACTATAATACCATGCTCCTCTCTTTTAACTACTTCCCCAACAACACTGCTTTCTAAATCTAATGCACTCAATTCTTTCATTAATTTATTCGCATCCTTTTTATCTGCACTTATCAACAGCCCGCCGCTTGTCTGCGGGTCATAAAAAATCTCTTTTAATGCCTCTGTTATCCCGCTATCAAAATTCACCTTATATTCTAAACTTTCTCTATTTTTCTGCCCACCCGCTGTTATTAAAAATTCTTCAGCGCAATTAAGCGCATCTTTAATATAGACAACAGACTTAGCATCAACCTTTATAGAATAATCCCCGCCTATCATCTCATATAAATGTCCTAAAAATCCAAAACCTGTCACATCTGTCATTGCATTTATATTATATTTAACAGCCAGCTCAAAAGCATACTTATTTAAGGTAGTCATGCTTTTTAGCGCCGCCTCATATCCTTGTTTAGTTGCTGCTCTTTGCCCTGCTAAATGTGCAATATTAACAATCCCTACTCCTAAAGGTTTTGTAAGAATAATTTTATCACCAATTTTACAACGATTATTATACAAAATTTTATCTGGATGCACTAACCCATTTACTGATAGTCCATATTTAATGCCATCGTCATTTATAGAATGCCCTCCGCACAACACCCCGCCGCTCTCTTTAATTTTTTCCGCACCGCCTTTTAATATAGCAGCCAAAATACTTGGGTCTTCTTCTTCATTAAAGCAAACAATATTTAATGCTGATAAAACTTTGCCGCCCATTGCATATACATCAGACACTGAGTTTGCCGCTGCAATTTGTCCAAAGATGTATGGATTAGGTACAATAGGCGGGAAAAAATCAAGTGTTTGAATAATCGCAGTATTATCATCTATTTTATAGACTGCCCCATCATCTGATGAATCAAAACCTACTATTAGATTTTTATCATCAAATTTAGGGATTGACGACACAATCTCTTTTAATAATGAAGAAGACAATTTTGCAGCACATCCGCCGCAATTATTTAATTTTTGTATTTGTTTTAAGTCCATGTTGATAAATCCTTTATTAAAGAAGTGATTTTTACAAAATGACATAAAATTAGGTTTTAAGCAGAGTAGTTTTTACATTTAGTGAACAGTTTATTTATTTTGTCATCCTGTAAAAATCTCTTCTTTAACCATGTTCCGCAATAATATATATTCAGCTTAGGCACGACCACCCATCATGAAGCGAAAAATCCCATTGGTATATTTATTTGTTGTGTGTGATTCTGACTTTGAACATAACAAGGAAAAAAAATCCCCCTCACTAGAATATGTGCTTCTGCAAAAAATTTATATAAACAACATTTTATCATAAAAGGCGCACCTCTAACTATATTTAAGAGGGCACCTTTTTGATTTAGCAAGTTAATAGTTTAAAGCTAAAACTATCACAAACAACCCTATGCTATTATCTGCCTTAGTAGACGGAGCAAATGGTATATTGTAATTTATGCTAAACACTGGATTTAAACCTAATCCTGCATTGTTAATTGCATCAGAAATCAAGCTATACATAAGCCCAGCCTCTATCGTTTGCCCCTCATCATCATAACTATAACCACTAAACAGCCCATCAGTATCTTCGCCAAAGCTTTTAGTGTGCGTCTCAATTGAATCTTTAACATCAGCAGCACTTAAGAATAACAATGTATATAATTTAGGCTGCAAGTGCGCACTCATCTCATTTATTCTCCAATCGATAGGCAAATAAACATCACCTATCTTTTCAATAAGTATAGATAAATATATCAACTCAGGAAGCAATCGTTTAGCTAATCTTGCTATGCCGCCTTCTTCTTCTATATTATCTATAAAAACATCAGATGTGCTAGCATCAAAACTAAAAGTGACAGAAATTAAATCTCTATTTAATAAATCAATCGCTCCATAATTATCATTTGCGTGACCACTAAACCAGTTTCTCTCACGCACTGCAAACTCACCCGTATACCCGATTGGCAAAATGGTCACTGATTCTAATATGCCTAAATCGTTTTGTCCTTCTCCATAAATTAATCTGCCTAAATCTCTGTCACTAAATCCAATATTAAGTGAACCTGTCAATATATCTATAAAATCCACATCATTTAATAAGGTGCTCGCAAACTCAGTTGTATTATCGATATCATAAGGAAACGGAGCTATTGCATTTCTTATATAGTATCCATGAGTTAATGAATCAAATGGACTAGACTCATCAAATCTATAAAATTCTTGCATAGTTTCTTGAATAATCACCGCAGTTATATCTCTTTGAGAATTATCCAAATCATAATCGTCATAGTCACTATAAATCAATGTTTTCATCAATTCAAAGATATTTGGCAATCTCATGACTGCTTCATACTCATCAGACCCATTATTAATCTGAATCCTGTCATCATTTTCATCATAAGCCATCTTAAATCCAACATCATCACCATAAGCCAGTGTATCCATCATTTGATGCAAGCTATCTCTAAGTTCAGTTTCAACAGTATCAAAATTTAATGAATCTGCACCTGAAATGATATTAATTAAGTTTAAAACAGCTTTAGAGTGTTGACTATTAAATTGCTTAACTGATTCATAATGCTCAAAATAATCATCATCTGACATAGTCACATCAATAGTTATGCTAACCAAAATATTATCAATAATAGCCTCACCACTGCTATTAGTTAACAATCTAGAAAATAAAGATTGCTCATCATCTAAATCAGCAAGTTCCTCTAGCACTAGCGACATACCAATCGTCACAAAAAATCTATCCGCCCTATTAAATAATCTTACATACTCTAAAGATTGATAGCTAATAGACTCATGTCCGTCCATAAACCTATGCCAATTTGAAACAATCATCCCCGCTAAATATAATGAACCCATTAAAGGAATAATCTGGTCAAAATCATCCCATACTATCGCTTTAAAATATGCTGCATAAATTAAATCAGCAAACTCTAAATTAGCCTCTTCATCTCCTGTTAATATAGCCATCAAATCATCCAATTCAACAGGCACAGGCTGACCATAATAATCCAATAAAATATCGCCATACTCATCTAACTGATAATCCGCTATAGCATATGCTTTTCTTAAAGCATTTTCAAAAACCAAATCAAAATACACTCTTTCTTCAGTTGCATAATCACTGCTTTTGTGTACATAATTACCATCAGTATCCAGTCTAAAATCATTAAATGCTAGATTTTCATTAATTATTCCCTCTATATTAAATATAACATTAATTGCCTCTTTTAATTCATCCCCGCTTATTTCTTCTGCACCTTCATTATCATCAGATATTAATCCCGCCGCCACATCAAAAATGTTTGTCAATCTAAAATAGAATGTCCCCAATCTAAATCCATATCTAGTATAGCTGTTAAAATAGAAGTCATTTTCTAATGTCATACGCAAATTATTAGGACTGTCGTTTTCATTAATTGAATCCATGATACTGTTGATATTATCATAAATCAAATCCATGATGTTTTGCTCATGAACCTCTAAATAAAACCCTATTGCTCTTAAAAAACCCATTACATTTGCGGTGTTTGCAAAGTTAGTGTCTTCATCATCATTTAAAAGCACATTGTTATAATTTATCAATAATCCTTCTAAATATCCATCAACATAATCAACTTCTATATTAGTTCCGTATCGTCTTGTCATAATCTGAGCCGTCATAGTTACATAAACATATCCTAAAACCTGTGAAACAAACTCAAGCATAGGTATAGATTCTTCATCATCAAAGTCTAAAAGAGTCATGATATTAATATTTAATACCATCCTTAAATAATAAACTGCATAAGGATTGCCGTTATGATATTCTTTATAAGCAATAAAATTAAACGCAATCAAGTTTTGATTAGTCAATAAACTTGCCAATAGCTCATCTGCATCTTCACCTTCAGCAAAAGCAATCATAAGTTCTGCAATATGTCTCTCATCTAAAATTAAGTCTAAATCCTCTACACTATTAACATCATCTCTTGCAGCTATCCCTCTTAATCCCTCATTAGCATTATCCCCCGCATTGATTATATTAAGCACATCATCAGGATCATTTTGCATAGCATCAAACAAAGCGTATGCACCGCCGTACACTGCATAATACTCTCTTAAATGTTGATCCAATCTATTTCCGTCAAAATTCGTACCACCATTAAAATGTATATCTAGTTCATCAGTATAAGATAAAAAATTAAGCATTCTTCTTAATTCTTCACCCGCAGAATAAGCAACATATTCACCATCAATATACTCTAATCCGCCATTAAAATCCGTACCCATAGTTTCATTCATTATACCTGCCATAATATCAAACACAGGAGGAATAACCATTTGCGTAGTCCTAAACATTAATCCGCCGCCCAACATAGTGTTCATATTAACAAAAACATCTCTGACTTGACCTAACGCATCATCAAGCATTTGATCAATATCAAATTCATCATTTAATCCAAATCTGTCTAATACACGCATCAATCTATCCATCTCACTTGATGTCATATCTCCAAACATAATCTCCATATCACTTAAATCATCAGCATCAGCATCAAGCGTCAACTCTAATTCAACACTAGCTAAAATAGAATTAGGCAAAACAGCAAGCATCAATCTTAAAATAAAATTATCATCTTGATTTTCACCCTCATCATTATCACTAGTCATCATTGTCCTAACCAAATCCTCTAATACAATTTCAACACCAATATGTGCAAAATCTCTATATCTGCCGCGCTCATACCTATTAGTAATAGCAGTAAACCTAGGTCTAATTGATTCTAAAGGTAATCCAGAATCATTACCATTGCCTTCTTCTTCTGATTCATCATTTTCAAGCAACCTGCCTACTATTGCAGCCAGCACTCTATGATCAATCCACGCTCTATCATCCTCTGTATTATTAATCAAATCTCTAATTGCATCAGGACAGAAAACTTTAGCAAATTCAACATCCCCATCCAACAACAAATCAAACAATGTATCAAAATCCACATCTGCATGCAATCCAAAAGATTCACGCATGATATCAATAAACGCATCCTCATATTGTGCTTGCATAAGCGGCAGCAATATATCAAGCTGAGCAATTGTTAATACACTAATATCAAAATTATCACCAAAATCTCTGCCTTCTAAATCCGCCAGCACTGCCCTGTCTTCATTTGATAAAGTATTAATATCAAAGCTATTCCCTAAAAAATATGCTATGTTAAAACCTTCCTCTTCAAACCTTAATTGACGCTGCTGCATAACCATTATATGCGCACCATGCTCAATGCTAAACTCAGTCCTTATATTGCCGCTCCCGTCAAAAACAGGCACCCATCTTGTCCAATCAAAAACTGATAAACGATTCTGCATAGCTAAGCCAGTATCAATAGCAAACACTTTAGATAATGTCCAATAAATATCATAAGAAGTAATCCACATGCACTCAGGCAATCTTACCCTGTTATTTCCATTGCCTTTTTTGTCATATTCATCATCTATAAATCCAGTATCTCTAGCCAGGTTAGCACCTTGTAAAACCGCATTATCATCACAATCACAATCAAATTCATCACCATAGTATCCATGATTCAATCCCATAAACTCTATTGCAACCGCAACTATATCTAGTGCAATTCTTCCGCATGCAGGAGCATTGCCGCCAGTTTGAATTGCAGTATCAAAAGATATCATTTGGTTGACATTGCTTAAAGTATAACCGATTCCGTCGCCGTCTGGATCAAATAAATCATCTAAATCGCTAATCATTCCGCCCAAAGTATCATCAAGCAATAAAAGCGTATCCCAATCATAATTATCTGTATTGTTTACTCTAATATTAGGCATGCCAGCTCTAGATAACGGCATATCAATTGATAAAAATAATTGACTAGGCAATAACGGCCTTAATACAAAATGATGCCCTAAAAACATACCAAAATTTAAGCCCGTCCTAACAAACCAATTATCAGGTAAATCTGCATTATCCCATAACACATCATTATTTAATGCATTGCGAATATCTGCTATAGTTCTATGTAAATTAGTTTGAGTAGTAATATTGATGCCCGCTACACCATCATCACGATAAAAAATAATTTGCTGGATTTGTAATATATTTTTTAAATCAACCTCATCCATGTCAATTGCGTCAGCATCAGAAAACTCTGCAATTATCTCTTCAATTCTGCTGCTAGCTTGCGGCAGTACAACAGTATTTAGAATAAACTCATTTAAAAATGCCCTCATCTCGCTTCCCGTAACTCTTACAAGCATATCATCCAATCTAGAATAATCAAAATTCCTAATCCTATTTGTGTCAATATTTTCTGCACTTATCAAAATTTCAAGTCTTTCTAACAGTTCATCTAAATCTGGACTATCTGAAACTTCGTCAATAAAATTTTGAGCAAAGTCTGAAACTAAATCTAATAACTCATCAGTATCTATATCACGCAAAAATACTGCGCCCAGCGTTTGGTCAACCATTCTATAACTAGTTGAATCCTCTGCAATTAATTCATTTTCAAGGCCTCTAGAGTTATTAATATTTCCAAGCATCCTAAAAATAGAACCAACAGTCAAGTCCTCATGCACATTGTCTCTTAAAAAAGTATTGCCCAAAACAAAGCCTGTGACAAAAATACCAATGACAAGCACCATATTTAATATCAAAATAGACAAGCAACAATTAAAACAAGTGTTTCGCTTTTTTTTGCTGCCCCTTTTAATTTCGTATTTTTCACGCTTATTACGCTTTTGAACTTCCTCTAAAATTTTAAACTCTTCTTCAAAGCATTCATCTTGAATATTATTATTGTTTTCAAATTCCTCTTGCATGATTACCTCCAATATTTTATACAATATGCCATTTTACCATACAGATATATAACATGTCAAAAGATTTTTTATGGTAGTTTTTTCATTGTTTACTTCAATGATATTTTGCGTATCTCGTCTATCTTTTCTTTTGCCGCACTGTATCCAAGTTCTATCATTTCTTGCGCCCCGTCCACCTTAGTTGCTTTAAATTTTGATAAATCAGGTGAAATAATTATATCAGAATTAATTAAGCCGCCTTGCGATGAATTTGAAATCATTATGGCTAAACTTACTTTAGCTACATTGATTAATGATAAAGAATCCGTCCCATGCCCCCTATTTGCATTAATATCAATAGATACTACTTTATCTGCCCCCATCATCCTAGCAACGTCGGCAGGAATATTATTTAATATCCCGCCATCAACTAAATGCATATCATCTTTAACAAAAGGTCTATAAAAAATAGGCACAGCACAACTTGCCGCCACCGCCTCATATAATAAACCTTTATCTATTATAACTTCTTGCCCCGTCCTTAAATTAACAGCTACAACATAAAAAGGTATTTTTAAATCCTCAAAACGCTTATTGCCCAGCACACTTTTAATTATGTTGCCAACTCGCATAGGGTCGTTAGGAATTATTCCATGATGAATCTGTTTAGGAGCCAAACCACTTGCCACTTTTAAAATAGTTTCAAAAGTCAACCCAGCACAATAAAAAGCCCCAACTAAAGAGCCTACGCTAGTACCAGCCACAATATCAAATTTTATATTTGCCTCGTCAAAAGCTTTTATTACCCCTAAATGTGCAAACCCTCTTGTCCCGCCCCCGCTTAACACAAGCGCTGTCTTAGTTTTTTTAACTGGAAATAATGGCATTAAAAACTCCTTTTTTGACGTTTGATGATTAAATACAATAGTCTGACAACTATTATTTTATCCTTTTTATAACAATATCAAACACCAATAACCAGCCCCTAACCGCCAACTACCTCAATCTTAATCATCCCGCTTACCTCTGCATAGGGCTTGATAGGTATATCATATGCGCCAATCATTTTAATAGGCTCATTTAATACAATTTTCTTTTTATCAAGCTCAATGCCCGCCTTTTTTAATTCATCAGAAATCGCAGCCGTAGTAAGCGCACCAAAAATTTTGCCCGACTCACTAACCTTAAGCGGAATTTTTATGACTATGTCTTTAAGTTTTTTAACAAGATCTTGCGCCTCAGCTTTTTCAATTGCTTTTTTTCTGTCATCAGCCTCTTTTTGAAGCTTAATAATGTTTAAATTTGTAGAACTAGCTTCTTTTGCTGCACCTTGAGGCAGCAAAAAGTTTCTAGCATAACCAGGGCTAACTTCAACAACATCGCCCTTTTTTCCTTGACCTTTTACATCTTTTAATAATATTACTTTCATAGAAGGTATTATATCACAAAAATAAAGTTCTGTCAACAAAACAACATTATTAATCCAAATAAAATGGTCACGAATACTTCTCTCTCTTAGCACAATAATCGATTATGTGCCACTTGTTTTATAAAGAAGAGATCCTAAAGCAGGATGACAAAATTAGGTTGAGGGCGGAGTAGTATGTATGTTTGTTGAGCAATTTTTAAATTATGTCATCAGTCAAGGATCTCATCCATAAAAATATATGTATCGCATCATGTACACCACCCAAGGGGTTTTCGTAGACCTAGCGTACCTTAAAGAATCTCTTCATCCCACAAAGTATACTTCTTAAGTGCACAAAAAAAGGCGACAACAAAGCCGCCTTCATTTAAATAGTATTTATTTAACTCTTTGCGTAATTATCACATTATTTGTCTCATGAAACCTTTTTAATGACATAAACGCCGCCCTTGCCTTTGCCTCATCCTCATATGGTTTTGACACATACGACCCATTACCACGTTTAACTAGATAATTATAATCACCTAAATCCGTCAACTGTCCGTCAAACTCAGCATCCTTTATGTATTTTTTGAAAGTCTCAATACCGCCTCTGGCACTTGCCAATGACGCATACTCATCAGACTCATACAAGACATGCCCATTATTTGCATGTAAAGTAAACACATATTTACCTATAGAATTTTTAGCAACTGTGTATTTTCCGCCTTTTGCAGGAGTCACAGCCCCTTCATCTTTAAGTTCAGTTGTCTTTGCCGCTTTAGGGGCAGCAGCTTTAGCAGTAGTAGTTTTTGCCGCAGCAGGCTTTATAGCAGTAGTTGACGCTGTATTTTTAACTGCAGGTTTTTTTGCAGCAGTAGTTTTCTTTGTTTCAATAGGCTCTATAGTCCCTTCTTCTTTTTTCTCTACTGGTTTTTTTGCAGCAGGTTTTTTAGAAACCGCAGGTTTGATAGACACAGGAATAGTATCCGTCTTTTTAGCAACAGGTTTTTTTGCAGCAGCAGAAGGCTTTTTAACTGCTTTTTTTTCTTTGCTTTCAGCTGCCTTTATTATTTCTTCTGCATCTTTTATTGTATTTTGAGCCTCTATCAATATTTGCTCTGCTTCAGACAATGTCTCATTTACTGTGTCTTGTATTGGCTCTTGTGCTATACTTTTTTGCTCTATCTCTTCTACCATAGACTCAGGTATAATAGACTCAGGCTGCACAATAATAGCCGCTTCTTCTTTTGCCTCACTCTCAACTTCATTAATATATAATGCAGAATAATCTATTTTGTTCTCTTCTTCCTCTTTTATAAACTCATTTACTTCTTGTTCTATTAATTGAACATCTTCATCGTCTTGTTTAAGTTCCTCTCCTTGATTAATAGCAGCATTTTCACCAGCTAAATTAGATTGTTCATTATATGTAGAATTACTCTCTAAAATAGACTCATCTTCAATATCATTCTCATCATCCCAAAACGCTTCATTATAAAACTCACCTCTGCCTTGAGAGTTGTCTTGTGTTTTTTTCTTTTTTGATTTAGCGATACAAGCAACGATGATAATAATCAAAAGCATCAAAGCAAGCCCAGCAGCAATAACATGCCACCAAACTAACCAGTCAAACAAAAAATTTGTTGGTCTTGTCAAAAAGTCACCAATATTAGAAAAGAATTCCCTAATTGCTTCCATATTAAAAACTCCTTTAACTTAGTATTATACTTATTTGACATTATATCATACTATTTTACAAAAAACAACCACTTTTAGTGATTGTTTTTAAAAAATTTACTAGTAATTTTTTGGATTTTATTTTAAATTCTTCTGCCATATGTTTGCGACTGTCCGCCCCCAACATTTCGTCTTTGTTCAGCAGTTAGAGTTCCTTGTATGTGAATACTCGAACCACTTAAGTTGCTGCCGCCCAAAACACTTGCATTCAGCGTGCCAGCAAATAACCCCATGGATGGCGCTAACACCATAGGATTAATCCCACCGCTGGCATTTACAAACCTTATAACAACCCCAATCAGTGTTGAATTATTTATCATAGAATTACGCACCATCCCAGCCGCCCCTCCGATAGAACGATTATAAGTAAACACCCATATAGCCACAGTTGAATTTAACACCCTTGCTCTTAAAACATTTGTATGGTACAAATACCCAATAACTCCGCCATGATAGCCATTCCCAAAAATGTCAGTCCTCTCTACTGACGCATCATTAATGATACTTCTATTAACCCGACCAATTAATCCCCCTCCTGTAGACCTGTTTCTATTTATCCTAATGTTTGAATCACGCACAGAAACATTCATTACAACCGCATCATATGTCACGCCCGTCAACGCCCCAGCGTCCACCCACCAAGAACCCGCATGATGCCCCACTCCATAAATATTAGCATTAGAAAAATTTAGATTTCTAATAGTGCCTCTAACCACCCCAAACAACCCAAATCTTTGATGTGTATTAAATGTAGTCGCAGGAATATTAATATTAAGATTAGATATACTAAACCCGCCGCCATCCAGTACCCCATTAAAATTTGGAATAGGAGTCCAATTGCTAAACCCCGACAAATCAATATCCCGTATCAATCTAAAATGCCCGCTTGGATTATTTCTTATATTGTTTAATTGTGTTGCATCCGATATAAGCGTTGCAGCGTGTGTTAAACTTCTAAATCCATCCCAGCCCGCACTCCTAAATGCAAGCAACTGCCCACTCCAATGCCTAAGCTCCACCCTAGTCCTATCCACCCCTAAAAATGTCCACTGATTTACTTGTTGCGATGTATTGCTTAAATTTATAATAGTGCTAAGCCCTGTGGCATTCTGAAACGCATTGTTTCCAATACTTCTCAATTGACTGCCAGCCCCTATATCAATCAACCATAATCTAGGGTTGTTGGCAAATGCTCCGTTTCTTATTGTCTCTACCCTATCTGGCAGCCTAAGTGCATGAACCCTGCTCCCATCAAACGCATTATATCTTATGTCTGTCAATTGACTATTTTGTCCAAAACTTATGTATTCTAGATTGCTTGTGTTCATGAATGCCGCATTGCCTATTGATGTGACTGTAGGTGGCAGCACTAAGTTTCTAATTTGCGTATTGTTTGTGAATGCATTTGCGCCGATTTGCGTGACAGTTCGCTGCGTATTTTGACCAACTGGAGCAAATCTTTCGGGAATAACAAGTGTCGAATTTTGTACCATAGCATTAACATCACTAAGACCATTTACTGAAAGGTCTGTTATTCCAATGTTGCCTGTTAAAAGGGCAACGCTTGCAATAGAACGATGCGTATTTAATCTACGAACATTGTGATTGCCAATTGTTGGCGCATTTATTTGTATAATGTCCGCATTATTCAAAATCGCATTACGCATTTGAGTTCCAGTCAATTGAAAATTTGTAGATAGCATTAAAGCTGCCGCTCCTACAACGTGGGGAGCAGCACCCGAAGTTCCTCCAAAGCCACGCACTCCGCCGCCGATAGCAGTAGTTCTGTTATTATCTCCGGGAGCAAAAATACAAACTGCTGTTCCATAATTTGAAGATTCGACAGTATTCCAAATCGCTCGTTGATTTGCATCGTCAATCGCTCCTATAACTATGAGATTTGGCAGTGGTTCTCTTACTAATAATGGATAACGAGTATTAACATTGTGTCCTGTATTCCCTGCAGAAACAACCATCAGTCCGGGAAACTGCCTTATAGCTGTACGAGTCGCCACATGGTTTCTCGGCGGTACAGAACTTACATTCAAAACACGAATATTATGCGTGATTGCATGGCGCACCGCTCTTTCAACATTCGTAGAATTATATCCTGTTTCACCAACCCTAAGCGAAGCAATTTTTATTCCGGGTGCAATGCCTGTAAATCTATCGCCTTGTCCTCCAATTATGCCTGCAATTCCTGTGCCGTGACCATTTCTATCAGTCATAGCACCACGTCCATCATTAACCCAGCAATGTGATAAACGTTGATAAATTCTGCCGCCAAAGTATGGATGTGCACTATCAACACCAAGACTAATAATGCCAACTACAACATTTGATGTGCCTAAGGTATGACGACCTCTTGTAAAGCCTTGCGCCTCCGTTGCAAGGATTCTTTCATATCCCCACAAACTTCCGGGGATAAATTCTGAGGGTGTATTCCAACTCGGTTCCGCACTATGAATATCAGAACGCCTCTCAATTATCCGTATGGCATCCAAAACATTTTGCCTGCCTGTTTCGTACAATTCAAGTACCAAAATTCTGCGAAAACCATTAAGGTCAACCGTCCAACTTGAGTCGTAATAAAAATGATTCGCTCTTGACGATATACTTGCAGTTGTTTGTGCCACAGCCAAATCTAAGCCGGGTGTAATGCACTCTACACTTCTGAATTTAACTTCAGGAAAATGTTCTGGGGTAAAATCCCCAAAGTTTCTGCTCGCTTCTCTTGAAAGAACGACTACAACAAGGTTATCCTCAAAGTCATCCGCAAGTGTTGCTGTACTATAAATAGTAAAATCTGCTGACAAATCTCTGTCGGCTTGTAAATTGCTTGCATGAGCAGTAAAGTCTGATGTGCCAAAAAGCATTATGCAAGCCGTAAACACTAATGCCAAGACTAGAATAATTGATAGCATGATTTTCTTTCTTGTCGTTATATTCATAATAATTCTCTCCTTTTTTGGACTATTCAGTACAGATATTTATCTGTTATTATGCGTATCTGCTATTGTTTGCAGGTTTGCTTGGGTTAGGATGTCTTGCATATACGCTTCCGGCAATGTGTAAAAGGCATCTTCATGCCAAACGATGATATGGCGAGTGTCGCCATAGTAAAATGTTACTCCTGCGACTATTTCGTACCAAGCCTCATCACCGGGAAAATTCTCAGTACTTCCCATCATAATTACAGAAGCACTATTAAAAGTTCCGTAATATCGAGAGACGAATGTATCGGAAAAATACCACAGTGGTGTTCTATCTGAATACGCCGTTCTTATGGTGTTTTCTAATGCCGCATCAATACTTTCGTCAGAATTTGGGTGTCTCTCAATGGAATCACATCCAATTAAAGTAACCAAGCTTAATGTCATTACTGCCATTACTCCTACTAATAAAATTTTCATCAATATTTTATTCATTTTATATTCTCCTGTTGTTTTGAATTTTTGTTGTTTTTTTGTGCAAGTACATAGGTTAGAATTATAATTATTAAAAATATAGATATTGTATAAATATAAAATGATATAGTTGCAAAAATTCTACTAACCATAATGATATTAATTATAAAAACAACACTATATAAGGCATTTAAAATTTTGACAATTAAAAGTGCTATTCGGTTTTTTTTGAAAAACGGATTATCTTTTTTAACACATAAAACTATTCCATAAGCCACGATTATTGCTCCTATAAAAAATGAACTCCAATAAGCCCAGCTAGTAATAGCCCAAATATTCGATACCGCCTCTGCACGCAATAATTCAACAAAGGATATATGCCGATGCAGAAAAGTAAATGATCCATACCCCGTAAACGCTACTGTGGGTAAAACAGCAAATGGAATAATGCCGCATAAAATAAGTATTATCCCTAATATTTTTTGAAAAACAACTTCTCTCTTTTTAATGTTTGTTTTACTCATTATCATTTCTCCTTAAACTATATTGATTGTTTTAAGCTCAGCATGTATAATAACATACTCTCCATTTATTAAAAATGCCACGGCTGCATGAACTTGATATACCCCTAAATACCTAAAATGCTGACTCTTTTCTATTTCAACAGCAACACCTCTTCTAAGAGTAAATCTTCTTATTCGTCCTCCAACTGGACGAGGAAAAAAGCCTACTTTTTGCCCATAAGGGACAATCATAATCATAATAAATTCTTCAAGATTTTCAATGGCCGCATCCATACCCCTAACACGCAATCTTCTGCCGCTTAAATTCTCAAAAGCCGCCGTCACAGTAACTGTGTCACCAACACCCACTACTGCATTATCTACTGTCACAACCAATCTAAAATCATCCTTATTAAATTCATATCTACTGCACCCGCTTAGCCCCACCATCAAGCTAAACATCAAAGCTATTACCAATAAAAATACTATACTTCTTTTAATCTTATTTTTCATATAAATTTCCTCAGCAATAATTATAAGATATGACATAACTTTTTGTCAACTGCCCCCCACCGATTTTTGGTGAAATTTTATGAAAATTTTATCATACATTCAACATAATCTATATTCAAATTCTATTATTATGTAAATGAAAAATAAAAAGCTTTTATCCCTAGGTTAAAAAAACCATCTAAATTTAATTGTAAAATATTTATGCTGACACCATCAATCAACCACATTTTTAGGACAGTAAAAAAAAGGGAGAGGGAACCAAAGACATGCTGGTTTCCTCTCCCTTTTTGGCTTGTTTGCTTCTTTTTTAACACTAAAAAAGAAATTTAATTTTGTCTTGCTCTTTAATAAAAACTGTTTTTACTTATTGCCTAACTCTGGCAAATAGTCAATTGGGTCTACTCTTACTCCGTCTCTTTCAATTGATACAAAGAAATGATTTTCATCATATTCTAATCTAGCAATTGGTTTAACACCCACTCTGCCGATTGGTGCACCCGATCTAACTTGCTGACCTACTTCAACATCAACATCATTTGCTAAGCCTTTAAACGTAGCAATTCTGCCGTCATGGTGCTGTACTCTTATCACAGTGCCATACATAGATGTGTTTCTGTCAATTGAAAGAATCGTACCATCAGTGATGCTTCTGACTTGAGTGCCTGCAGGAGCAATAAAATCTTGCCCTTCATGCGTTTCCCAAAAACCTGTGGTCCTATGTCTCACTAAAGTCTGATTGCAAAAGCTGCGACCCACCTCAAAGTTTTCAGCCGGCATAACAAATGCAGGGCCAGTTTGGACCGGAGGTCCGTCTTCATCTGGAGGAGGTAAAATAGCACCGCCGCCGCCTGTTAGTGTAATAGCTAGAATAATAGCCACCGTCGCAACAGCAAATGCGCCTGAAGTCACTATTGCCATTACTCCTCTTCTAGACAGTTTTCTTTTTTTACCGTCATTTTGATTTTGCTTGTAAACTTTCATTTTGGTTTTTCCTTCCTTTTTTAATATGTTAATTTAAATTGTTGACATTAAAAAATGTTTTATACCTGTTGTTTTTAAAAACTCCCCAATAACATCGGCACCCCCACACTCACTCTCCTTTTCCCTTGAAAAATCATTATATTGACCCTTGCCCCATGCAGCACCACAAAATTGCTAATCAATGGACTAAATGCATAAATCATACGCCCGCCGTCTATATAATATTCTAAAATCACCCTTGCCCTGCTATCAATAATTAAAGCATCTATATCAAAATCATTAGCAGCATCAATTCTGTATCTTGTGCTGCCATCAGGCAAAAAAATGCAAGGCGTATATGTTTGTCCTTGCTCACAAAACACTGTCAGATTTCCATCATCAAAAAATCTATATAAACCGCTGTCATACAGCCTTATACCAAGCAGCACAAGAACTAAACCAAAAAAAGCTATGAATCTTCTCATAGCTTTGATTGTTGACCAGTTTATAGCATTTTATACAATGCATATAAAATCAGCATTCACATCTTCGCCCGCACTCACATACTTTCCTCCTATCATTAGAATGCCGTCCATGATGCCTGCCTCTATCCCTATCATGTCTATCATCATGCCTGCAATCATGCCTAGATTCATAGCCACGACATTTACGATAATATCCATCTCTATCGCCTCTGACACTGCAACAAATCCATGCAGTAAAAAACCCTAACCCAAATGCCCACATATTTTTATCCTCCGTAAAAAAATTAGAATCTAGACTTTTCAATTAGTGATATTAATTATCCATTATGAATTATTCGAAGAATCTAATACTCAAAAAGCCTTTCACTCTTCTACATAATATGCAATAATATGGCATGGTGTCATCACTATTCTTAATTTATAGTTTCTCTTAAATTAATAGTGCAACAGAATTTTATTTTATATCCTCTTAATTTCAACGCTGTATTTTTGCCCGCATTTTAGTGTCATTAAAAATGAATCCAGTTCTATATTCTTGTCATCTAAATAATTTATGTCTTTTATTTGATCAATTTCAGTTGCGACTAACTCACCTATCTGTATAATCAGCTTTTCGACATTTGTCATCGATAACATTACCTCCTTATGATTATTTATGTGATTCCCCATATACTTATATTATATGGGAACACTATAAAAAAGACAAGTATTTTTGATACATAGTTCCCATATTTATATGTAAGGGAGCAATTATTCTATGGATTTATTGTCGGATTTTAGCGAAAGGCTTAAAGAACTACTTTTTGATAACAAACTTAGTTTAGATGAATTCGCTGCTAAAGTAGGAGTTTCTCTAAACACAGTCTATCGTTGGATGAAAAATCCCATGCAAATTAAGCGCCGAAATCTTATTGCCGTTGCTGATTTTTTTGAGTGTTCTATCGAGTATCTCATAGGACAAGCGCATGATACTATAAAATTTACACCAAAAACATACTTGCCTTTTGGTCAGCAAATCCGCACCGTATTAAAAGCTTGCGGATTTACGACTTATTCACTACGCAAAATCAGCCGCTTTGAAAGCATTTATTTTCAAAAATGGGATGCAGGTGAAGAACCGTCGCTTCCGCTGCTTATTGAACTTGCAAATCTTCTAGGCTGTTCTATTGATTACCTTGTCGGACGAGATGACCAGCCTTAAAGCATTTTCCGCTTTTTCATCTCATCTTATACCTTTATTTCATCAATTTCAGCTGCAGCCAATTCGCTTATTTGCGTAATTAGTTTTTCGACATTTGTCATTTGAGATTTACCTCCTTTTTAATATTATGTTGCAACAATTTTAATTATGTTGCAACAATTTTATTATAGGGATAAAACTGAAACATAGTCAAGCATTTTGTTTCAGTTTTATATCTATAATTTGACTTATTTTGTCGATAACTCTTTTTACCGCCCAATGGGGGTAAAAGTGAAAGTATGATTGAAATTAGTTTCAGTTTTACCCATAATATATGAGAGGTCTTAGATAATGCAATTACCCAAATTTTGCGACCGCCTCTCAGAACTGATACTTGATGATAGTGATAATATTACGATCGCTAAATTTGGCGAAAAGATTGGTTTTAGAGGGTCAACGGTCAGCTTGTGGAAAACAGGAAAACGAGTCCCCTCTCTGCAAAATATTATATGTCTTGCAGAGTATTTTAATTGCTCAATAGATTTTTTACTTGGGCGCATTGATAATGATATACAGGTTAAGCGCATTAAAAATCTGCCACTATTCCATGAGCACTTGCTTTCAATACTGAATGCCCGCTCTCTTAGTTGGTATAAAGTCGTGCAAGATACAAGCGTATCAAAATCTAGCCTTAAATCTTGGCGATACGGAAGCACTCCATTACTGCCTACACTGATTGAATTAGCTAACTATTTAAAAGTGTCAGTTGATTACCTTGTCGGACGAGATGACCAGCCTTAAAGCATTTTCCGCTTTTTCATCTCATCTTATGCCTTTAAAAATCAATTGAGCAAAGTCTATACGACTTTGCTCAAAAACTTTTGTTATAATGAAATTATTAATAAAAATTTCATACACTTCATTTACTCCTCTTGTCCCTTAAATTTAATCCTTGTGCTTATCCCACCCCTAATATGCCTCTCTGACAAGTTAAAATCCAGCACCTGTTTTACTTCTAAATAAAACTCATAATCAATTTCTTTAAGCCGTTCTGTCACGTCCTTGTGTACAGTGCTTTTGCTCACATTAAAACGCTTGCCTACTTCTCTTACTGTTGCCTTATTATTAATTATGTATTCTCCTAACTCCATAGTACGCTCTTTTATATAGTCTTTCATTATCCCTCCTAAAAATTTATGATATGTCTTTTATTTTATGAGGATATTTTCTAAAAAATTACATTTTTCGACAATGCTTTTGATATATATTTTAATAGAAGCTAATATACATAGATTAAGAGGTAAAAAACTATGCAATTTATAAAACGACTAATAATCATGAGTGGAAGCAATGCTAAAGGAACCTTAAGTCTAGAAAAAAATGCACTTGGCATAAACATTAAGCTAAATATTTTTGGAGGGAATTATAATGATGCAAAATTAGCGTTTTGTATTGACGGTAAAAATTTTGCGTATGGAGTGACTGAAGCTAAATCTGGAATGAAATTAGAGACAATGAATACTTTAGATAGTATTCATGCTGCTGTTTTTGATAACGGTATGCTGATTATGTATGGCACTAACGAGCCATTAAGATTTAATAATGAGCAAATTTATAAAATGCTGCCGCCTAAAATTATTAAAGTAGTGCACATTGAAGAGAAAGCAGAATACAACAAAGAGGAAGAAAAAACACAAATTTTTTCTAAAAGAGAAGATAAAATTATTCTGCCGCAAACAAAACAATCATCTTCATCGTCTTTAGAATCTAATGACAAAACTACTTTTTTAGTGCCCAATCAATCTCATGACAGCGGCAATTCCCATAATATCAAAAAAGAAGAACCAGACATCAATATTAGCCCTCCTGCTATACCGCCTATTCAATATATTGATGATGCAATTGCAAATGCAAATTATTTTGAGTTAGACGATACTGTTAAGCCACTGCAAAATTGTTCAACTAGTCCAAGTGAAATGTCTATGAAATATATAATGCAAATTGCAAACTCTAGACCGCTAGTTGATGTTAACAGCAACAATAATACAAAAAAAGAAACTATATCTCAATCGCCTTTTACATCACACAAGATAATGAACTCACAAAATTCTGCTATCTCTTTGCAACCCGCTATTGAACCAATTATTGCAGTTTCTACTCCGTCGCCTGCCACACAGCAAAACGTTCATCCTGATGCTTTTGCTGCACCTCCTCCGTCGCTGCAGCAAGAAAATCCTAAGCCACCACAACCACCATTACAAAAAGTTGCAGCGGTGGATTCCTCACCCTTTATTCAAGCACGAGAAGGAAGCTTTTTTGAAAAGCAAGCTGATGAAATAGAAGCACTGTTTGACGGACAGCACAAAAGAGAAGAAATTTTAGAAAAAATGCTTCCGCAAAGCAAATGGGTGCGCATCAATTTTGATAATAGCAGGTATTATGTAGTAGGATTGATTGGCAAAGAATTTTTATGCTATGGGATTCCTGATACATATTCAAGTCAACCGCCAACAGAGCTTAATGGATTTTGCTGGTGGCTGCCATTAAGAGCAGACAATCCGCTAGGCAAAGGATATTGGATAATGTATCAGGATTTAAAGACAGGTGAAGCAGTGCTGCCGCCGACATAAGCAGTCTAATAGAACATAAGTATCCTTTGGACACATAAAGAAGAAGAGTTGCTTTAGGCTATGCAAGCCCCACGAACACTTCTTGGTGCCAATTTAATTTATGTCATTCTGTAAGAATCTCTTCATTAAATTGAATTATCAGGGCAGAGAAGTTTTTATAAAGTTGAGATGCTTACAGCATGACATAAAATTAATAGTGATAGCAAAGAAGTTATTATTATGAGGAAAAGGTCCTTACAGCATGACATAATAAGTTTTTTAAAGTAGTGTAGAGACTATAATTTAAGAAATCAATTAAATTTTTTATCATGCTATAAAGCAGCTCTTCTTTAAAAAATAAGCAGCACATCATGTATACCTCTAAAGAGATTTTTATGACCTTGCACCTTATGCATGCGTTGCTTTTTTATCCTTTCTGCCCCTGCAATCTTAGCTTATTCCCTTGCTAACCTATTCTACCAAATATTTTTTCACAAAGCATAAAAATAAAAGTCGCTAATTGGATATGTTGTATCCCTAGCGACTTTTTTATTTGCTTGATTTATCTTAAAATAAAAATCTATATATAATCACTCAATCCCACAAGATAATCAATAGAACACTCAAAATAATCGGCAAGTCTAATTAAACTATAAAATAACGGCTTGCCTGTGTCTGCTAAAAACCGTTGAATACAACCCATTGAAAGGTTGACTTCAGCGCTAAGTTTTCGTCTAGTGACTTTCTTTTTTTCTATAAGCAAACGAAAACGCTTAGAAAAAGTTGAGAGATTATTAGACTTTCTAAAAAAATTATGTTCAGTACGACCGCATAGATAATCAATAGAACATTCAAAATAATTTGATACGGCAATAAGGCTATTTAAATTTGGAATTCTTTTTTTCTTAAACCAATCATAAATGACAGATAGGCTAATTTTTGTCGCATTATGTATTTCTATAGGTTTAACACCTTTTTCCAGCATAAGTTCTTGCAATGAATCGACAAAATCCGATAAATTATCCATAAAAAATTTCTCCCTAAATCAAAATAATGAGTTGTAACACAGTAATAAATCTTGACTTTAGGATGTTTAAACTCGTATAATATAACTACCAATTCATAAAGAGTTGAGAAAAATTTAGGAGGTAAGATATAATTATGGAAATTACGATGAAAGAATTAAGAGATACTATTGTTGATTTTTTGAAAACACAATACCATACAAATTTAGTATCCGCAAGCATCAACGGTTTTAATGTTACAGCTACCGACATAGCTGTACCGAAAGGCAATGAAATTCAAGTTTTTAGAATTGCCGTAGTCAAGCACAAAACAAAAAAGATTAGTTAAGAAAAAGACTTTAAAAGAGTCAAAATTGAGTAGATTTGACCAATCACTGAATTGTTTATGTTAAACATATTTTACTTCCTGTACATATTCCTAAATATACCTCACTACTAAGCGAAGCCCATAGCAGCAAATACTTCTTGGCATTATAGCACGGCAGCACATATTTTTTAAAAGATGAGATGCTTAGTAAAAATATTATTCAATCCAACACAGCCTTTTGCATTTAATATTATTTCTATTTAAAATTGTAGTTAGCAATTTATAATTTCGTTCCATTTTTTAGTTGCAAACTCTATTCATATATGCTATAGTTTATACAAACATAAAATCTAGGAGATATAAAAATGTTAGACAAAAAATACCCAGCGGAACCATACCGCGTCAAATCAGTAGAGTATGTGAAAATGCTTGATAGAGCTGAGCGTGAAAAAGCAATCATCACAGCTGGATACAACACATTTCAGTTAAACTCTGAAGATGTTTATATTGACCTATTAACTGACAGCGGAACAAATGCCATGTCAGACCGCCAATGGGCAGGAATTATGGTAGGCGATGAAGCATATGCAGGCAGCAGAAACTGGCATAATTTAGAAAGCACTGTTAAAGAAGTCTTTGGTTTTAAATATGTTATCCCTACTCATCAAGGCAGAGGCGCTGAAAATCTTTTATCTAAATTATCTATTAAGCCAGGGCAATATACTCCTGGAAACATGTATTTTACTACAACTAGATATCATCAAGAAGCTAATGGCGGCATTTTTAAAGATATAGTTATTGATGAGGCGCATGACACAACTGCTATTAATCCTTTTAAAGGAAACATTGACCTTAAAAAACTTGAAGCGCTGATTAAGGAAGTAGGTGCTGACAAAATTGCTTATGTATGTTTAGCTGTTACGGTTAATCTAGCAGGCGGTCAACCGGTATCTATGGAAAACATGCGTGCAGTTAGAGAATTAACTAAAAAACACAAAATCAAAGTTTTTTATGATGCAACAAGATACGCTGAAAACGCATATTTTATTAAAGAGCGTGAAAAGGGATATGAAAATAAGACAATTAAAGAGATTGTTTTAGAGATGTTTTCTTATGCAGACGGCTGCACAATGTCGGGCAAAAAAGACAGTTTGACCAATATTGGCGGATTCTTATGTATGAATGATGAAGATTTATATTTAAGGTCAAAAGAACTGGTAGTAGTATTTGAAGGCATGCCGTCATACGGCGGTTTAGCTGGCAGAGATATGGAGGCTATGGCAATTGGAATTAGGGAATCTTTAGATTTTGAGTATATCAAGCATAGAGTATTGCAAGTCAGATATTTAGGCGATGTATTAAAAGAAGCTGGAGTGCCTATTATGGAGCCTATCGGAGGTCATGCAGTGTTTTTGGATGCTAGGCGCTTTTGTCCGCATTTGACTCAAGAGCAACTACCGGCTCAAGCATTGGCAGCTAAAATTTATTTAGAATCAGGCGTAAGATCAATGGAACGTGGAATTGTATCGGCAGGCAGATGCGTAAATACTGGCAAAAACCATGCACCTAAATTAGAGCTTGTACGCTTAACTATCCCCCGTCGTGTATATACTTATGCGCACATGGATTTAGTTGCAAGGGCGGTCATCGATATTTATAAGAATGCTAAAAAAATCAAAGGTTTGAAATTTGTATATGAGCCTAAAATGCTTAGATTCTTTAATGCAAGATTTGAAGAAATATAAAAAAGGTGTCCATTTGGGTCACTCCCCCTTTAGAGATTCGGCTTTTTTGAGTTCGCTTATCCATTTCTCGCAGACGACTGAAAGACGAAGTATTTTTCCTATACTATAAAAAAAGGGAACTTTAGTCCCCGACCCACTCTTGCATTGCAAAGATGCTGAAAATTAAATCTTAACATGATTTTTGAAAATACGCTTTCAAAAATAACCCTACTCAAATTTTATTTTGAATGGGGTTATTTTTATTCTTTTAATTATAGAAATTACTCCGCTTAAAATCTAAAATTTATGTCATTCTGTAAAATCTCATTTTTTTACAGACACCGCATAAAGTACTGCTTTAGTGTTTACACACCCTAGTACTCTGTAAAATCTTTTTCTTGACTTTAATACGAGTAGATTTTTAAGATGAAAATTCTCATTTTAAGGCTTTTTATGTACATCCAGTACACTTAAAGCCTTAAAATGAGAATCCTTTTATCCAAAAAGATTCCATATTAAACAAGAAAAAGATTTTATAGAGTACTAGTTAAAATATTTTAATTCTCCCAAACATGCACAAAATCTGTCTTGACATTTTGCGCAAAAAACCCGCCCGCAATTGCCGCAGCAAACAGCACTTTCTTTAATAGAATTATTTAAACATTTTGTACATTTCATAAAAATAGTATACTGCAACAGCAGGATTTTCATACATATTTTAATTTTTTATGCAATAGAAAACATTGATTTATAGCATCCCGTTGGCAAAATAATCAGCCATTTGCTGTATTTTTAGTGCTCCCCTGTCAAATGCTTCTACCTCAGAACCATAATGCCCCAGCATTCTTTTGGTTGCTTGCTCTTTAATCGTATCCATCATATTATGTATATGATGTTTTGTTGTGTCAGCAGGATAAGCCTGTGACAATTCACTAAAAAATCTAGCAAGCCTATCTGCACTTAGATACCATTCTTCATTCAACCTATTAGCAGGTGCGCTTCTTCCTTCACTAAGCATAAGCAATAACTCTACACCAATTGTTAAATGTTCTTTTAGCATTTCATCTAGCTGTCTTTGTTTATTGCTAAATCTATTAGAAAAAATTGTTGAAATATCATAAGCATTTTGTATAAATCTTTCCATTATAGCAGGTCTATCGTTTAGTCTATTTATAATAGACACCATTATCATCCTGGTCCAAAATGCTAATTTTTTCCACGCTTCTCTCATGATAATAATAATATCGCAATCATTATCTGGCGGAATACTACCAATAGGAGGAACAGGTCTAATTGGCAGACTTGGGCAAGGATGTCCGCTAATAGGAGGAATAGGCTGTGGACGAACAGGAGGAAAAGTTGCTATGGGTGGTACTGGATGAACAGGAGGAAGAGTTGCAATAGGCGGCTGCGGCTGTATAGGCGGTCTAGGGTATGGGTTTATGCCGATGGGCGGCACTGGGTGAATGGGCGGGGTTGGGATTATGCCGATGGGCGGAATCGCATGATTAGGATATGTAGGACCTGGACATATAATTAGGGTGTCGTCTATTTGCAAGTTGTACGGATCCTTGTCAGGATTTAGCGCCATGAGTTTGTCGGCAGTGGTATGGTAATGTTTTGCTAGAAGATAGAAAGTATCGCCCTGTTTAATAGTGTGAGTAATTTGATTGCTGCAGTACATTTTTTTTGCTCCTTGATTGTGTGATTGAAATTAGAATTTCAAAATAGATTTAGTATAAATGTATGCTTTCTTTGGTTTATGTGTGATGGATATTAATTTAGTTTAAGCTTTCTCAACAATATTGTCAATTAAGCCGTCAACAATTTCAAACCAAAATAATACACCTTTATTTTCAGCTATTAAATAATATTCTCCGTCTTTTTTTTCATTCTTAATTATATCATCATATCCGTCAAAAAATGCTGCTAAATCCTCATCAGATATACTTTTTGACAGTTCATCAGACAAACACTCTCTTGCTAGACAAAGCCGCCCTTTTAATACAAAATAAAAAAACTTTTCTATTATGCTTTGTTGATTGTTTAAAGGCTGCTGTGCTTTTGAAATAGTATAAACATAGTTGTATCTAGGCTTTAAGCTTAGATAATATTCATTGCTGCTTAAGCTATAACATGATGCTAAATCAGTATTGCTGCGAACTTTGCCGCCTATTAATTTAATTGTATAAGGCAGCATAAAAGCTTCTAATGGCAGTACAGTAATATACACAACATCATTATTTTTAAAAATTATATTGCTTATCTCACAAAATTTTCCGTTGATTAAAAACACAGCCTCAAATTGCGGCTTAATTTGTAAATTTATGTCCATGATATATTATATTCAAGCAACTTTGTTTTATGTGGCTGGCTTTAAAAGAGAAGAACCGCTGTTTAACGCCTTTTATACTCACTCTCTTATCCCCCAGACACTACCGCCGCTCCCTGCAACCATTACTTTTATTGTGCTCATATTTTTAAGCGCATCAATTCTCCCCCTAATCTCTTTACACAGCAATATACTAGCACTTTCCAAACCATTATTCATATAATCAACCGCCCTTTTATCCCCTGCTTTTAAAAACTCCGCCAATAAATCATTATCACTAGGTGCAAAAACTCCATTTCTGTACAACCCGTCAAATGCTTTATACACATCGCCGCTTGCCCCGCCTCGCCCTCTCTCTATTAAAATATCCATCTTTAAATTATTTTCAATCTCTTCTATCACTTCCCCTACTCCTCTCACCCTTGCACAAAATTTATATCCTCTTTCAATAAGCATCCCCATAAATGCAGCGTCCGACCCTAATTTTCTACATAATTCAATAAACCTCTCTTCCCCAAAAAACAAACCATATAATTCCCCCACAGCCTTTAATGCCCCTGCTGCACTAGCAGCGCTTCCGCCTAACCCGCCTCCTATGCTTAAACCCTTATCAATCACAATGTCTACACCTCTAAATTCCCCATACTCCCGCTTTAATAATTCTACGGCTTTTCTGACAGTATTATTATACTCTATTGTCTCAGCCCCGTCTCCAATAAACTCAATCTCTATTTTTTCATCATTTCTTTTTTTTGCTGTCACTAAATCATATAAATCAACACCCATCATTATTGAATCAATAAAATGATAACCATCCTCTCTTAGCCCTAAAATATTTAGTGACAAATTAATTTTTCCATAGCATTTAATAGTTTTCATAATATTATTATAGTATACTCACACAATTTTGACAAGTGAATATAATGTAAACATGATAAAAATACCTATTTATAAAGGAGTAGGCACAGCGCTTGTCACTCCATTTAAAAAAGACAAAACCATTGATTTGGACGGTTTTATTAGATTAATTAATTTTCAAACAGACAACGATATTGATGCTTTAATAGTGCTAGGGACTACAAGCGAATCTCCGACTATATCTGATGAAGAGTTTAACATGCTTGTAAAAACAGCAATTAAACATAAAAAACATGCTAAAATAATTGTCGGCATAGGTAAAAATGACACCATGTCCAGCATTAGACTAGCAAAAAAAGCACAAAAACTGGGGGCAGACGCGCTGATGGCGGTTACTCCTTATTATAATAAACCGCCGCAACAGGGATTGATTACACATTTTAAAGCAATAGCTAAAGCCGTTAAGCTGCCTATTATGCTTTATAATGTACCATCAAGAACAGGAGTTCATTTAGATGCTAAAAGCTGCCTTGAACTTAGTAAAATAAAAAATATCATAGCGCTAAAAGAGGCTGGCGGAGATTTTTCTCATATTTTAAAAGTGCGTGCACTGTGCGGGGAAAATTTACATCTATACTCAGGAAACGACGACAATGTGACAGCCATGATGAGTTTAGGAGCTTTTGGAGTAGTGTCTGTAGTAGCAAATGCTTTTCCACAGCAAGTGAGATTAATAACTGAATCAGCTTTAAGAGAAGATTATATAACAAGCACTAAAGCGCAATGCGAGCTGCTGCCTGTTATTGAATCAGCATTTAGCATGACTAATCCTATACCAATTAAAGCGATGCTAAGTAAGATTGGAATTTGTGAAGAATGGGTAAGACTGCCTTTAGCAACTATGTCAAAAATTAAAAAGAAAAAATTAAAATATCCAATCAACAATTAATAAATGGCAAAAATTCTTTTGATAGACAGCGGAATTGGCGGTATTTCTACCCTTTGTCAAATAAGGACTATTTTACCAAATGAAGAATTTATTTATTTTGCTGATAAAAGATTTATGCCCTATGGAAATAAAACCAGCAAACAAATTAAACAAAGAGTGACTGAAATTTGTTGTTATTTTTTATCAAAACATAATATCAAAGCCATTGTAATTGCATGCAATACAGCCACCGCTTGCGGCATTGAGTATTTAAGAGAGCATTTTAAAAATATAATTATTATAGGAGTAGAGCCCGCTATTAAACCTGCAATTAAAGAATTATCTAACGGAAAAGCATTGGTTCTTGTCACCCCCAACACAGCGCTACAGCCAAAATTTAAACAACTAAACAATCAATTTTTTGATAAAACAATTATTGCTCCCATGAAAAATCTTGCCGCTTTAATTGAAAATAATATTAATGATTTAAAACAAATTTATCCTAAAGTGCAAAATATTCTGACCCAATATTTAGGTCAGAATATTAAAAGTGTAGTTTTAGGCTGTACTCATTATTGCTTTATAAAAGATATGATAAGCAAATTTTTTAATGCAAAAACTTATGATGGTAATATAGGCACAGCATTAAGACTGGATAATTTATTAAAAGATATAAACTTAATTAATAACTCTAATGGCGGATCAGGCATAGCATTTTTTCAATCACTTTGCTAAAGCACTCCAAGTACCATCAACATACCTGGTAAAAATGTTGAAATAACTCCATTGATTATCAATATAGCAGCAGACAACTTTCCTGCCCATTTGATTTCTAATGTCATGGTCAAAAAAGACTGAAGCCACAAAACCGCCCACATAAACCACAATACAATAAACAGCCATCCACCCGCAATCACCGCCTCAACTGCAAAAATAAATGATACTATACTAGCAAACGCACTAAATAACCCAAACGCTTTATAACTTTCTGCCTTTAAAAATACATGAAATCCTAGTATTAAATAATTAACAGAAAACAACCACATCGCCGCTGCAAAGCCAAAATGCATCATCTGATATGGTGAATCAACCATTCCCCCAGCAATAATAGTCTGCAAAATTGCATTAACAGCAATCAAGACACCTACTGTTAGATTAATTGCGCCCTTGACCTTTTGGTCAATCTTAGCCTTTTCAATAAGGCTAAAGCCATTTAAAGTCAACACAAAGCCTGCAAAAATAATATTAATTGCCAACATTTTTAAAATTTCTCCTTTTAAATAAATTTAATATATATTAAAAAGAATGAATTTTTTTGAATAGACTTTTCGGAAAAAATTGTCAGCATGACAATTAAATTTTAGAATGCTAAAGATAAACATACTCAGCATGATTATTCTTTATCTTTAAGCCAAACAACCAAAAGCCACCAGCATGGCAACTTTAAAAACTTCTAAAATGACAGAAAGCTAAATCATCAGCATGACAACAAAGCCCTCCCCCATAATATCTAAACCATTCACCCTATTGAATTTTAAAATTTTTATAAAAAACTGACATTGCTTTTATGCATTCTTGATAGTCATTTACATTTGCCATTTCCATTGCACTATGCATTGCCAATTGAGCTAGACCAATATCTGCCGCCATAATGCTTACTCTGCCGCTATTAATAGACCCAAGCGTCCCGCCTGCTCTTAAATCGCTTTTTACATAAGAATCTTGATGTTTAACACCAGCAGTATTAAATAAATCTTTTACATAAGCGGCACTTATTGCATCAGTTGTATAATGATAATTAGCGTGATGTTTTATTGCTATTCCATCCCCTAAATTAGTGTTTGTAGTAGGATCAGATAAATCAGGATGATTTGGATGTGTACCATGCGCATTGTCTAATGACATTAAAAACGATGATGCTAATGCTCTTCTAAAGTCTTCTTGACTTCCGCCTTGACTTAATATAATTCTTGTCAACATATCAAATAAAAATGTAGACGCAGCACCTTGCCTTGTTAATGACCCAATCTCTTCATTATCAAATAATGCCAATACATTAACCACGCCTGCCTGCCCCTTAGAGTTTGTTATAAATCCCTCTAAAGCAGCAAAAACCCCAGTTAAATCATCTATTCTAGGCGCAACAAACAATTCATTGCCCCTGCCAAAAGTATATCCCAATTCATCAACTACCACAAACAAGTCATATGAAATAGCTTCCCCAATCAAATCTTTTATATCACCCTTGCCCATGCCTGTGACAGGCAGCAAGTCTTTTTGAGGATTAAATTTGTATGCATTATTGACTTCTCTATTTAAATGCAATGATATATTAGGAATGACTACATTATAATCTGATTCAATTAATTTTGCACTAAAACCTTTCTTGTCTTTATAAAATGCACGCCCTGCTATTTTTAGTTTTCTGTCTTGCCAGCTAGACATAATTGGCGACCCATAAACTTCACAATTGAGTTTATGTAATCCTCCTGCAGTCATGTCAGGATTCCCCTTAATTTTTAAGCAAGAACTGTCAGTATGAGGCGCTGCAATATTAAATGCTTCTGCCGCACCATTTAATGAAAAAGCAATCAGTGATGAATCAGCTCGTATTATATAATAATTTCCGTCTTGTTTAATTTTCCATCCGTCTTTTTCATATAATTTAACAAAACCTTTTTTATCTAAGATTTCAGACACAAGCTTTATGCAATGATAAGGAGTTTTTGACTGATGAATATTTTTAATTAAATTATCTATTGCCATAACTGCCACCTTTTCTTTTTGGAATAATCACAATATGTCTATGCGGGTCATTACCTTCTGATTTAGTAAAAACTTTATCGTTGTCTTGAAGAGCCGAATGAATAATTTTTCTAGAGTGATTGCTCATAGGTTCCATAACAATTTTTCTGCCAGATTTAATTGCCTTTTCAGCCAAATGCTTTGCCTTTGACACAAGCATTTCTTGTCTTTTGATACGATATTCATTGCAGTCAACACCAATTTTATAAAAAAGATCACCTTTATTTATCGCTTGCAAAGTTAAATACTCAATAGCATCAAGTGTTTCACCCTTATATCCAATGACAGCACCGTTGTTAGAATTTATTTTAATACCTAGTGCCCCACCATCAATGCGGCTAATTATTGCAGCTTCTGGATCAATTGATTTGACAAGCTTTTCTACAAAACTAGACGCTGTTTTTGCCGCATCATCACTAATAGCTTGATACTCTTTTTCTTTGTGAATTTCTTTTGGTTTTTCAGAACTCTTAACAGGTTTACTAATAGGTTGTTTTTCTTCTTTTATAAAAGATTTATCTTCTTTATCTTTTTTAGATGCAAACATATCATGCTTTTTATGAAACTCTTTTTTAGGTGTTTCTTGCCTTTTTGGCTGCTCTTCTATTTTTTTATGCGGCAAAGGCGAAACTATAGCATTTTTCTCTTGCTTAACAGGTTCTGATTTTTTGGGCGCTAAAATTTCTGCACCCTCAACACTAATCAACACCTTAGCTTTTTTAAAAATGCCCGGCTGAGTAATAATTTTTACTTCAACCTCATCCAAAGATTTATCAATCTTTTTCAAGCCATCCTCAATCGCCTGCTTAACGGTTTTACCCGTAGACTCTATACTTATCATTTTTTAAGCTCCTTATTGCTTTCTATGCCTGATGCATAGTATTTTATAATATTAAAATTCTTATTTATTAAACTGTGTTGGATCTGGTCTTCCATATCTTTGTACCCCATCACTATTAACCCCGCCGCTTGACTTTTTGCTGCCGCCAACGCCCTCTCGCTTATTAAACATCTTATTAATAATTAGTGTTGCACCTAAATTAATAACAAGCGTCATTAATGAGTTAGTAATCATATAAAGCGCAAATGCCGAACTTTGAAAAAGCGCAAATATACCAATCATCGCCGGCATCATAAATCCCATTACTTTCATCATCATGCCGCCGCCAGCTGCTCCGCCAGCACCGCCCATCCCAGGCATTCCCCCAGGTATTTGTCCACTCTTTTTTTGCTGCTGCCTTGTCAAAATCTGCGACCCAAACGACAAACCAATTGCCAATATCGCCAATATCAAAAATCCGTTGCTCCTGTTTAAATCCTCATTAGCCCTAACCATTCTAGTAATATCATTATAAAACCTTTCACTAGCAAGCTCCCTATGCAAATAACTGTCCATATACGACCCGTCTTCCATTTCAGGAGGTCTGTCACCTAAATATCTATTTCCCACTCTGTTTCTAAATGCATTAAAATCTGAAACAGGTCTAGCCCAAGGAGTATCAGGCAGCCAAATGCTTCTTATCCATAAAAAATCTGTCCTGATATATTCAGCATACATATTCATAACTTCATAAGCCGCTGCAATAGATGCAATATCTAAAAATATGTTTACACTTCTTTGAGCACTAGCCAAAATATCAAAAACTTGTCTCTCATATACAATATCATCAAAACCTTGTCTGTTTAAATCAAAGCTAGACGGAATATCAAAAGGTAATTTTGGATACTCATTTCTGCTTGCAATGTTATAATTAACAGCCGCTATCACATAGTTTTGCACATACTGGATACCTTGCACATTAGACTCTGTCATAGCAATCAATCTATCCCAATTAAAATATCCCGCTGAAATTAATTCATTTCTAGACGGCCAATTAGCCGGCCACTCAACTGGCGCTGCTACAATAAATAAATGCCTTTGTCCTTGTCCGCCAACTACAAAATTAACATGCTCTCTAATGCTGTCCAATGCACCCATAACTTGACTAAATTGCCCGTCATGAGCATTGAAAAAATTCAAAGCCTCTGTTTGGGCAGGCGTCATATCGCCGTCAGGGCGTCTTATCCATTCATGCTCTTGATTAAACCAGCCTAATATATAATCTCTAAACTCTTCTTCAGAATCAAAATATTCTGCTTCAAAATCCGTTAGCTGTCTAAATCTTGCTTGATATACATTGTGCATTTGAAGATATTCACTAAACTCATGAAACCTAGACACATTTTGCATACCCGCAAAAAAAGTAAAAAATACAACTAATGTCAAAATCATAGGCAAACATGCAGAAAAATGGCTAAACCCATGCGCCTTTTGCAATTGCATTTGCGCCGCTTGATATCCACGCTTATCATCTTTATGTTGCTTTTCTAGTTTTTCTAACTCAGGCTTGATTTTTTCAGTAATAGCCTGATTTTTACGCATTTTATAACGCTGGTAAAAATCAAGCGGAGACAATACAAGCTTTAAGATGATAGTGAAAACTATTATCCTCCAGCCGTAGTTTTGAATAAAGCCAAAAACAGTAAGCAAAAACCACTCCCACATACCCCGTGGGGCACGCAAAGTGTTGGTTGATGATGCTAATGCAGTAATTGCACTGATAAATATATTTAACATTGAAACTCCTTTGGAGTCAATACACAATGCCTAATACACATATTGATGGATGCTAATTTATATGCCGCTAATAAAATATCAATAGCTTAAATAATTTTAATTTCCCGACACATCGCTAATACCCATAATTGTACATTATGCATTTATGCACTATCTAATAAAGCCACTTATACTCTCTTCTTTTGCTTTTAACTGGGTCAAAGCCACCTTTAGAAAAAGGATTGCATCTTAATATTCTATATATTCCCATTAAGACACCTATTAAACCCCTTCGTTTAATGGCATCCACCATATAAGTCGAACAAGACGGATAAAACTTGCATACATTAGGAAGCAATGGGGATATACATTTTTTATAAAACAAGACTGGCGCTATAAATAGCCACCTTAATGTAATGACATATAAAAAAATATTTGGTCTTTTTTTTCTCAAAATTACACTGTCTTTCCTATTAAATATTTCACATCTTTTTCAATCTCTTTAAAGTCTGCCTTTTCTATCCCCTCTTTTGCTATAAAAACCATTTGTCCTTTTTGCTTGATTGCACACAAATTTTCTCTTAAAATAGCCCTTAAGCGCCTTTTAACTAGATTTCTCACAACTGCCTTGCCTATTTTATTAGACACAGAAAAACCAATTTTAGTTGCATTTGATGGCGTAAAAAGCATTTTGACAGTCTTAGTGCTTGTCCCTTTGCCCTTGCGATATACATAGTTAAAAGAGCCTCTTTTTGTTAAGCGGAATTTTTTAGAAAGCATTTATTTTATTATGCACCATATCTGCGTGGCGCTGCATGTTTTCTTCCTTTTCTTCTTCTTCTAGCAAGCACATTTCTTCCACCTTTTGTTTTCATTCTTGCTCTAAATCCATGAACTTTGTTTCTTTGCCTTTTTGACGGCTGATAAGGTCTTTTCATTTTTAGTCGCTACTTCCTTTTAATAATTTTTTTGCACAAAATACATTATAATATACAAGCAATCTTTAAGTCAAGCCAAAATTAACTAAAAATTAATTTAGTATGATAAATTTTCTATGCCTAAAACAAAAGAGCAGACTTCTAGCCCGCCTTTTTTATGCGCTAGTACTCTGTAAAATCTTTTTCTTGACTTTAATACGAGTAGATTTTTGAGATGAAAATTTTCATTTTAAGGCTTTAAGTGTACTGGATGTACATAAAAAGCCTTAAAAGGAAAGTTGCTTGCATCAACAAAAAGGGCGCCTATGCAGGGCGCCCAGTAGCCGCAAGGCGGCAAGCCCACGAAGACCTCATAACATGGACTTATGTGCTCAAAGGGCACTTTTGTTCTTGACTTTTTTCTTGACTTTCACTTAAAAAAATATTATATTAAAAATTGTGGACGAAAAGTTAAAAATCAAATTTATGAAAGAAGCTATAAAACAAGCCAAAAAAGCAGCCAGTATAGGTGAGATTCCCGTAGGAGCTGTTGTTGTCTTTGACAATAAAATTATAGCAAGAGGCCATAATCTAAGGGTCAATGGACATGATGCAACAGCACATGCCGAGGTGGTTGCTATAAAAAAAGCAGGCAAGAAGCTAGGCAGATGGAATTTGACAGGATGTGAAATTTTTGTCACATTAGAACCTTGTGTAATGTGTGCTGGAGCTATTGTTAATGCACGCTTAAAGACAGTATATTTCGGAGCTTTTGACCCTAGATTTGGAGCATGCGGTACTCTAATAAATTTGGCTAATTGGGATAAACTTAATCACAGAGCAATAGTTGAATGCGGAATTATGCAAGACGAATGCTCAAATATATTGACAGAGCATTTTAAAATATTACGACAAGAAAAAAAAGCAAAATAGACTTGTTCAGAAACTATAATATGGTGGATTGCAAGTAGATTTTTGATTGCCGTGCCAAGGTAAAAATGAGTGATTGAGGCAGCCAATACTAAAAGTATTGACAACGAAAAAACGAAATTTTGAGCAAAAAAGACATCGCAAGACACTCCGTATTTAGTTTCTGAACAAGTTTAAGAGTTAACCATCGCCTAAATCCCTAATCACCGCTAAATCAAAATGCACCGTTTATACCGCTTGCTATCACTTTAGCACAATCTTGCACCAATATATCAATCGTCTTTGGCGTCACAATTAAACCAGACAGTTCTTCTGGTAAATCCTTAATCGCTTCTTCACCCGCCGCATCAAAAATAATTGTGCTTGCATACACTACAAGCGGCACACCTAAAGACACAACCGCTACCCCAAGCGAATCATAATCTAGTCTCACCCTATGATTAGCCACCCCGCTGCCTGGAGTAATCCCGCTAGAACATAGCTGAAAAGCAGCCCCCAGTCTTGCAACTGACGCACTTGCCAATGCATCTACTGCCACCACTAAATCTGGCTTAATTCTATCTACTACTCCTTTTATTACATCAAAACTCTCTATACCCGTAATTCCGCTTACATTTGGACAAATTGCACAAATTGCACTTTTTATTCCTAATTTTTTTCTATCCTCAGTGTCCATGTGCTTTGTAATAATTAAATTAGAAAACACCTCTTTGCCCAATGCGTCCGCTGTTAGATTAGGATTCCCTAACCCCACCACAAGCACGCATTTAATTTTAGATTTAGTAATCTCTTTTAATGCAATGCTGATTTCTTTTGACAAACTATCATATTTATCTATGCGCCCGCTATTGACTATGCTTGTTTCAAGTGTGATATAGCTCCCCTTTGGCCGTCCAATTTTTTTTGATAAATTATCATCAATTTCAACACGGCTTTTTTTTATTTGCAGAGTTTGACTTATTTTTGTATCCCCACCCACCAATTCTATAGCCATATCAGACCTAATTGCATTATTTTTTTTCATAAATAATTTTTTCTCCTTTTTAGTAGTATTTACCTTGACATTTATTTTTAATATGTTAAACTATATTTGTATGAAAAAATCAGTATTTACAGGTAAAATGTTACCATTTTTATGGGTGCATGTGGTATATTTTGCCTCTATTTTATTGACAGCAAATTTATTAATGCCTTTAGGTCTTGCATATAAAGAAAGATATTTAGCCAAACATACAATTATAGACGGCAAAGAATTAAAATTTGTGGGCAGCGGCACAAAGCTTCTAATTAAAAAGCTTTTAATATCTTTAATCAGCCCCATTATTTTAGGGTTTGCCCTTGGATTATTTTTTGCAGGACAAGCATTAGGAGAATCTTATGGATTGCACGAGTATATTTTAACAGCCCTATCTATTTTTATGATAGTCATCTATATCGCCAATATTATGTGGACATACTTAAGACTAAAAAAATGGATAATAAAAAACACTCAGTTTATTTAATAAAGATGAGATCATTTTAAGAAGCAAAAACACAATCGACAAAAGTTAATCAATTCAAACATTAAGACGAATACATAGTCAAAAACTGTCATTATTCGCTTTGTTTTGCGATTGACCACTCTATTTGACTCATTATATAATTAAATTGTCAAAAAAACAAGACAAAGGAAGTAAATTTAAATGAAAACAAGAATAATGATAGTTGATGACAATTTAGAGTATTTAAAACAAGTAAAAGATTATTTTGAGAACTCTAGTACTATTGATGTTGCTTTTACAGCATGCAACGGACAAGAGGCTCTTAATATTCTAAAAAATAATCGCCTTGATGTGATGGTACTAGATTTAGTTATGCCTATTATTGACGGATTTGGTGTATTAGAGCAAATGGAAAAAAACAGCTGCAAGGTGATTATTGCAAGCATGCTTAATCAAGATATTTTTGTTGCTAAATCAATAAATTTAGGCGCAGATTATTACTTATTAAAGCCATTTAATTTAAGCGTTTTAGAAGAAAAAATCATAGAACAAACTAAAAAAGTTTCTCATAAATTAACTAGACCAAACAGAACAGCAGATGAAAAGATTACTAATATTTTTATCACTGTAGGCATCCCTGCTCACATAAAAGGGTATCAATTCCTGCGTGAAGCAATCAAACTTGCTATAGATAATCCTGATATTATCAACAGTATTACTAAAAGGCTTTATCCCACTGTGGCAGAACGCTTTTCTACCAGTCCGTCAAAGGTTGAAAGAGCAATAAGACATGCAATTGAAGTTGCATGGAATAGAGGCAAAATAGAAAATATCAACACATTGTTTGGTGTGCGAGTATATTCTCACAATGAAAAACCCACCAACGGTGAGTTTATTGCACTAGTCGCTGATAAGATGCTGCTAGAAAGCGTTTAAATGATGATTTTAAAAGCTAATAAAAATAAGAAATAAAAATAAAACTGAACCCACCACTGCCTAAAAATGATAGATTTATTTACTTGCAGCTAAAACCACTTGAAAAGACCGTCGTACTAATCACTCAAACTTAGCCTACAGCCAGCCTATCCCCGACCAACGGGAAAGATTCTATTAGAGGGCTATACAATGTTGCCAAAACAACAGAATAAAGAAGAAAGCCTTTACAGGATGACAAAAATTTAAGTTGAATCAGGATAGTGACTATGTGTGATTGTACATTATTATTTTATCATGCTGTAAGCATCTCTTCTTTAAAAAATTGTGATATTAATCTTTATATTTTCTATCCTCCTAATTCTCAATCTTGAAAAAATTAGTAAACTATTGTTGTCCGTATGCATATATAAATTGCATGAGAATAGTTATTGATCCTGGACACGGCGGACATGACCCTGGCTCCGTGCATTTTAATCGCAGAGAATCAGACGACAATTTAAGATTGGCGCTTGCTGTTAGAGATAGACTAATTGCTTGCGGGCAAATAGTTTTAATGACAAGGACAACTGATACATTTGTTCCTTTGTTAGAACGCAGTCAAATTTCTAATAACCAAAACGCAGACTTTTTTTTGTCACTACATAGAAACGGCTCTACAAATCCCGCCGCAGCCGGAGTAGACATTTTTGTGCGCCCTAGCCCATCTAATCGTGAAGTGTCCATAGCGCAAAGTATACTAAATAATATTGTGCTTGTTGGCGTACAGTCAAATAGAGGTTTAAAGCGTGAAAACTTTTCAGTACTAAGAAATACCCGTGCCCCAGCCGCCCTATTAGAGCTAGGGTTTATGTCAAATGCCGCCGACAATAACTTGTTTGATATCAATTTCAATAGATATGTTGATGCAATAGTTTTTGCCATAAGCGCAGCCTTTTCACTAAATTGCGCTGCTCCGCTTACGCCTGTTAATCCTCCAGTTAATCCCCCGCCGCCCATTACCCCTACTCCACCGCCTAATGACCAAAGGGAATTAATGAGACAAATTCAATCCACATTAAATTCTAGATATGGGCAAACTTTAAATGCAGACGGTATATGCGGACCATTAACGCAAGCTGCTATTATAAGAGGCTTGCAGACCGAACTTAATAGATTGTTTAATGCTAACTTGCCTATAACCGGAGTTTTTGGACCATTAACACGGGCAGCAATTAGACCGCTTAGAAGAGGCGATAGAGGCAACTATGTATGGATACTGCAAGCTGCATTGACCTGCAACGGAGTTTTAACCACACCAGATGGAAACTTTGGTCCATTAACAGAAAATTCTGTCAGAGCTTTTCAATCATCTAGAGGGCTAGGCGTAGACGGGATAGCCGGACCTATTACTTTTACTGCGCTATTAGGAAACTAAATATCTTTTTTGATTCTTTCCCAATAAATACATAAATCATCATAAGACACAGTGAAAAATGCAAAAATCTCATTGTGTTTTTTACATATCCCATGTTTGATAAAAATATATCCGCCATCTTTCTCTATATCTTTATAGTATAATCTGGCAAAATGTTTACACCAACTGCAATTCTTTTTAATAAGTTTCATACTATAACTATATATCGTGACTATGATAATGTCAACCGATTATAACGGATTTCCGATATAATTATTGCATGTATAAAGAAAAATTTGTAAAAAATCTAAGTATATTAATGGAAAATAAAAGCATTTATAAAGCGGCAAAAGACATGAAAATACCTTATGCTACTTTATACGGATATGTAAACGGAATAGCTTTACCAAATTTTGAAAGTTTGATTATGCTTGCAGATTATTTTGATGAAGAATTAGATTATCTAGTAGGCAGAAAAGACTAATTCCCCCATAATGGATAAAGAAAAATAATATAAAAAAGTGCTGCAAAATCATAGACAATTTAAAAAAAGTATATTATAATATAGTATACTAATAATTTATAATAAATGGAGGTTTATTATTATGGCAGTTAAAATTACACCCGAATGCATTGGTTGCGAAGCATGCATTGATTCATGCCCTACAAATGCTATTATCATGAAAGAAGGGGTGGCTGAAATTGTTGCTCCTGATTGTATTGAATGCGGTGCTTGCATTCCTACTTGCCCTGTCAATGCAATTGTAGAATAGTTTTTAAAAGGAGGAAGCACTTAAATGGATATACAACAACAACTTTTTGAAAGGCTTAAAGAATATAAAGACAGCCTTAAAAATGTTAATTTGACTTTAGAAACATCTTTTGATGAATTAGGCTTTGACTCATTAGATAAAATGGAAATGCTTATGGAAATTGAGACAGAATATAGTATCACTTTCCCTGATGAATTAAATATATCTAACATGGGTGAATTGGTTGCAAAAATCAAAGAATTAAAAGGCTAAAAAAGAACAAAAGAATCCTTTGGATATAAAAGGTCGTGCCTGCCAATAAGCATTCATGACCTTTTATCTTTTCACTTAAGAAACTAGCAAGACACCTTAAGCAAGGTGTTCTTTTTAGATGATGCTAGACATCAATATTTTAATAAAAAAGAGAAGCAAAAACCTATGACAGAAAAAATATGCTTTAAATGCAGAACCAAATTTAATGTTAATGAGCAATTTTGCCCAAAATGCAAAGATGATTCTCATCAATCATTTAGAGAGTTTTTTTACAGAGAAAACGATGTGACTGGCAATGCAAAGACAAAAGAAATCGACGATAAAATACAGAAGATTGTAGACAGTTATTCTCATGTAATTAACTATAAAATTGTTGTAGAGAGCTTTAAGCAAGAGGTTTTGCCCTTGATTGTAGCAGAGCTTTTGGAATATTCATCATTGGCAGAAAGTGAAATAGAAAACAGATTAAACAAACTCCCTGCTATTTTTGAACTAAATAAAATGCGACCAGAGGGCGAGGCATACTTTAGCAATATTGCAGATGAGGACATAAAGTTTGATTATATATTTTTAAATACAAAAATGTCAGATAAAGATTTGCGTGATATAAAAAGGCTTGAGACATTAAAACAGCAAGTTTTAGATGAACATACATCCTCTAGACAAGACAATAAAAATAGCAACAAGAAGATAAAAATAGAAAAGCCGTTAAAAATAAGCAAATGGCGAAAGTATGGTCAAAAAATCATAAGAAACCCCAAAAGAAACGATAAGGGAAGGATTATACATCCTGGCAAACAAAATACACTTGGATACATTTGTGCAAAGTGGAAAAAGTGGGAAACACTTAGATACCACAATATTGCTCCATTTATATTTAGAATTGTTCCTGGATTAGCCTTTATTGCAATAAATTATAGCTTAGCATTTGCGGCTTTTAATATGAGTTTTTTTCAACTACCGCTCCTTCAACACATTGTGCCTTTGGCTGTCATTTTGTGGTGGATAATTGGTAGATTGCTTGATTTAAAAATTGTTTTTACTGTTGACCATATCATATTTAAGAAAGGATTAAAAAAACAGATAAACTTATATTCTGAAATTGTGGCATCTGAAAACAGAGAAGTATCTAGTGATGGTGGCAACGGCAGAGGTGCTGCCAGCGTGATGCATACATTCACGTTTACTGTTTCGCAAAGTCCAAAAAGCACTATAGGCACAAAATTTAAATTTATTGCCACTAGAAAACTCGTTATGGCGTATGCACTAAAGTCAAACAAAAAGTATGATTTTTACTGTCTTGCCAAAGCCAAGCATTTTGGTGGCGCAAGCTCATACTTTGAGGGACTTTGGGGCACTAAAAGCACTTTGCTACTTATGAACTTAGGCAAAAGTGACATAGAATTTAAAAAAATAATACAAAAAGAAAAAGAGGATGGTATATTTTATGAAAGATAAGTTTAATAGATTTTTGGGTAGGTTTATACCGCTGTTGCTTATTGTTATAATGGTTGTGCCTGTTTTAGTGTTTCCTTAACAGGAAACGATAATGAAATTAAGCCGCAAGCACTCACCAATGAGGAAAAAATTGAGCACATATTAAATACTCAAGAAGAGGGAAATCGGCAAGCATCTCTTCTTTATTTTTTTTATATCGCAACATGCATCCCTTTTAATAGTAGTCATGATAAAATCATTGTTTTTAAAGATGCAATCCTTAAGAGTATTTTTCCCTCTGCTATTAAAAAAAGAGAGCGGTAGCCGCTCTCTTTTTTGTTTGATTCTATGTTATATGATTGCCAGCACGCCGCCAACTGCAGCACCTATCAACGCAATAATAACAATAATCCAATAAATTATCCACCAAGCACTACGTCTGTTTGCCTTAGCAAAAGGGTATGCTGCAACCGCAATTACTACCACTATTGAGATGTTAAGCAACAAACTAGCAACCCCAAGTATAGGTCCTTGCAAATCTAAAATACCTGTCAAAAGCCAAACAACTGCCGCAACAATAAGCACCACAAAAGCTAAAACCGCCAAAAATTGACCTCTAGTAACCCCATTGTTATTTCTATTTCTGTTTGCCATTATATTATCCTCCTTTAAATTTTTATAACACATAACGATAAATACGCCATGAATTATCTAATCATACAGCTTAGACACTGGTTTTTCTAAATAAATGCTTTCAATTGCATCTGCAAATATGCTTGCGGCAGAAATTTCTACCAATTTAGAAAACTTTTTATCTTTAGGAATCTCAATCGTATCTAAACAAAACAATTTTTCTATGCAGGACTTTTCTAGTCTATCCACCGCAGGACCGCTCAATACAGCATGCGTACATGCAGCGTGCACACTTTTTGCTCCCTTACTTAAAAGAGCCTCTGCTCCGTTAACAATAGTCCCCGCCGTATCTATCATATCATCTAGCAGCAAACAATCCTTGCCCACGATATCACCTATGATATTCATAACCTCCATCTCATTAGGCTTAGGCCGTCTTTTGTCCACAATAGCTAGCGGCGCATTAAGCCTTGTAGCCATCGCCCTTGCTCTTGCAACTGACCCAATATCAGGAGATACTATGACAAAATTATTATCTTTTATAAACTTTTCTTTTGAAATAGCCTTTTTTAAAACAGGGATTCCATAAAGATGATCTACGGGAAAATTGAAAAAACCTTGAATTTGTGCTGAGTGTAAATCCATAGTCAATACCCTATCCGCCCCTGCCGTACCTATTAAATCTGCCACTAATTTAGCAGTGATAGGATCTCTGGCTTGCGCTTTTCTATCTTGCCTAGCATACCCAAAATAAGGAATAACTGCATTTATTCTGCCCGCTGATGCTCTTTTTAATGCATCAATAATAACCAATAGTTCCATTAAGTTTTCATTAACAGGACAAGAAGTTGACTGTATTACAAAAATATCAGAGCCACGCACAGACTCATTAATTTGCACAGAAATTTCCCCGTCAGAAAACTGACCAGTAGCAATCATACCTAACTCAACATCAAGTTTTCTTGCGATATTTTCAGCCAATTTTTTGCTAGATGAGCCTGAAAAAATCTTTAGCTTATTTGATGCGCTTGTTATCATAAAAAACTCCTTAAATTATTTTTTATAATCATTTTTGTTTGTCTGCCTGCTTCTGCCAATCCCAAGCGCCCTATTCGGCACATTTTCAGTAATCACACTACCTGCAGCAATCACAGCATTATCCCCTATTTTAAGCGGAGCAACTAAACTTGTGTTGCTTCCAATAAAAGCACCCCGTCCAATTGTTGTCCTGTGCTTAACTTTGCCGTCATAGTTGCAAAAAATTGTTCCTGCCCCAATATTAGTACCCACTCCTATGCTTGCATCACCTATATATGATAAATGCGATACTTTTACTCCATCTTCTAGCGTGCTGTTTTTTATCTCAACAAAATTGCCTATTTTGCAGTTTTTGCCTATCTTAGTCCCAGGTCTGATGTTTGCATAAGGACCTATCTTAGCCCCCTCACCTATCAAGCTGCGCTCTATATAACTGTTTTTAATTACTGCATCTTTTTCAATTACACATGTATCTAGCAAACAACCACTCTCTAATATTGTCCCCGCTTTAACCAATGTTTTTCCTTTTATAGTAGTATTAGAACCTATCTTAACATTTTTTTCTAATACAGCATCACAACTAATATATGCAGTGTTTGGATCATCAAACTGCACCCCTTGACTCATGTGATATGATATTATCCTGTTTTTTAGCACTTCCGTAACCATTGCCGCTTGTTTAAAAGAAAAAGCTGTCAAAAAATCTTCCTCATCAAAAAATCTATGCTGTCCGCCTACTATATTTTCTATATTCAATAAATACTTTGTCCTAAACACAAAGCCTCTGGTTAATTTAATTAACTGCTCATCAGAATTATCCAATTCATACACAGCATCAAGCACAGTTTTTCTAGTGATAAGCGGTGTATCAGAAAAAAGAACTACCGTATAATCTGACGGAATAATATATGGTTTTAATAAATGCGGAACGGGTATCTCAGGATCATAATCAACCGCAGCATAAAAAGAGTCGGCTAATGACAGCCTAACCCAATCTAACATGGACTTGCCCAATATTTGAATTTGTGCCGTATCTCCCATAGATGGATAAGATACTTTGAATATTATCCCACAAATATCATAGTGCATAGTATTATTATATGCTAAACAATTTTTAAAGTCAAACGAATATTACTTGATATTAAAAACATACCTAATTTAAATAAATTAGGTATGCATCCCCCTTTAGCTTACACCGTGTGACGCTTGCTAATTAGGACGCCCTTATTAATTAAGCATAGCGCTCATTCGTACAACTCGCATAAAGAAGTAAGTCGCTCTTAATAAAGCAACCTTATATTAATTATAATCGGGGCGCACCGCAAAGTCAACTATTTTTGCGGTATACCGCATATAATATTAAAATGAATAATACTGAAAATTTTGATATTTATAAAGAAGCTTTCGCAGACAGCCTATTAGAATTTATGGATGAAAAAAGTATCGAACAATTTGCAAAGATGATAGGCATACCAAGCCGAACAATACGAGATTGGCTCAAAAAGACCTATTTGCCAAAATCAGAATATCTTATTATTTTGGCAAAAAAATTCAATTGTTCAATAGATTATTTACTTGGACTTGAAAGCTAGTTTTTCTTGCCAAAAGATAAAAATTATCACTTAAATCGACCTAGACAAATCAATCACCCAAAACCCAGCATCCTCGTCCAACTCAAGCAAAAAATATACTCCGCTTGTTTGAGGTTTTTGACTCATTAGTTTTATTGCTTCTTCTCTTATTGCCTTAGCTGAAATTACTATACTTTCTTTCCTGCTTGAGTTCATAGCAAAATCATAAACAGCTTCATTATAATTTTTTTCACTAGCTTTGAATGCTAGTTTTTTTGCTTCTATATCTAAACCAATAGAAATATATTTTGGACTGCCCAATAACTCTATTGCTTCTTTATTGAACTTTATATGATGATTTGATATCGATACTGTTGGTCTTTTTATTTTCCCTATTGAAAAATTATAACTCATTTTTATTTCTCCTTAAAATTAAAGTCAGTATAGTATATTTTTCAAGTTATTGCAACGAATTTACATATATAAATAATCGTATTTACGATAATTTATGCATTGATTGAGAATGATTAAAACATTATAATGTATATATGAACTCAATCATTAAGGATAAAATAATATATTATCAAAACTTAAAAGGGCTAAACAATAACCAGCTAGCAAAAGCGGCAGGCATAAATGCCTCTACACTTAACACGCTGTTCTCTAGCAAATCCGACCCTACCTTTGCAACACTAAATAAAATATGTAATGGATTAGGCATCACATTGTCACAATTCTTTTCAACTGAAAATGATGCTTATGATTTAACAGACTGGCATAAAGAACTTTTGAAAATCGCTGATACTTTACCAAATGAAAAACGCAGCGTGCTATTGACAATCATTAAAGAAATTAAATAATTATTTTTATAAACCAATACATTTATGATCACTATTATTTAAAATCCCTATTATATTATGAAAATTCAATAGCTGAAACGGTTAAGCCAATTCACCTGCTATATTAGTTGCAAATTCATAAACAGGCTCATTTTAATTTTTTTCACTAGCTTTGAATGCTAGTTTTTTTGATTCTTTATCCAAACCAATAGAAATATACTTTGGACTAACCCAATATCTCAATAGTCTTTAGCATTAAATCACTTAAGCAATTATAGTGCAATATAATTATATTATCTTATAAATATAAGACTGTCAAGCATTTGTCCCGTACTTTTAAGATAATGTTATTTATGAATGGAAGCATAGAAAGTTCTAATTTTAGTGAGCGACTCAAAGAACTATTATTTTATCATGAACTAACCGCCAAGCAATTATCTGTTATCATAGGTATTTCTCGTGCAACGGCATATCGCTGGACAAAAAAGCCTCTACAGATTAAACGAAAAAACCTAATCGCTATTGCTGATTATTTTAGTTGCACTATTGAATTTTTAATTGGTCGGTCAAATGATGACACAAAAATAAAGCCCAAAAAATGCCCCGACCTAACTAGTCAAGTTAAGAAAATTATGAATGAACAAAATATATCTACTTATCAATTTGAAAAGACAAGCAAATTTAAGTGTAGTTATTTTAATGCTTGGAATAAAGGTTATGAACCTTCGGTGCAAATTCTTATAGACCTTGCAGATTTTTTTGGCTGTACTATTGATTATCTGGTGGGTCGAGAGTAGAGAAAAACGGACAGTTCGCTGCCCATTTTTTAAGTTGTTTTTTTCTTGCCAAATTATATTCAAATATGCTATACTGATTTTAAATTATTTATTATAGGAGATAAATTAAATGAAAAAAGTTAGTATTATATTAAACGATGATAGACAAATTAGATTAGGTATTGATACTAAAAAAGCGCCTATAAGTGCTGACAATTTTATCAAGCTTTGTGAGCAAGGATATTATGAGGGCTTGATATTTCATAGAGTAATTGACAAGTTTATGATTCAAGGCGGCGGTTTTTCAATAGAAAACAACCAGCTTGTTCAAAAAGACGGTGTGGATACTATCAAGGGTGAATTTGATGAAAATGGCGTTGAAAATGATATTAAGCATGAACCAGGGGTCATCTCAATGGCAAGGACAAATATCAAAAATAGTGCCACCAGTCAATTTTTTATTTGTGTAGCTAATTGCAACTTTTTAGATGGAAAATACGCAGGATTCGGAAAAGTTTTAGACAATGAAAGCCTGCAGGTTGCAATTGACATAAGCAAAGTACCAACGGGTCATTGGATGAATCATGACGATGTACCAAAAACACCTATTATCATTAAAAAATGTATTGTTGAGTAATTTAAAATGAATACCTATTAATATATAGTGTGACCCCAGTTTAGTAAACAATTAAATAAAAACACTATAGTATAATGTACTTTGAGTTTCCCTCATAGGCTAGCCTATGAGGGAAATTTTTTGTTGCCGAAATTCAAACGGCGTTGCCTTGTATTTTAATTGTATCCTTTCAAAGATATAAGTCCGTACCAAGAAGTATTCGTGACCTTGTGCCTACGGCTTAAAGGCCGTACCAAGAAGTATTCGTGGCAATACACTTTCGTGCTAGGACAAAAATGAACACTTGAAAGACGCTATACTAGCAGTATTGACGACCGAATGTAGAGTTTTTGAACAACATTGTTGCCTCTACTCTTTCCTATTTTATTTTCGGGAACAGGTCTATTTAATCTTCCCATTTGGTTAAGAATTCTAGCCTCTTTCAGGAGTTGCATTACCTTGACCTATTAACCAAGGATAGCCCCATGCAGCTGCCCACACATCAAGTGTACCAGCTGAAATTGCTGTATAGATGGTGTCAACAGTTTTTCAGCACTTTTTCAACTTTTTTCAAAAATATTTTAATTTATTTTTCAGACGGGTTTATCTCCCGACTACCCCGCCTAATGCCTCGGAGACTGGCTATTATCGGCTTAGACTGTGTAATTAGGAGCGTGGTTTGCAGTTTGACTTTTTCTCACGATTACCAATTTTTGTCCGTCCTTTTTTCCTGTTTATTCATCCGTTATACTTTGCCATAATCTTTTTAGGTGTCGACACTGTGCAGCCCTTGTAGTTTTGACAGTATTGAAACCACTCATTTTCGGGGGACACTGTGCAGCCCTTGCACCTCAAAATTTTTACTCCCGCCAACGCAAAATAGCCCCTGCCTAGCTAAACAGAGGCTATGCTCTAAAAATCTTGGGATAATTCCAGCCCCGCCTTAAACTTGACTGTCAGCACTCGTCCGTCCACTTTGCACAACATTATTCATTACGAGATAATATAGGTAACCCTATTTCAAAATTCTTAAAGGTATCAATTTTCATCAAGCACGTAACAACGAACTTGGGAACTTTTATCGTAATGCTATCTTGACTAGAGTCTAATTCTTTTGCAACAACAAATCTCACTTCATTTTGATATGCTATTTCATTGCTCTTTACAAAGTGCGGGTCAAGAAAATTATTATTTTCTTTTAGCCACGGATTGTTCAGGTCAAATCATGAAAGCGTGCAAAGTTTGAAAAATAAACATTCCCATCCTTCAAAGATTCTAGGTGTTTTCTCTTTCCAAATTTAATCATCATACAATAAGTATCATATCTACCTATTTTTGTTACAATGTATTCCATATTAATTAACCAATCCTAAATGCAATATATTCAAAATCATCTATCCACTATCTTAAAGTATAGCAGTTTTTTATCGAAGAAACAAGTGAAAAAGTGTCGCATATAACAACCGCTTAAAACACCTAACACACAAGATGCAGAAAACCCCAAAACCACAGTAGGTCTCGGGGCTTAGAATGAATTTAATTTGAGTTTGCGGGAGAAAACCATCTTTGAAAATGACAAATTTTTTGAAATGACGGGAGAAATCAGTTTGAGTTAGCATGAGAATTTTGAAGCGTGCCGTGGCACTTTTTTCAGATAAAACCTCTAAAACCCTTTTTACTTTTTGAGTGGGAGTTGTTTAGGCTGCCCCGCTTAAAGTCTCGGAGAACGGCTATAAATGGCTCATGACGATACGAGGGCAAGTTTTTTTAAGGGTACAAGCAGATTTTGTCGCCCAATTTTTGCCCGTATGTAATTACTAATTTTGCACAGTCCTCTTATAGCCCCGCCCTTGCACCATTTTGACAGTGCCATCCTCCAACCCTTGCAATCTATTTTTGCACAGAAAACGCATCTCTAAATTTCAGAAATGCGTTCAGTAGTTTTGTTATTTAGTTGTTTTTCTGTTGTTAATTAAAGTGGTTGTCTAGCGGGAAATGAGTGTTGCCGCCTAACGCAATATATGCAATTTGGACAGCACTAGGACAGCCTAAGACATGAATATTACCAAAGAAAAACTCAGTCCTGTAACCACCTAAGCAAAAATCAATATTATGAAAATACCAAACAGACGGTATTTCGGTAGCACCGTCACAGCCAATATTTACTGTTATATCTAGTGCAAGACCATCATCTTCGCTATTTGCGACAAATGCCCACATTCCCGTAACGCCTGAACACACTTCATTAACCACAAAGCCTGCATTTGTCAAAGCACCAAACATAATATTTAGCCAATCTTGCATTGAATTTGCCGACGGGAAAGCGGTAGTGCCGCCAATAGCTGTGTGTGCAATTCTCAAAGCCTCATCAGTGCCAAAAGCAGAAATACTGGATGGGAAGAAAATGTCGAATTGCTGAATGGCGAATATAAACATAGGATAATTCATTCCGTGGTCAGTTGTAGTGAAAAACCAGCCTTCAGGTGGGTGTGATTGGTCTATAATATGAACTGTGATATTTAGAAATTCGTCTTCATCGCGCTCTGCTCTAAAACCACCGCCACCAGTAAAAATAGTATGAACAAGTGTAATAGTGAATCCTTCACTAATTAAAGCACTCTGCATATCACCCCACAATGACCACATTTCATCATGCATATTTAGTCGTGCGTGGTGAAGTCTTCTTATCTCTAAAATATTATTAGCTGTCAAATAACCTGCATTATATGCCTCTTGCAACCTGTAAAACCTGCCCATTCTCCAAACAAGTATTCTGGTCGCACAAGTATACTCTACTGTTATTCTTCTTTGCGCTGTAATAATTTCTTCTGAGCCCAAAACAGCATCAGAAGGGCTATTAAACATTATAGCTATACTAATATCAGTATGAAACGGTGCTATTTGTCTTAATAAATGGCCATAAAAATAAGCTATGTCAACTTCATTATGGCTGTGTTTTGCTGAATAATCCTCAATAGCCCATGCTTTGAACTGCCCTATCATGTCTTTTGAATTACCAACTCTTTGCGTCAGCACTACGTCTCTATTAGGCATAGTGAAAGCAAAGTCTCGCTGGGTCGTTATATGATTATTGCCTTCTAGCCAAGCATAGAAAAAACCGCCTGGCGGATGCATTGTGCTTATAATAAAAACTTGTTGACCTACTTGTACTTGAACACTTGATGGTGGTCTAGCAACTGGCATATCTGCCCAATTCCAAGCATTAAATTCTTTTTCACAAGTAAATATATAACCGCCTTGGACTGTCAATTCAAAATACTCCCGCGGATAATTAACTTGCCAATTTCTATTGTTGATTTTTATTTCAATGTCAGCACTTAAAACTGGCACTTCTATTATCGCTAACCAGTCAGTCATTGCGTTTCCACCAGCACCATGATGTTGCTTAAGAATAATTGATAAAGTATTATCATTATAAGTTACGCCATCTAATATAAAATAATTTGCCGTATTGCCTGCCGCTGTAACAAAAGCAACTAAGTTTTGATTTTCAAAAAAATCATCGCCAAAACTATTTATGGTGTCTGTAAAAGTCTCACTTCTTATCCACTCTGAACCTGAAAGCGTGGTGCTGTGCACGCCATAAAAAAACTCTTGCAGTTGCTCTCTTGAGGTAAAAACAATCACCTGTGAGCTCTTGCAACAACATTGACCTTCGTTGCGAAATTCTCCTCTTGGGAAATTCGCTAAAGAGCCGCCGAAATCTAGTCTGAAAAAATGTCCGTTTGCTTCTTGAATATCTGAGCAGGTGCAAATATATGGGAAGCAATCCGTTATTGAACAAGTGCTAGTCCATACTGGTCTTAGCGTGACGGCTCTATTAGGCATTGTGAAATAAAAACTGGCCTCTCTCGCTATTAGAGTATTGCCTTCAAACCACCCATTGAAGACATATGCAGGCGGGAAAGATGACCATAAAACAACAAAAGCCTTTTCTCCTGCTTCCAGTTGTTTAGTACAAGGTAAATCCTCGCAATCGCCTTCCCAATCATTCATTTCTTGTTGACTGTCAAAAAGCACATTGCCACCCAATACTGAAAGCGTAAATCCTGACGGTTGTGTCGGCGGTATTAATAAATCGCAGCCAGCAAATGCTACTGCCACTGTTGCCATCATTGCAATGGTTAATATTATCGCTAAAAGTTTTTTCTTCATATTGTGTGTTGCCCTCCTCAATAACTACTGCTAAAAGAGTTATTTTGTCCGAGAATAAACCCGTATATATATAATACAACTCAGAGTGCCATTTTGTTGCATTTTTTTGAAAAAAATAGGCCCTTTGTCAAGAAAAATTATATCTTTTTCGCTATATTCTCAAATCTCTCGGCAATTCCAAACTTTGTCGAGGATGGGCAAATAAAACCCTATTTTAGTGCTAGATGTTTAAGGTCTTAGCCGTGGCGGGCAATATATTTGCAGTGGTTTTTGAAAGTTTTTAAAGTTAAAACGGCAGCTCCCCATCATCTTCTGCCAATACTTCTTCCATTGTCTTTTTAGGTGATGGTTTTTTTTGCTGCTCTTGCGCTTGCTTTTGCTGCTTTATTTCTGCGCTTCTTTGTGCTGCTGGATTGCCTTCAAAATCATTTTCAAATGTCACATACTCGCCTTTCCATTTTAAAGGAACCATCCCTAATTCTCCATTTCTATGCTTTGCTATAATCAGCTTATATGCATCCTCTTTTATGCCTGCCGCTATATCACTATCGACAGGCTTTTGAATAAACATAATTATATCCGCATCTTGCTCAATTGCCCCAGATTCTCTTAAGTCACTCATCATCGGCTGCTTATCTTTTCTTTCTTCAACTTTTCTTGATAACTGCGACAGCATGATTATAGGCACATTAAGTTCTTTAGCCGCAATTTTCATAGTCCTTGTTATATCAGAAATTTCTTGCTGACGATTTTCTGTTTGTCTTTTTCCGCTAGACATTAATTGCAAATAATCAATCATCACAATGTCTAAACGCTTTTCTCTTTTTAAGCGCCTGCATTTTGATATAATCTCTGCTGGAGTAATCGCTGAAGTATCATCAATATAGATTTGAGCCTCATCTAATATGGGCTTATGCTGTCTTAATCTAGCCCACTCGCTTGGCTGCAAATTTCCGCTTGCCGCTCTTGACATACTCACCTTAGAAAATGAGCAAAGCATACGTCTTGCCAATTGCTCTGACGGCATCTCTAATGAAAAAACTGCAGCATAAGTCTTTGATTTTATCCCTTTGATTTTTTCCACCTCACCCATCGCCGCATTAAGTATAAAATTCATTCCTAAGCTAGTTTTACCATGCCCTGGTCTTGCCGCCAGCACAATCAAATCCCCGTTTTGAAATCCGTTTAAATATCCATCTAACAAGTCAAAGCCCGTGGTCACCCCTTTAAAGGCGTTTTTGTCTTTGTCAATAAGCTCCATCCTCTCATATGCTAAGATAATTGCATCTGAAATAGGTGTTAAATCTTTTCTTGCCGCATCTTCACCTAAGCTAAATATTTTAGACTCCGCAAAAGATAAAATATCATCTCTTTCTCCTTTATATCCTTCTGCAGCAATCTCTTCAGTAGTAAATATAACATTGCGCCTAAGTGAATTATTTTTGACGATATCTGTATAATGTTTATGATTTGCAGCAGTAGGAATCGTATTTGTCAAAAACGATAAATAATTTAAACCGCCTATTTCTTCAGTTTTACCTAAGACATCTAATTCTTGAACGATGGTGACAATATCAATCGGGCGGCTAGCAAATGATAAATTTTTCATGGCTGCAAAAATAGTTTGATGAGCCTTTAGATAAAAGTCACCCTCTTTTAAAGCATATAATGCCTTATCCGCCGCATTTGAATCTATTAAAATACAGCCCAAAACCGCCTGCTCTGCCTCATTGTTTTGAGGAGGCTTTTTTGATACTGTGTTTGGATGTGATGCTTGGTTAGCTAAATATTTATTTGTTTTTTGCTCGCTCATTGTTTTAAATCCCTATTAAGTTAATTAGAAATTATATCAAAACCCTTCAAATACATCAACATCTTTCTTTTGTTCATCATTTCCTAATTCATTAAAAACCTCTCCCTCATTAATAGGCATACCCGCCGCATCAATGGTCACAATCTTGCCAAATCTATTTGCTACAATTCTATTCACTTTAACTACTCTGCCGCTGCCCTTTTTAGCTAACAATAAAATTCCGCCTACTATTATTAATGTTATTCCACCTGCTAACAAAAACCATTGCCATGCTATCATCGTATCAAAACTTAGCTTAAGCCTTTTATGCTCATCATTCAAATTGCCTCTAAATTCAGCATAGAAAAATGCATCATACGCCACCCTTTGCCCATTTTCAATATCCGACCTGTTTCTAGCTAGCGCAACAAGCGTATTAAATGCAATATCCTCATTGTCATAAAAAGGTGAAATCTCATTGTTAATTAATTCATAATGAAAATCTATTTTATTAAACGGGTTTGTATGAACAGTAGTCCTTGAATTAAAAAATGCCCTTGGCTCATCATTTGCACTTATTATGGGCGCTAAATTTGTATCAAAACGATAGTTTTCATTCCCCCTTGCTCTTTCCAATTCAAATATAAATAATATTCTTGCAGGTGCGTCAACATCATCAGACAAAACATTTTGGGCAGGGATAATTATTGTCGGCTCTTGTCTAGTTAAATTACCTGTTAAATTTTCTTCTAGCAAATCAAATAAAAAATCATCCATCAATTTTATTGCAACATTAGACGGCTCATCTCCTTCAAATTGAACAGCAAAATGGAATTGTGTTTTAAACCGATTATCATCATCCATTAATAAAATTGTCATACCTTCTTGATGAGTATATTGCATGAATTGAGCAAAATTACAAGCGGATAAAGTGAAAACAGGCAGCAGCAATATGCTGGCAAATATTATAGCAGCAGTGATTTTTTTAATCATTTAGTTGACTCCTTTTTTTATAGTACCATCCTGCAAGCATTCCCATCATTAGAAGAATCAATTCTCCAGCTCTTTTTTAATATCAATCCTCTTGTATAAAATCTCATCTTTCATATCTTCATATTTTGTATCTCTATTAAATTTTGCATCATGAAAATCAGCAGGCAGATTTAAATTCAAACACTCAAAAATTCTCTTTGTCCCATCCGGAATAAACGGCAGCAGCAAATTTGCACTCACTCTAATCACTTCTAACAAATTATAAAGCACAATATGCAGTCTTCCTTTTTCACCATTCTTATTAAGCACCCACGGCATAGTCACATCAATATATTTATTAGCTGCCGACACTAGCTCAAAAATTTCTTCTAAAGCTAAAGAACAATTTAGCTTATTCATATGCTTTTCAACTTTAGAAAATAATAAATTGATATTTTCAATTAAAACATTATCTTCAGTCGTCATTAATTGCGAACCATAACCTATAAACTGCGTATTCCCAAAATACTGCTTAACCATCGCAATTGTCCTCTTTGTTAAATTCCCCAAAGTATTAACTAAATCAGTATTAATCCTTGTCAAAAATGCTTCTAAACTATATACCCCGTCATTGCCAAACTGTATTTCTCTTAATAAATAATACCGCACTGCATCAACACCATACTTATCAATCAAATAAAACGGATCGGCAGTATTCCCTTTAGACTTTGACATCTTGTCGCCTTCTAATAAAAGCCAGCCATGCCCAAATACCGTCTTAGGCAAGGGCAGCCCCAATGCCATCAAAATAGCAGGCCAAATAATAGTATGAAATCTAACAATTTCTTTGCCGACCATATGCACAACCTCTCCGCCCCAAAACTTGTCCATTCCTTTATTGTCCCCATTATATCCAAGCGCATTTATATAATTAGAAAGTGCGTCAATCCAAACATATACAGTATGTTTTGTATCAAACGGAACTTTTACTCCCCAATCCACACTTGCTCTAGACACAGCCAAATCAGATAACCCGCCCTTAATAAAATTATTAATCATCTCTTTAGCCCTAAAATCAGGCAACAAAAACTCACCGCTTTTTAATAAGATTTCTATTTTTTCCTGATACTTAGACAGCTTGAAAAAATAACACTCCTCTTCAAAATCTTTTACTTCTCGGCTACAATCAGGACATTTGCCTTCTTTTAGTTGCGCTAGACTAAAAAAAGATTCACACGGCGTACAATATTTGCCCGCATAATTCCCCTTATATATATCGCCTTGCTTATAAAGCGTATCAAATATTTTTTGCACAGACGCAATATGATAATCATCAGTAGTCCTAATAAATTTATCATATTGAATATCTAAAACACTCCATAATTCTTTTATATTATCCGTCAATCCATCCACAAACTCTTTAGGAGATTTACTATTTTCTTTTGCCTTATCTGCTATCTTTTGCCCATGCTCATCTGTCCCTGTTAAATAGAAAACATCATATCCATTTAGTCGTTTAAAACGTGCAATAGCATCACAGCACACAGTAGTATAACTATGCCCTAAGTGCCATGCCCCGCTTGGATAGTAGAGAGGAGTTGAAATATAAAAGGTATTTTTATTTGCTTTTGCAATAGCTTTTGTTTTCATAATTAAGAATTATATCATACTTAAATACAATTGTCCATTCTTTTTTTGCCTATTTGATAATATATTTATAAGGACGGATTTAAAAAATATTTTCTTTAAAAAATTCAATCTATAGCAAATATTATTTAAACCTCTCTAAAAAAACCTATGTCAAAAATTTGGACACTCATGTTAATAGCAAGCGTTTCTACACTGATTTTCATCGATCCTTCTGCCGTGTTAGAATCCATGCTTGCAGGCAGCAATGCTGCACTTAGACTATCGTTAGAACTAGTTGCCGTATACGGACTATGGCTAGGCTTTTTTGCTATCTTAGAAAAAACCGGCGCATCAAAATTAATTGCTAAACTATTAGGCCCTCTAATTAGATTTTTGTTTAAAGGAGCATCCCTTGAAGCGCAAAAATTGATTTCGCTAAACATGTCAGCAAACCTAATTGGCCTAGGCAGTGCTGCTACTCCCATGGGGATAGGTGCAATAAAAGAGCTTGACACTGGCGGCAAAAAGGCAAACACAAATATGATTATGTTGATAGTTATATCAACAACATCTCTTCAACTGCTTCCGTCTACTGTCATCTCACTTAGAACACAGCATAACTCTCAAGCTGTTACCAGTTTTTTGCTTGCATGCTTTATTGCAACCGTTTTATCTACTATAATAGGCATTGTTTTGGTTAAAATAATGTCTAAAATTTTTCCCGACAAACCGGCTGATGTGCTGCCGGCAAAAGGGTTGATGATAGATTGATTTTCAATAGACTTGTTCAGTAAATAGAATTTTTAATCAGTTCCCCACTAAAGAAGATTAAATATTACAAAACAAAAATAAAGAAAAGCTCTTTTAGGCACGCAAAGCCACCACAAGCACTTCTTTATTCTTATGTGCTGCAATCCTCTTTAGCACAGCTAACTTAAGGTCTCTTGCTAAATCAATAAATCTCTTATTTTATCTTCCTCTTGCCTTCTTAATATGCTTAAAATATAGTCTTATTTATTCTACAAAAGGATTTTTAAAAAAATGTTCTCTCAATTTATAATTCCATTCGCATTTTTATTGGTTTTACTAATAGCAATATTTAGAAAAAAAGACCCGTACAATTATTTTATTGACGGATCAAAAAAGGCTGTCAATTTAGTGATTGATGTATTCCCTTATCTATTAGCAATATTAATGGCGGTAGAAGTCTTTAGAGTAAGCGGAGTATCTGCTTTTTTAGCTGGACTAACCGCACCAGTATTTGGCTGGTTTGGCTTGCCTGTTGAACTAACAGAACTATTAATTATCCGTCCCTTATCAGGAGCAGGCAGCCTTGCCGTACTCAACGATATCTTTGCTAACCATGAACCCGACAGCTTTATAGGAAGAAGTGCGTCCGTAGTATACGGCTCATCAGAAACCATTTTTTATGTTTCTACAATTTATCTATCACAAAGCAAATGCAGAAACCTTAGATACGCAATCCCTATATCTATAGTAGCCACACTAACAGGCGTCATAGCAGGAGTAGCACTTTTAAGAGTGTTTTAAATCATCTAAACCCCAAATAACATGCTTTCATGAATAGGCACTCTTATAAAAAAGTTTTGCACAATTACTCTGCCCGATAACAGTGTTTTAACTAATCTAAAGCTGCCTATCCCATTCAAAACTATCTTAAATGTATACTCATCAACCCTTACTCTATTTTGCATCTTTAGATTTTCAACATACACAACAGCTCCTTCATTTACATTTATAAAAACCTCATCACCAACCTCAAAAACAGCCCCTTCTATCATGGGTGCAAGAAAATATGAAACAATATTATATAAAAATTCTGGAGTTCTGAATGAAGTACCCGCCGCCATACATTCAAAAGCAAAAACCACTATACCTCTATCATGATTTATCAATTTGACAGGACTGTCATTAATAAATGTAAGCGGAACAAACCCATCATGTTCAACAATTCTGACATAACTTAATGGAAAAAATCCTCTTATAAAAACATCTGGAACATGATAATCATACAAAAGCGGATGCATTTTTCCCTCATTTGATGCACTAATATTAAAATAATCAAGCACCGATGGTGCATAAATCTTCTCACCAAAAACTAGACCAGAATTTTTTGGAGCAATGTCAGGATTAATTAACCAAACTATCCCGTCATTAGGCAGTATATTAGGCATTTCATTTTCAAAGATATAAATATCAAACCCATTTAGACTTTGAGCACTGTTTAATGTAATAGTTTCAAAATGCACATTCCAATTATTAGCTGACCAAATCAATGATAAAAAAATCGGATTTAATAAAATATTAGGATTAGGGGTAATATACAACACTCTCAACTCTTGCTGATTGGCAAAAAAAATAAAATAATTATCATACTTAAATGAATCTTGTGCATCTATGATAGATGCCTGTACATGGTTAAATGAAACAATTTTTGTGTCATCAAAAATAATAATTTTTGATTGATTGTATTTTAGCCAAACAATTTTTTTTATCGCTAATATCTCTTTATAAACATACTCCGTTAGGTAAAATATATAATCAAATACTGCAAATTCTATAGTCAGATAAGTATCCTTATTAAAGCTAGCCACCTCTACACTAAACTTATAATACCCATCATTCAAAACAGCAGCGACATTCACAATAGCCGCATTCCACTCTGTATCACACGCAACATTTATTATTGTTGTGTATTCTAAATCAATATCTAAATACTTATGATAACTAGATGTATAAAACACTATCTTAGCATAAGCATTGTTTTTGACAAAATAATTTGCTAAGTGAATAGCATATTCAATATCCGCACTGCCATAGAATTTTCTGATATCATCAAGGGCAAAGTTTATTTGAGTACATTTATCCCCTTGTGTCCCCTTGTGTCAAAACAACATGCAGACTGTCATCAGCAACTATTATACTAACCAGCCCACCTGCCTCAATTATTTGCTTGCCCAGCTCACCCACCCCTTTTATAGCCCTATCTATACGCATCTCCATTTTTTCATTAACTGCCCACATATTTAAAGAATTATCAATAATCAATACTTTTTCTAATACAGGCTCTATCGGCAGCAATTCTCCTTCAGGCGGTTTCTCGTAGGTGGCCTCACATGCACTCATAAAAAATACAGAAAACAGTATCAAGCTAATAATTAATATAACCATAGTCAAACTTTTTTTTATATATCTTCACTCCTTTATATTAAAATATATGCTTAACATAAGTTTTAACCAAAGTCAAGCATTTTTAAAAAAAATTATTGTAGATGGTGTCACTAGACCTGTCTTGAAAATAAATTGGGTGTATAGTGAGCATATTTTTAATTGCATTGCCAAGAAGTATTCGTGGCAATACACTTCTCGTGCCAGGACAAAAATGAATACTTGAAAAACGCTATACTAGCAGTATTGACGACCGAATGTAGAGTTTTTGAACAACATAGATTCCACTAGACTTTCCTATTTTATTTTCAAGACAGATCTATTCTATTTGCAGTGGTTTTTGAAAGTTTTTTACACAAAAAAAAGAGCCTTTGGACAGCTCTTTTTGTTTTTTATGCTATACATATTATTTCATTTCGCAAGTTGCGCCAGCTTCTTTGAATTTTGCAACCATTTCTGTTGCAGATGCTTTAGAAACGCCTTCTTTTAAGGTTGAAGGAGCACCGTCAACTAACGCTTTTGCTTCTGAAAGCCCTAGTCCAGTCACTTCTCTAACAACTTTGATGACTCCAATTTTGTTGCCGCCAACTTCTTTTAAGATAACATTAAATTCAGTTTGCTCTTCAGCCGCTTCTGCCGCCGCACCGCCAGTTGCAGGACCTGCCGCAACAGCCATAGCCGCCGCCGACACGCCAAACTCAGTTTCAATTAATTTAACTAGGTCATTAAGCTCTAAAACGCTCATACCTTTGATTTCTTCTAAGATTTTATTTAAATCTGCCATTTTTATTTTTATCCTTTAATTTTTTATAGTTTTTTTAATTTTTATTTTTATCAAAGAAGCATTTTTTGCAAGCAAAAAGTTTACTTTTCATTTGTAAAAAAATGCGACCGCCGACAAAGGTTTAAATCTTTGCCCTTTGGGGCGTAAGCATCGCCGAAAGCGATAGAATCCAAGGCTTGCCCCGAAAGTTTAAAAACCTTTATAATTTTAAAAGCATGCTTATGCTTTCTGTTTTGCCACTTCATTAATAGCAACGGCAAATGAGCGCATTGGCGAAGTAAGAAGCCCAAGTAATTGTGATAGCAATACTTCTTTTGATGGGATGCTTGCAACAGCTTGGATACCATTTTGGTCCATGACCTGTCCTTCAACAATGCCGCCTTTCATAGAAATTTTTTGCACTTTTTTGCAGTTTTCTGCTAAAATTCTAGCAGGCGCTGTTGCATCATCAAACGAAAACGCCACTGCCGTAGGACCTTCTAAGACTTTATCAAGCCCTGTATACCCAGCTTGATTAAAAGCACGCAAAACAAGACGATTTTTTAAAACTTTGTATTCAATGTTTTCTTTGCGCAGTTGGTTTCTCATCGCTGTGTCTTGTTCAACATTGATTCCACGATAATCTAACAGCACAACACCTTTAGCACGCTTAACTTTGTCTAAAATCTCGTCAACTTGTTTTGATTTTAATTCTATTGCTTTTCTTGACAACTTTTTTTCCTCCTTATTTTATTTTTTCAAAACGCAATCTGCATTCTGATATAATAAAAATCGACCCCAAAATTGTTTGAGGTCGAAAAGAGAATCTAATATAATTCAGAATCAAAAATCCCGAATCAAATATTAAGGCAACCCTTAATATTTATAAAATCTATTCTCGCCTCGGTAAGTATCTATCACTAGAAGTTACGCTTTCGCACTTACTGTCTATGGCAGGGTGATTTAATTATTGAATTGAATATTAAAATATTACGGACGATAGTTAATTCCAATTCCAGGTCCCATTGTGCTTGCACAAGTCACACTTTTAATGTATGTGCCTTTTGCTGCGGCTGGTTTTGCTTTGACAATTGCTTCCATTAAGGTATTAAAATTCTCATGCAATTTTTCTTCGCCAAAACTTTTTTTGCCGATTGGACAATGAATAATAGCAGTTTTATCAACTCTATATTCAACTTTACCCGCTTTAGTTTCAGCAATCGCTTTAGGTATATCCATTGTTACTGTACCGCTTTTAGGTGACGGCATCAATCCCCTAGGCCCTAATATCTTAGCAACTCTGCCCATTTGCCCCATCATGTCAGGACTTGTGATGATTACATCAAAATCTAAATAGTTGTCATTTAAAATTTTAGTAATAATCTCTTCAGCACCCACGATATCAGCGCCTGCTTTTTCAGCAGCATCTGCTTTATCGCCTTTTGCAATAACTAGCACTCTCACTTTTTTGCCTGTTCCGTTAGGTAAAACTACCGTTCCCCTAACCTGTTGGTCAGCTTGCTTAGGATCAACCCCTAGACGCACATGCAATTCTATAGTTTCATCAAATTTTGCTTTTGCAGTAGCAACTGTATGCTTTAATCCCTCTAAAGCATCATAATTTTTGCTTGTATCTACCTCACTTAAAGAGGCTCTGTATTTTTTTCCGTGTTTCATAGTTTTATTTACCCCCTTTAAAATTAGTCAATAACGACAACGCCCATACTGCGTGCCGTACCAGCAATCATACTCATAGCTGTCTCTAAAGATGCCGCATTTAAATCAGGCATTTTAGTTTTAGCAATTTCTTCAATTTGAGCTTTTGTAATTTTAGAAACTTTATCTTTGTTTGGTTTGCTGCTTCCTGACTCAATCTTACATGCTTTTTTGATTAAGACTGGTGCAGGAGGTGTTTTTAAGATGAATGAAAAAGACCTGTCAGCATAAATTGTAATGACGACCGGAATAATTAATCCTGCTTGAGAAGCAGTTTTTTCATTAAACTCTTTAGTAAATCCCGGTATATTGATACCATGCGGTCCTAGTGATGAACCAACTGGGGGTCCGGGTGTCGCCTTGCCCGCAGGCAGCTGCAACTTAACTAGCGCATTAATTTTCTTTGCCATAGTTTTTTCTCCTTGTAACAACCAGCCGTTTAATTTAAGCTAGTCATAATATATTACAATCGCAGTACAAACGAATATTTTAAGAATACTCTCCTGTTTTTGTTTCATTAATTTTTTTGAAAGTTGAATCCTTATAAAATGACATGATTTTCAATTGGCAACTCTAAAGAAAAAATTCTATATGTCTTACAAATTTTAATTCTGTCCTGTTATTTTAAAAGTATCCCCCCTTCCTAATCATCAATTCCTAATCATCAATCCTCTATCGCTGCAATCTGCCCTAACTCTAAATCCACCGGCATAACACGCCCAAACATATTTACCATTACTTTAACTTTATTAGTAATAACATCAATAAACTCTATATCACCCACAAACCCGCTTCCGCCCAATGGTCCATCAATAATACACACTCTATCACCCACTTTAAAATTAGTTTCAGTCACAACAACTTTTTCTAGTTTCATACGTCTGATTTCATCTTCAGTAAGCGGTATAGGTCTGCCCATAGGTCCTACAAATCCCGTCACTCCTCTAGTGTTTACAATCATGTGCCACATACTATCGTTATGAAAAATCATTTTAATAAATATATAGCTAGGAAACATCTTGCGCTGAACAAGTTTACGCTTGCCGTTTTTTTCTTCAACAACATCTTCAACAGGGATAGAAATTTCCATCAATCTGTCTTGCATATTGTTTTTCTTAAAAACCATCTCTAAATTAATCTTTGCCATGTTTTCATAAGTAGAAAAAGTGTGCAAAGCATACCATTTTGGCTCTATTCCGCTAATATCGTATTCTTTCATCATATTATTTAAAGCGCTCCCCTTTTATAGATTGAATATTGGTCTAATAAACTCAAGCGCATTAGATAAAATAGGAACATTATTAATTATACCAATAGCATTTCCCGATGAATCCCAAACTAAAAAATTGAAAACTCCAAACCTTAAAATAGTATCAAAAATTAATAAGATAACCAAAAACACCGCCACCACCAATAAAACGATGCCTGTATTTTTTAATGCAGTAGGAAACCTAGGCCAAGTAACCTTTTTAAGTTCTGACCCCATTTCTTTAAATTTTCTGCCAATCCCTTTTTTTTCTGGATTATTTTTGTTTTTATTCTTGTCTGCCATGTATAGTTTCTCCTTAAAATTAAAAAACCTTATTTAGTTTCTTTATGTGGAGTATGCTTTTTGCAAAATCTGCAATATTTAGATAATTCAATCCTTTCAGGATCATTTTTCTTGTTTTTCATGCAATCATAATTGCGTTGCTTGCATTCATTGCATGCTAGTGTAATTTTTGTTCTCATAAATATAGTATCTCCGATAAAAAGTTAAATGTCTAAAAGATTTTTGGCTGTCTTTTTTTAAAAAAAAGTAACGACATTAAAAACACCGCCCCTTTGGCAGTGTTCACTTAGAATATCACAATCAAACAAGCCCTGTCAAGCATTTTATCACATTATTTTGATTGATTTTAAATTAATTGGTTAATTTAAGTTTCACCCGTAGGACTAACAGAATCTCCCTCAATCATCAATACAGTAGTCGGCACTTTAACATAAGGACGATGCATAGCCCCCTTTGGAACACAAAAACCATGTTGTTGTTTTAAGCAAATTGTTTGAACAACCTTTTTATCATCCTCAAACTCAATAAACAACTCCCCGCTCAAAACATAAAAGAACTCATCAGTATCATCATGCTTATGCCAATGAAACTCTCCTTCATTAAAGACTCCTAATCTCACAAGATGATTATTAACTTTGCATAGCGTCTGATTAAACCATTTTTCTTTGACTTCCCCCGCCATCTTAAAAACATCCATACTTTGCAAAAAATCAAACTTAGGAAGCATATGTATTTGATACTTTTCATTATTATCATTACTCATTTTAATTATTCCCTCAAGTTTTTTAATTTCCATGTTGTTATAAAGAAAAGACGCTTTAGTCACGCTAATCCCACAAATACTTCTTGGCACAATCTTTACAGCATGACAAAAATTTAATAACGGACTATTAAAAGCACAAACTACTCCGTTTAAAATCTAAATTTTATGTCATCCTGCAAAGGATCTCTTCTTTATTCTTTCTTTACGCAAGATGTATACCTATTTAGACAAGCATCATAATAATGCGGAATATTTTTTTCTAAAAAGAGATGCTTACAGCATGACAAAAATTGGAATTATCCAATAAGTATACTTGCTGCTCCGATTAAACATAAATTTTGTCATGCTGTAAGCATCTCTTCTCTAAAAAACTATACTATGAAAGTCTGGCATAGCAACAATTTAACCCCAGCAAACAGGCTCAACCCCAGCCTCTTGCAATAGATGATTGGCTTTAGAAAAATGCTTGCACCCAAAAAAGAGACTTGCAGATAATGGGCTTGGGTGTCCGCTTGTCAATATTTTATGTATCGGATTAGTTATTAAACTTGCCTTTGCTTTGGCATAATTTCCCCACAATATAAAAATTACTTGTTTGTCTTTTTCATTGATGTGTTTTATGGCGTTGTCAGTAAATGTTTGCCAGCCTAGCTGAGAATGAGAATTCGCCTGCCCTTCTCTTACTGTTAGTGAAGCATTAAGAAAAAACACACCCTGCCTTGCAATATCCTCTAAACAACCGCCCGTCCTTTTAACCCCTAAATCATTATAAATTTCCTTATAAATATTTTGTAGCGACGGCGGCAATTGAGTGCCGTTAGGAACAGAAAAAGCCAAACCCATAGCCTGTCCTCTGCCATGATAAGGGTCTTGACCTAGTATAACAACTTTGATATCACTAAGCGGCGTAAGCTTAAAAGCATTAAACACATATCCCCTTGGCGGAAACACAGTATGTTTTTCATATTCTGACCCAACGCTATCCACCAACTTAATAAAATATTCTTTTTTGCTCTCTTGCACAAAAAAATCATTCCAGCAATTATTTATTTTCATTTATAATATCTCTCCTTCACAAATACAATATCACAATCATTCAAAAAAAAGCAAGCGTTTTTCTTGAGTGATTTTTTAATATGCAATAATTAAAGTGCCACACAAAAACCTTTTTTCATATATTGTGAAAAAAGGCGGTATTAAATATTTATGGATACATATATAGTAAAAGCTGGAGACAGCATGTGGCGCATTGCTAGCTTGCATCAAGTGGGACTAGATGAATTGATTAGGGCTAATCCGCAAATTCAAAATCCTGCGTTGATTTTCCCTGGGCAAAGAATTAATATTCCTAGCGGAGCAGAGTTTAGAGACTTTGAAAGAGAAGTTGTGCGGCTTGTTAATATTGAGAGGCAGCAACGGGGGTTAAGACCTTTAGAGGAAAATTGGGAAGTGAGCAGAGTAGCAAGATTTAAGTCGCAGGACATGATTGATAATAATTATTTTGCGCACAACTCGCCTGTTTTTGGCACACCTTTTCAAATGCTTAGGAATTTTGGTATAGCGTTTAACGCAGCAGCAGAAAACATTGCACACGGGCAAAGGACACCAAGAGAAGTAGTCAATGCGTGGATGAATTCACCTGGACATATACGCAACATTTTAGACCCTGTGTTTAGAGGCATTGGAGTGGGAGTTGCAAGGAATACTAGGAATGGTCAGTTGTTTTGGACGCAGATGTTTGTGGGGTAGAAACAATTTTAAATTAAACGCATCATCTAATCCCTAATTGTAATTTTATCAACGCAGTTTTAGTTTTGTCAAGGCGTAATGAGTAATCATACTCGCTAGGAGGATTGCTATGCCCTTGAATTATAAAATATGCACCATTTTCAAGTAAAATTTTAACAACATCTAAATCTCCATCTTTATAATTATTCAAAATTATGCACTTTTCAAATTCAGATAACAATGATATATAATTTCTCAAAAAATCCAAATCCATGTCAACAGCAACCTCAAATGGAAGTCTCACTTTTGCCCCACTATCATTTTTCATCAATTCAATTATTAGATCACTAGAAATTGCCGCAAGTATCTCTAAAGAAAAATATTTAACTCCAATTTTACTTATTATTTTAGCATCTCTAATTCTTATATTTGATTTATAATACTCTACCATTTCAATTGAATAACCTTTTCTATTATTTACATAAGGTCTATTTTCCAAAGTATTATTATACAGCAACCCATCATTTGGTCCATTCCGCGTAAAATCAGCATAATTTTCTCTGCTTGCTGTAGGCAAATGTGAGTTAATAATATAGTCTATCCATTTATAGTTTTTTGTATATTGTATCACCTCTAATATTTGTAAGCTAACAGAGTATTTATGCTTTTTAATAGTTTCAGCAAGTATATCAACCGCTATATCCATCTCATCCATTTCTACTGCCAAGTCTAAAAACATCAAAGAAAGTGTTTGATTATTTAAAACTGCTTTTCTGACTTTTTTTGTTTCCTTTGGTTTTTCAATAAGTGGAATAAACTCTTCCTTTTGAATACTTGCAACCCCTCCTCCTGCACTATACACACTACCATATGAATATCCTTGCTGTTGCACCTTCAAATTTTCATTTACGCTACCCAATTCCAAATATGATTTTCCTAGTCGCTCAACATCATCATTCAAAACTAAAATTCTTCTAAGTGCAAAAATTCTTCTATCACTTGCCTTACTGACATTAGAATATTGCGCATTAGGTGATGGCAACATGGCTGAATCAACTTTTTTTCCGCAAATCACATCACACATCTGTTCAAAGCGACACAGTGTTTTGTAGGCATTGTGTTTGATAATATAATCCACTCCATCTAGATCATATTCATCTTTAACAAACAAACTAGGTAAATCCTCATTATTTTTAATATCCTTAAAACCATTCACCACCCTGCGCTCTAGAGTACTAGCAAGCTCTGTCAAACCAACTTCACCCCTTATCAACATCTCCTCATCAACATTAAAAAACTCAGCTACCCTTAAAAGTAATGCCTTGTCAAAATTTTTATCTCCATTTATCATGCTGACTAACTCTTTATTCTCTTTTTTCACAACCTCTTCCCAGTCATCTCCGTCATAAGTAGAAATATATTCTGCCAATTTTTCAAATGATAGTGCACTATATGGTAAAGATAGTTTTTTCCACTCGCACAAATACTTAATTATTTTTGCTGTTTTTGTCATTAGTTTCTCCTTTGGCGACAAAGAAAAAAGTCGCCCCAATCAAGAGACGACTTCCATTAGCGACTCCTAATTGTTGCGAACAATACAGAAAAATCCTGCAAGGGAGCAGCCAAATGGCGCACTTTGTCTCGCAAGACTTTTCTATTCGTATTGTTCGCATAGTTAGGGTAGCACATTTGCTCTAATAGTGCAAGTAATTTTAGATATAATTTTATATTGCAGCATGATTTTAGGCAGACTAAAAGACAAAGTGCTACAAGTTGCCCCTACAAATTTTAAATACTGCCAAAAATCTACAACAAAAAAAGACACCCTTTGGACAGGTGTCTTTTAATATGCTTGAAATAAATAGTTTAAGAATTGTGATGGCTAACATAAGATTAACACTAACTTTGTTGCCACCACTTATATTAAGATTACTCTTAAAGGAGGTGATCCAGCCGCACCTTCCGATACGGCTACCTTGTTACGACTTCACCCCAGTCATTGGTTTTACCTTAGGCAGCTGCCTCCATTGCTGGTTAGCGCACTGACTTTGGGTACCCCCAACTCCCATG
>WRAF01000003.1 GCA_009780325.1 Bacillota bacterium | reverse complement strand
CACTCATTATTGGGTGATCAAAAAGCATTCTGCCTGTTCGCAAGTTTACACTTGCCTCGCCCGCGCCACAATTGTAATTTAGTTGCGATTGGTTTATTCTGCTGTTGTCCACGTTTTTCTCCTTGTTTTTTGTTTATACTATATATTATAACATCCTATTGTTGACAACTGTATGTCAACAATTAAAAATATTTTAGAATTTTTGTGAATTTTTTAGACAAATATATTTTACATATTGCTAATTTCACAAACATTTTTGATATAATAGTTTATTTTTCTAACATATGTCAAATGATTTAAGGGGTGATTTGAAAATTATTTTAACAATTTATATGTTTTCTCTCAAAATCACTGTATATCTATGCCTTTGTGGTAAATAATTTAGACATATGTGAATAATTTAGACATATGTGAATAATTTAGACATATTTTTTCAAAACCGCCTATTTATCGCTAGGTTAAATGACTATGGTATGATAGTATATAATCAATAATTATCAAATTTACTTTTATTCATGAGTTAAAAACCAAGGAGATTTTTCAAATGGATAGACAACAAGTTGCATCAGCATTGCGCCAAGCCAGACATAATGCGGGCATGACCTGTCAAGAAGTTGCCGACAAAATAGGCAGTTCACGAGGCGCTGTTACTGCTTGGGAACATTGCAACGGACAACCGGACATTAGTACACTAATTCGTCTATGTGAGTTATACAAACTTTCGGGCATTGACGAATTGCTTGGGTTTAATAAAAATTATCCAACTGCAGATAAATCCGCAATGAACAGTCTTGTATCAAACATATTAAAAGATGATGAAATAAAATTACTCAATAACTATCGCCAGCTTGCAGATGATGGCAAACAAACACTTTATAATGTTTCTCAAATGGGAATCAATCAGCCTACAAGTAAAAACGAGCGACTAATATCAAGGCGGGAAATTGAAGACGCTCTTGCCTTGGCTTTTGGCTCCACTACTTCCAATAGCGAAAACAACATTAAGGTTTTTAATCAAAATGTTTTAACTGAATATATAAAAAATGTAGCCACAAAAGCTACACCTGCCATTGTAGGTCAAGCGATTGTCGGTCGGACGATTACTGGTCAAGCCAACCCTTTTGATGTTGAAAACTGCAAAAATTTTGAAAACATAGTAGCCCCCCATATCCCACCCAGCGTAAGTTTTGCAATTAGAATAATGGATGATAGTATGCAACCCCAGTTAAATTATGGCGATATTGTTTTTGTTGAAAAAAAATCCAATGTCGCTGTCGGCGAAATTGGGATATTTATTGTCAACGGTGAAGTCCTTTGCAAGCAGATAGTTTATCGTGATAATATACAATACTTGCAATCTTTTAATAGCAATTATAGCATTATCCCCTTTACGAGTAATTCTATAAAAACTATCGGTCGTGTAATTGATAAAATACACAAGTAAGCAACAACTAAGGAGAATTTATGTCCCAAACTACGATTGATGAAATCGCAAAAGAAGTCGGTTACATAATAGAAGAAGTTTCATATATTGAATGGAATTTGTTAGCTGAATTAGATATGGATACTTTTGAAGATATGACCCTTGGCGAAATTATTAAAGAAGTCAAAAAATGTGATATTTTTAATGGTGTCGCGGTTGATGATTTGGAAGACATCTTGAGAAAAAGAAACGATTTGGTCCACAAATATTTTAAGCGAAAAGATTTTGAAAAACACAAAAATAATTCACCATTCTTAAATAATGAATTAAATTATTTGCGAAAGTTTAGAAAACAAATAGCAGATTTTAATAGGTGGTTATTGGATAGTTAGTTTACTTAAAATAACCCGTGAAGTTGCCCATGGTTGGCATTTCAACCGCTACTAATAAACGAACGACAAGTTATAAAGGATGTCTTTGGGTGCATTATTGCTTAATATTATGCATTTACTCGGAGTATAATAAGATAATCAAGCTATCTTACACTACTTTCCGTACACAATACTTATCGTACAATCGCCAAACTTGATTAAATAAAAAAAGACCAACAGTTTACTTTTGGTACAAATTTAATATAATAAATCTCTGTATCTTGGATAAATAACATTTTTGGAATTATCTTAATAGGCAAATGCTATAAATGCAATGCAGAAGTTGCTCGGTGTGTTGAGAGCGGTTGGTATGAAAGAATATAGTATATAATAATAGCCCGCGGGGTTGCCACAGGCTCAAAGTTCTTATTTATTCCTTTTTCACCCTCCCGATAATGCAATAAAAATGCGACACGGCTCAAAAGGTGCCGTTTGGGGTGCTTTTGGTTGACATTCTACCTACATTGTGGTATATTTATATTACTAATCGTTCAATTACTAATCGTTCAGTTACTAATCGTTCACTTTACTTTTCGTTCAATCGGTAAAATAAAAAAAATAGCAACTGGTTACTTTTGGTTCAGTCTTGCCATCAAGACACGACAGAACGGAATGCGTTCTGTCGTGTTTTTTTATACCCTTTTGCCTTGATTTACGGCTTTTTTAATTAAATCGTTTACTTATCGTTCGGGTTGCACTTTGCCGTATCTTCTATGTCAGCATATGGTTGATGAAATGTAATATGATCAAATTCACCATCAAAATATTCTTGAAACAAAACATGAAGATCTATTAAACTTTTGTCATTAATTTTTGAAAGAAATCTTACACCATGTTTTTCTATTCTGAAGCAATCCACAGGATGATCCCTAAACCCTGGCAAGTCTTTATGGGTATGTATTTGCTCTTCCGCTTTAGCTTTAGAGGAAAAAAATCCTATTTCAAGTATATTCTTCATTACTTTCCCCTCTTTGTCTTTTCCTATTTCATATCCAAAGTATAAGTAATAAAAATAATGTATCATATTTTCCCCCTTATGCAAATGAAGTAGGTCCGCCTCTGCCACCTCTTCCTCTAACACCACGCATCCACTCTATCCATTTTCTTATAGTACTGTGATCGCCTGGACCTCTTTGAAAATTTGGACCGAATTTTTCTGTCATTAACCTATCTGCATTTTGAGATGGAGATTGATCTGGTCTAACCATGCCTGGATGCACCCAACTAGGTGGCGTTACTTTACCGCTCCTGTCCGAAAACATTATATTTGGAAAATCATCTGTATGAGAAGTATCACTGATACCAGAACTCCTTTGCATCACCCGCTCAAGCTCCCTCAACCTATTCCCCAACTCATTAAAACCCCTTGATATAGCCTGCGTTTCCATCTCAATTATCGCAAGTGTCCCAAATCCTATCACTCCAACACCCACCAATATCCAAAACACTCCTATCCCGATTGTGATTGCTGCATATCCGCTTGGGTCTATATACATTATAGGATTATTAAAACAGTACACAAACAGATTAGCACCAAACGGTCTGCCCGAACTCAAGCGCTGTTCAATTTTAAATTAAGTAGCATCTATAGCAGTTTTTTTGACCTTTACTTTTTTAGAACCAAAATTCTCATCAGTTTCAAACAACTCTTTGTGCTTAGAAAAAAATGAATAATAGACTTGCATATTTTTTAAAGCAAACCATTTTTTGACTGAGACAGGAGTATCATCTAGGCTATATATTTTAGCGTCACGAATTGCCAAAATGAATGGTGAGTGAGTAGCTATTATTAACTGGCTTCCATCTTGGGCGCAATGTTCTAAAAAAGTTTTTAGTTCTAATTGAAATTTTGGTGACAAACTATTTTCAGGTTCATCCAATAAATATAATGCTTTTTTATTCATTTCATTTTTAAAGAATCTTAAAGCATTTTCTCCATTAGAATACTGTCTTTCTTTAATTTCAGATTTTTTTTCAATAAAAGATAGTTTTGTGAGTTTTTTTGACACTAAGTGTGAGTTTTCAAATCCATCAAACATAAAATCGTTTGCGGTTGTATCAAAATAATCTTCTAATTCTGCCTTTTTTTCATTAATACCAATATTTTTTGCACGAGAATGAAAAATTGCTTTAAAAACATCCTCACTTGTCAGCATTGTGCTGCTAGGAGGAAGCGCTTTTGATTTTATTTTGCAAAGGTCACAATAATCATAAAATGCGCTTGTTAAAGCTGTGTCTGCATGACGATTTAGGTTTAATTTCTCTGCAATGATGTTTAAGAGTGTAGATTTACCCGAACCATTTCCACCATAAAAAATAGTGATGTTTTCAAAGTCAACTTGTTTTAGTTGTTTTTTTGAGAAGAAACCAATAGGAAATCTCTCATCTTTTGAATGAGCATTTTTAATTTTTTGGATTTGAGTTTTTTGTAATTCTTCATCTACTAATTCAAATTTATCTAAATATATCATTTTTATTTTTCCTTAAATATTTTAATATTCATTTATCCCCGTGTGTTTAACAAAACTATATAATTCATTCCATTCAATCTTTATTCCTTTTTTTGTTTCCTCATTATAAAATATCAAAGCATCATCATGTTTTTCATCTGCTATGCCATAATCTGTAAGAATCCCATAAGAATCTTTAAAAGATCCTAATTTAGTTTTGATTTGATTTTTTTTGATATTTTCAGTTAGTGAAAATAATTCTAATACCATCTTATACATGCAATCATTTGTGATTGGAACTTCTTGCTTGCCTATAATAATTGCTACATCGGCCTTTGTGCCACAGCCGCATGAGCATGGTTTGTTTTTGGTTTCTCCACTTAATTCAAAAGCCATAAATTTTTCTCCTAGTATGTTATGTAAAATAAGCATATCATATTAAATAATATAAATCAAGAAAAATCTTACTATTAATAATATTTTGTAAAAATTTCATTTTTGTTGGTTTAAGGCTATTTTTTAGTTGACATTATTCAAAAATTATGATTAAATTTTATGTATTATGCGCCAGTAGCTCAGTAGGATAGAGCAACAGCCTTCTAAGCTGTGGGTCAGGGGTTCGACTCCCTTCTGGCGTGCCAAATATATTTAAAGACAGCATTATTAAGCTGTCTTTTTTTGTGGCTTTAGATATAGGGAATCAGTTAAACTCAAAAAACCCGCTCACTGAAAGTGCAGGGGCTGGCTGGGTATCAGCACCTTTTTTTCATGCAGATAATAATTATAGTTAGGAAAGAGGCTTGGCAGGGGCTAGGGAGAGAAAAAAGAAACATACTCAGCAGTATTCGTAATTTGAATTTGGGATAGTTTAATGAAAAGCACTCTCCTTTTTTGATGGCAATAAGTTTTTACATCTAAGCACTTATAATTTTTTAGTGAGGCATTTGAAAATATATCGGCAAATAAGATAAAAGCGGTTTAAAATCAAAAATATGGCGGATTATGGGGCGTATTTCATTGATTATAGGGCTTTTCTATGCTAGAATTGGGATATAAGTTGGAGGACAAAAATGAACATTAATTGGTTTCCGGGGCATATGACTAAATCGCTTAGAATGATGGAAGACATTATTAAATTGGTAGACGCAGTAATTTATGTGCTTGATGCTAGGGCTGCTTTTTCGTGCATTAATCCTGCTTTAAATGAGATTGCAAAAAATAAACCCATTATTTATGTTTTGAATAAAATTGACCTAATAACCAATCAAGACAAGGACAAAATTATAGCCAGATTAAAATCTGGGAGTAAAACAGTTATTCCTCTTAATTCAACGGCATCAAAAGCGGGTAATATTTTATCTGGTGAGATAAAAAAATTATGTATTGAAAAGATTGAAAAGGCTTTTAATAGAGGTATAAAAACTAGCATAAGAGCTATGGTGGTAGGAATTCCTAATAGCGGAAAGTCTACTTTAGTCAATAATTTGTGCGGTAGAGCTGCTGCAAAAGCAGGCAACAAAGCGGGAGTGACAAGGGGTAAACAATGGATAAAAATTGATGATTATTTTGAGGTGCTGGATACTCCAGGTACATTGTATCCCAAAATAGTGGATCAGACTATAGCAAAAAGGCTTGCATTTATAGGCAGCATTAATGATGATATTTTGGATAAAGAATGGTTAAGTTTGGAGTTGATTAGTGAATTAGATGCAGTAAATACAAGTTATATCACGCAGAAGTATACAGTTTTAGAGGGTGATCCTATTTTAAGATTAGAACAAATAGCAAGATCAAGGGGCTTTTTGGGTAAGGGTGGAGAAGTTGATATCTCAAAAGGAGCGGTGGCTATTATAGATGATTTTAGAAAAGGGCGTTTAGGAAAAATTGCATTAGAAACATAAATCTTATTCAAATTAATTGTATGAAATAAAACATGCTGTAATGCTTGTAGCAGATGCAAGGAGGAAAGATGAACAAGACTAAAGAACTATTTGAACATGATTTAAAAATTGGTCAATATGGTCAATTTGTGATAGCAGGATGTGATGAAGCGGGCAGAGGACCGTTAGCTGGACCTGTAGTTTGTGCTTGCTGCGTTATGCCGCTAGATGAGGATAAATTTATTGATAAAATTAATGACAGCAAAAAATTGAGTGAAAAATTAAGAGAAGAATTATATGAAAAGATTGTGTCTAGTGCCCTAGCCTATTCAATTGTTGTGATTGATAATGATGTGATAGACCAAATCAATATATTGCAGGCTACTATTAAAGGTGCGACACAATCAATTGAAGAAGTAAAATCAAAATGTAAAGACGCTGTATTTTTAGTTGATGCTTTAAAGCTGGATATAGCAGACGCTATTGTTTTCCCTATCGTTAAAGGTGATGCAAAAAGCTATAATATTGCCGCTGCATCAATTTTAGCAAAAGTTATACGTGATAGAATATTAATATTTCATGACATAGAATACCCTCAATATGGTTTCAAACAACATAAAGGCTATGGAACAAAGCAACATATTGAGGCAATAAAAACATATGGTATAACAAAAATACATAGAAGGAGTTTTTTAAGAAACTATGAATACAAAAGCTAGAGGGATTGATGGTGAAAATTTGGCAGTAAAATTTTTAAAAAAATTAGGGTATTATATTGAGGATAGAAACTATAAGACGGCAATAGGTGAAATTGATATTGTGGCAAGAGATGGGTCATATTTAGTTTTTGTTGAGGTTAAAGCGCGAAAAAATAATGAATTTGGTTTGCCTTGTGAGTTTGTTACTTTACCAAAGATAAAACGCTTATCACATACAGCAAGTGCATATATAAATCAGTTTGGCTTATTTGAATCAGATGTCAGATTTGATATAATTGAAGTATATAGTGATAGTGGAGAAATCAATCATATCATAAATGCATTTGAATCATATTTTTAATCTTTTAAAAAAATGTGGCACAAGTTTAATAAAAAACTTGCACCACATTTTTTTAGATTTGTGTTATAGCAATATACAAATTATGCCGCCCTTTCCTTCGTTTACAATTCTTCCTAATGTTTTTCTCATTTTCTTTTGTGTTTCAACTGGCATTGCAATTAATTTATTATTTAAACCATCATTAACCATTGAGTGCAAACTTCTTCCAAACATATCTGTCTGCCAAATGCCCTTAGGATCTGATTCAAATTGTTGCAGCAGTGATTTAACAAGTGCTTCACTTTGTTGCTCACTGCCTACTGCTGGGCTAACTTCTGCTTCAATATCAACTCTCATAATGTGCAAGCTCGGTGCAGTAGCCTTTAGCTTAACCCCATACATGCTGCCTTGCTTGACAATTTGCGGCTCTTCTAAACTCATCTCATCAGCTGATGGTCTTACTACTCCATATCCGCTATCTCTAGCCGAACTTAGAGCCGCATCAATTTTCTCATATGCTCGCTTAGCCTCAACCAAACTTTTTATAGATGACATTAATACAAAATCATCGCTAATTTCTTCTCCGCATTCAGCTGACAATGCCTTATAGAATAAATCAGGTTTTGCCACAGCAGTCAAATATATCTTGCCCTGTCCTAATTCTACCCTGCTCACATTAAAGATATCAAAATATCTACCAGCTTCTAGTCCACTGCTCAATGTATTAAAATCTCTCATCTTAGTCAAGCCTTCACTTTTTAAAAATAGTGTATTCATTAATTCATCAATTACAGGGCTGGTCATAGGAAGCGCTTGAATCCATTTAGCCGTATCAAGTTCAATCCCTTGAAGCGGAAACTCATATAAAATTCCTTTAAAAATTTCTCTGATGTCATCTTCACTCAAGTTTAAAACATCAAGCGGCATAACAGTAGTTTGATATTTTTCAGACAAACTTTCTGCTAATTTTCTAGTTTCTGCTGAATCAGGAATCTTAGAATTCATTACAATGACAAAAGGCTTGTTTAATGCTTTTAACTCACCGACAGTTCTTTCTTCTGCCTCCACATATGCTTTTCTTGGTAATTCAGTAGCAATAGACCCATCAGTAGTCATTACTATGCCGATAGTGGAGTGTTCGTTTATTACTCTTTTAGTGCCAATCTCTGCTGCTCTTTCAAAAGGTATTTCATTATCGTCCCAAGGCGTGCGCACAAGTCGTTCTTTGCCTTCATCCATATGTCCATGCGCACCTTCTGCTAAATACCCAACGCAGTCAACAAGGCGCACATTGACTCTTACATTAGTCTCTAATTCAAAAGACACTGCCTCATTAGGCACAAACCTAGGCTGCGTAGTCATAATAGTTTTGCCGTTTGCACTTTGCGGCAGTTCATCAATCATGCGCTCTTTTTCGTGTCCGTCTGCTATGTTTGGCATGACCAGTTTTTCCATGAAGTTTGTGATAAATGTGGACTTCCCTGTCCTAACAGGTCCCACTACTCCGATATAAATATCGCCGCCTGTTCTAGTAGAGATATCCTTATAAATGTCGAATTCCATTATTCGCCTCCTGCATTATAAAAACTATAATGTTAAATTATATTTTAGTAATGACGAATTTATGCGTTAAATTATTGATAAATGCTTATTCTTTTTATTGTTATCGCAGATACCATTAGAATATTTGACAATGTATCAAAAAATATTGTAATATTAAATTTAAATAATCATCACATTAAGGATAAAAATGCAAAATACACTTTTAATATTGGGAAACGGTTTTGACTTAGAGTGTGGTTTGAAATCAAGTTTCACAGAATTTTTTAATGCTTGTATAAAAGATAAGGTTAGTATTTTAAAAGAATATGGTGATCATAAAGTAGAAGCAGATGGTTTTTGGCAAGCTTTGCTATATATTTATGAATGGAAATACAATCAAAATGACTATAATTGGTTTGATATTGAAGATATTATCAAGAATACATTGTTAAATGTTTTTATTGAGAATTTAAATAAAAAGTCTTTTTATGAGCAAGCAAAATATGATATAATCAATGATGTCAATAATGACTATAATATGCGCAAGGTGGGTATGGATGAATATATTAAATCTTATTGCAAACCTTTTATAGTAAGAAAATGTGGTTATAAAAATAAATTTGCAAATTATGAGGAAATTAAAAAAGATTTTGCTATTGACTTATTATTTCAGTTAAAGATATTAGAAAATCAGTTTTGTAAATATATGAATGGGCAACTTGTTAAAAAGGAAATTATTGGTGGTCAAAGCACCTTTAAGAAAAATGAAGTATATTTTTCAAAAGCGGTTAAATTACTTAATAATTTAGTGCCGATGATTAAAGATAAGCATGGTGATATGTTTATTTCAATCTTAAATTTTAATTATACATATCCTATTAATAATGAATTAAAATGTAAGATTATTAATGTCCACGGGCAACTCTGTAACAAAATCTGCAGTCAAAATGCAATTTGCTTAGATTCAAATATAATTTTTGGAATTGATGATACGGTTATTAGTGACAGCAAAGACGGAATTATTAAAAATGATATAAAAATATTCAGCAAAACCTATCGCACGCTTTTAATGTCTAATAATGCACAAAAGATATTGCCATCAAAAGGCAGTAAATTGGTCATAAAATTCTTTGGTCATTCACTTAATAAAGCAGATTATTCATATTTTCAAAGCATATTTGATTATTATGATATTTATAATAATTCTAATGTTTCGTTAGAATTTATTTATAATGGTGAGGAAAGAAAAAACAGCTCAACAGAGCGTGTATATAATCTAATTAGCGATTATGGTGCAAAATTTACCAACAAAGATCAAGGCAAAAATTTAATGCATAAACTTTTGCTAGAGAAAAGAATTAGTATAAATTCATTAGCATATTAAGTATAAAATATTCATCATCTAAAAAACTCCTAAAAGCGAGTGAGGTTGCGCTTTATAGGAGCTTTTTTAAATAATTTTGTTTTATTCTTTAGCTTTTTTCTTTTTATTTTTAAAGACATTTACTTTATTTTCTGTGCCTGTTAGTGCTCTATAAATATTTTGTCTGTGCATCCAAAGTACTAATAAAAATAAAAAGACACAAACTATCGGGGCTATTATTCTTGTCATAGGAGGCGCATAAAAATAACCGTAATTATCTATTCTAGTTGCAATATTATAAGTAAACATAGCAATGGGCGGAGTTAGTGTTATAAAACTTGCAATTGTACCGTTTTTTAAAAATACTAATATTGTTATTGCGACGGCAAAGCTAATAAGTGTAACGATAGGATTTAGAACCATACATACACCTATTGTGCTTGCAACGCCCTTGCCGCCTTTAAATTTGTATATTATAGGATAAATATGTCCGATTACTACGCTTGTTCCACCAATTAGCATACCAATTAAATCATCACCAAAAGTGAATAATTGCGGGGCATACCGCCCAAATGATAAGACATACCAGCCTAAAATTGCACCAGTTGCTCCTTTTGCAGCATCTAATAACAACGTTACAAATCCCCATCTAGTACCTAGAGTCCTTGCCATGTTCATTGTGCCTGGGTTTCCGCTCCCCTGTTTTGTTATATCAATTTTTTTTGCTTTAGCAATAATTTTAGCAAAATTAATGTTGCCTAAAAAATAACATGCGATGACAACAAGTACAATCAATACAAATTGTACAATCGGTTGACCATTTATGGTAATATGCATTAGATTGAACAGCATTTATTTTTCCTCTTCTTTTTTATCTGCAAAAAATAGTTTTATGGGTGTACCTGAAAAATCAAAAGCTTTTCTTAAAGAATTTTCTAAATATCGTTTATAGGAAAAATGGACTAATGATTGGTCGTTACAAAAGAATATGAATTTAGGCGGATTGGTTTCGGCTTGAGTGGCATACATAACTTTAAGGCGTCTGCCGTGTACTGAGGGCGGCGGAGTAAGTGACAGCGATTCACGAACTACATCATTTAATACGCCTGTAGTAATCCTTTTGTTTGTATTAGCATACACTTTTTCTATCAAATCAAATATTTTATCCACTCTTTGTCCTGTGTGAGCTGAAATAAAAATATTCTCAAAATATGGCATGAATTTTAAATCTTCTTTTAACTTATCAAGATATTTTTCAGTTGTATAGGTGTCTTTTTCAACCAAGTCCCATTTGTTCATTACAATAATTGATGGTTTATTTGATTCATGTACAAGACCAGCAATTTTAATATCTTGTTCTGAAATTGTATCTGATGCGTCTATTAGAATTAGTACTATATCTGCTCTAGAAATGGCAGTTAAACTTCTCATTACTGAATAGCTTTCAACTGTATCGTATTCTATAGCTCTTTTTCTTCTTAATCCTGCTGTATCTATGATTGTATAATCTTTATTATTGTGTTTAAAGGGAGTATCTATTGCATCCCTTGTAGTGCCTGCAGTTGGACTGACTATTACTCTTTCAAAGCCTAGGATTTTGTTTGTTAATGAAGATTTGCCTACATTGGGTTTGCCCATAACTGCTATTTTTAGTGAATTATCTTCTGTTTCAGGTTTTCTAATAAACCATTTGACGATTAAATCTAATAAATCTCCTAAACCCTTTGCTTGCTCGCATGAGATTGCGTTAGGTTCGCCCAAGCCTAGTTGAAAAAATTCATATGCTAAATCAAGTTCATAATTATCTAATTTATTAACAGTAAGTATTATAGGTTTTTTAGTTTTTCGCAAAAATTTTGCAATTTCATAATCAAGAGCTGTCACACCTTCTTTTCCGTCTACTAAAAATACAATTACATCGGCAAGTTCAATTGCTGCATCTGCCTGCATTTTAATGGATTTATTTAATTCATCATCATTAAAAACTATACCACCAGTGTCAATTAATGTAAAATTATGCCCGCACCATTCGGCGTTTGCATACACTCTATCTCTGGTTACTCCTGGCTCATCTTTTACTATTGATATGCGTTTGCCGCAAATTTTATTAAAGAAAGTGCTTTTGCCCACATTTGGGCGACCAACTATTGCGACTATTGGTAATGCTGACATAATAGCAGTATAGCATAAAAATAAGGGCAAAGCAAGCTTTTTAATATAGAATACTAAAAGGCTAAATATAATTTATTCACTAATATATTCATCAAAAAAATTATTTTCTACTTTAGGACAGGTGATATCTATATTTGAATTAGCTTTATTAGCATCTAAAATATTATTTTCATTTGTGTCATTGTCAACTTTTATCTCATTTTCATTATAAAGAATAGGCTCAATCACATTATTTGACATATCCTGTGCTGCTTCTGCCATAATCAAATTATTAGTTTTTGCTCCTTTTTTTTGGAAATTTACACGTTTTATTGCATTAATTGCTTCGCATAATAATAATCCGAAAACTGATGCAATAATTAAAGAATCAAACACGCCTTGCATCCCTAAGCTGATTGCCTCTCCCCCAATAAAATGCTTGATTAATCCAATAATCAAGTCCCCTAGTATGATACCTCCAATGGCACTTGAAACAGTAGCTACCCTTGTGTGTCCTGCTAAAAATGCGGCAGAGCCTCCTACAAAACCTATGATGAGCGCTGATGCTAAAATTAGACTAGAGTTTAATGGGTTTAGCAGCATTCTGGTTGCAACAGCAACAGATGCCACGGCAAACATTGCGATGAAAGCCCTAAATGACTCACTGCGATTTCTTGCGATGGATAAAAGTATAATAGCAACAATCACAGGTGCAATAAAGCCGCCTATATTGATAGACAAAACTTGACCAAATCTAATAGGCGGTACAACAGCGCCTACTACTAGTCCTACAACTAAAATTAAAGCTATCCAGCTTTTTAAGCCTAACTTAATAAAAAAGCGATCCATCAACCCAAAAAAGGTAAGAATGGAAACCACTCCTAAAATAATCAATCCTAAAGTCATATATAAATTATTAACAATTATATGGATTTTATACATATATTTGATATTGAGATTAAGAGTCTAGTGCAAATATTGCAAAAATCAAAAAATACCTCATATGTAAGAAAATATTTCTTAAGTATGAGGTATTTTTTTAATTATAATATTTACATTAACCAGTTATCTGCAATCTATTATCATTCCACCAGCCTTGCTCACTTCTAGACCATCTACCCGTCAATCCGCCAAGCGCATCAGGGTTTGTATCAGCATCTCTAGTTGCCAATACAAAATTTTCAAAATCATCTCTTATTCTATTTCTTAATCGTCTGTCTAGATTTCTAAAACTAATATTTCTAATATAAATAGATCTATAATCAGTTAGATGTTCAAAATTATTAATCCAATTTTGTCTATTTTCAGACGGAGCGAATCTTGTTCTGCTGTTGCGGCTAGGATTAGCGATATCTCTAATAACTTCAAGTGAAGCTGGTGTTATTTGTCCAAAATATGATAGAGAATTTATTGGAGTTTGAACAGGTGTAGGTGTTTGTCTTGCATTCATTAAGACTGCAGCTCTATCAGGTTGACCTTCATTATGACGTCTAGTAACTCTAAAATCAGGATTATCGTTGTGTATCATTACAAATGATGTAGATGACCCAGCAGAGTCATTATCTCCTGCCATCATTGCAATCCAGCCGCTTGGCGCATAATCACCATTGATGTTTTGCGGCATCAAATTTAATGCTCTTGCTCTTGGCTGTTGATGAGGTAGAATCGTGGTATTAGCATTTAATCTATATCCAAGTTTAAAATTTGGATTGCCATAAGCCGAAGATCTGTTTGTGGTAAATCCGCTCATGTTAGCAACAAAATTAGAATCTTCTGCTCTATGTGATGCAGGTGTAACAAATCCTGAGAATGCAACAAAGCCGCCTTGCGTATTATGAAAAATTGTATTGTTAAAAAAGTTGTTTAAAGACAGATAAATAAAATTTGCCACGATAACTGGATTGTTATAAAAATGCAAATCAATTTCAATCTGTTGATTTGTTGATAGATGTATAATAGCAGTGGGGTTGACTGGAGCACCGTCAAAACCCAAATTGTCATGACGTGTAGTACCTACGCCGACTATGATTCCTGCTGTGATAGAACTAAGAGCCAAAACAACTGCAAAACAAACTGCGGCAATTTTCATAATATGAGATTGACGTTTTTTCTTTTCAACATTTTGAATTTCTATGGCTATAGCTTGATCTTCAGATAAAGGAATATCTTTTTCTGAATTATGTGTACCATCTTTAATTGCCTGCTTTTTTTTGAGCTCTTTGCGTTGAGCAGATGTTAATGAGTAATTTGATTTCTTTTTCATGATTGGAAAATTATACCTTATTAAAGATACCTAAGTCAAGTTAATTTGGGGTAATTTTTATAGTTTGTCCATTTAAGTATTCTAAAGGAGCAGGCAATTTTGTAAAAGTAATTTTGTATGCTGTTAAGTGTAGTGGAGGATTTTTGCAAGTACCATATTTTGTGTCACCTAAAATTGGGTGACCTAAAAAAGCAAGATGTGCTCTTAATTGATGTGTTCTGCCAGATATAGGTTTGGCTTCTATCATGCAGAGGCTGTCACTTTTTTGTTTTTTAAATTCAAAATGAGATATAATCTTTTTTGAATTAGGTGTTTGATTTAATGAGATTTTGACAAAACTAGCAGTTGTATTTTTTGTTAGATAAGCTGTGTGAGTGCCGTTTGAATTAAATTTGCCTTTAACTGTTGCATTATAAAATTTTTCTATTGTCTGGTTTTTTAAGGCTAGATATATTGAGTCATATGCAGGCTTATTGAGTGTAAAAATTACTAATCCATCAGTTTGTCTGTCTAGGCGGTGATTTAATAAAGCATGCTTGTATTTTGAAGTGATTATTGAGACTAAATTATTTTCGCAATCCATTCCTTTGGGCTTATAACATAATAAAATATTTTCATCTTCATAAACAATTTTTATGCTGTTAATTAAATCATTAGCATTTGATAAAAATGATTTTGGAATAAAAATAGATATTTTATCACCTTTTTTAATTAAAACATCAGTTTTAATTTTTTCATCGTTTAGCTTGATTTCACCTTTTCTTAAAAGATGCTTGATGTGCTGCTTTAAAATGCCTATTATATTTTCAGAAATAAGCTCAGTTATTAAACATTCTTTTTGTGATATAAATTGATGCTTCACTCTATTTTTCTAATTGCTTTATAAACTTATTAAATGCATCAGAATCATTAAATTGTAAATATACAGAAGCAAATCTGATATAAGCAACGGGGTCAATTATTTTAAGTTCTTCTAAAACAAAACTGCCAATTTTTTCTGATTTAATTTCACCATCTAACATATTAAAGACTTTTCGTTCAATGCGCTCTGTTATTTTATCAATTTCACTGAGTGGAATGGGGCGCTTTTCTAAAGCTTTCATCAGTCCTTTTTTTATTTTGCTAGTATCAAATGCCTGCCTTTGCCCATTAGATTTAATGACTAAAATAGAGATGTTTTCTAAAATTTCATATGTAGTAAACCTTTTAGTGCAAGATAAGCACTCTCGCCTTCTTTTGATTTGATTAATATCTTCAATCAATCTTGAGTCTACTACTTTGCTGTCTGAATATCCACAATATCCACATTTCATGATTAGATTTTCCTTTGAGTGATTACTTAGTAGTTATTATATCAGACATAATAAAGCATGTCCAATATTTTTTGTGTGAAATTATTAATTAAAATATAAATTTATTAATTTTGTATTTATTTTATATCATCCCATCTTTCTTCACAATCAAACATCATGCACTTTTCACATCTTTTATCACAGCTTCTCTTATTTCCTCGCTTCTCTTCAATATCCTCTTTTTCTGCTTTTCTTTTGTGATGGTGGTGTTCGTGATGTCCGAGATGTTCTTTTTTATGTCCTCTTTTTAAATCGATGCAGCCATCAGGTCTGCATAAATCAGGTGTAAGCTTAACTAAAATAACATCAGGACCAATTTTAATAATATGCTTAAAAGGAATATATACCTGCTCACCTTTAAAAATTGGAAAAACTCTATGATAAAAGGGAGCTATCAAACCTAGTACTTCACCTTTATGCGGAGAAAAAATAATGTCCCGAACCCGACCTAAACGTCGTCCGTCTACTTCATTAATTAATTCTCTATGCTTTAAGTCCTTAAAAGACATTTCATCTCTTGCCATACATTTATGTATATGCATGTATTCGACAAATATTAACAATGTAGTTTTAGTTAAATCATTTTTCAAGTATAAGTTGTCATCAGCTTGCTAAAAATAACTATTGCACACTTTAGTTTTTACCATAATTTTCTAACAAACAAAGGAGAAATATTTAAATGGCAACAAGAGTAGAAATATCAGGAATAAACACTTCTCAACTGCCCAAACTATCACATAAAGAGACGATTGAGCTAATAAAAAAAGCGCAAAAGGGCGATGAAGAAGCAAAAGAAACTTTTTTGATGGGCAACATGCGTCTTGTATTATCCGTAGTGCAAAAATTTATGAGTAAAAAAGAGAACATTGACGACATTTTTCAAGTGGGTTTTATTGGATTAATTAAGGCTATGAATAATTTTGATGTGTCATACAATCTGCGATTTTCAACGTATGCCGTACCCATGATTATTGGTGAGATAAGACGATTTTTGCGGGATAATAGTGCAGTGAGGATATCTAGGAGTATTAGGGATACGGCATATCAAGTATTGCAAACTAGGCAGATGCTAGAAGCTAGTGGAAATAATGAAGCAACTCTAGAACAAATAGCAGCAGTGCTTGATATGCCGCTTAAAAAGGTTGTTTATGCAATGGACGCAATTTCTGACCCAATTTCATTGTTTGATCCTGTATATCAAGATAGTGATGAAGCGGTAATGATTATGGACCAGATTTCCGATACTAAAAACACTGATGAAAGTTGGATTAAAAGTGTATGCATTGGTGAGGCTATGGATGCGTTGACAGAAAGAGAAAAACAGATTTTATTGATGCGTTTTTATGAAGGAAAAACACAAGTAGAGGTAGCAGATGAAATAGGTATTTCTCAAGCTCAAGTATCAAGATTAGAAAAAACAGCAATATGTGATTTAAAAAAGAGTATTGATTAGAACTTTTAAACATTTAGATGCTCTTTTTTATCATCTAATTTATCATCTAAAAGTGAATAACCTGTTGCTTCAAAATTTGATTCCTCATCTAAGATATCAATCAGAAACTCATTAAAATTTAACCTTATTATTCTGTTGGCTGCTTTATCATCCGGGGTTTCAGTGGTATATTTTGCTATGCAAGTATGAGTAGTGTCATTGTATTCATTGATAAAATAATAAAATATATAATACTGCATTATCTCATCTAATTTTAGTCCAATAGCCTCTTCAAATTTATCAGAATTGTATTTGCTAAGTGTATAGCATTTTTGCTTTTGCACAAAATTAATAAAATAATCTCCCCAGAAACTTGCAATATTATCTTGTGTAATAAATGTTTTAGCAGTTTCTTCACTCAAATCTAAAAACAATGTTCCTTCTTTAGGAATATTGTTTTTAGATTTGAATTCATTTGGTAAATGAGAAAAATTTATACCTACCACACAATTTTCTGCATAATCAGGTTTTATCATAAAATCAGCTAATCCTATCTTTTTTTTAAACAGCCATATGTCATAGATTGTGTTTGGTTGAGATTGATATAGTTTTATTAAGCTAGAGAAAGCATGCGAAAGCGGGTTTGAGGTAGCCATGAAATATTTCAAATCCTCTTCTTCAAGCAGCTTTAATTCATTTTCTAATTCTAGAATATTTTTCAGTTTTGCTTGTTTTACTTTTTTGACAACTTGTCGTATTCCATCGATATTACCTGTTAATTTATGTATTTTCATTAACCAAGTATAGCCATTTGCTAAATCTGATTTTTTACAAGTATTTATAAATTCTTCTGCAGCATTCAATGCTTTTTCAAATTCAAAATGAAATATATACATTTTTGTTATTATGTTGAAATAAACTGGGTTATGTTCTGCTGCTTTTCTATAATGACTTTCTGCTTGCAGTGCCAATGAAATGTCTTTATTGAAAAAACTCAAACGAGCATAATATTCACCCTTAACATAATCGGTAGATTGTTTTATAAATTTGATTTTATCAGCTTGGTCAATTAATTTAAATGCATCATCTAAAAAGCCTGTATTTATATAGCATAAGGCGGCGCTATGCAAAAGTCCTGCTTGAACTTCTAGCGGTTCATTGATAAATCCTGGTCTTGTGATTAACTCTTCATAATGTGTCAATGCTTCAATATAATCGTTGTTTTTCATAAGCTTATTTTGTGCTAAAATTTCACCGAATCCTACTCCCCTGCCTTTTTTCTTTCCATTTTTTGAAAGAGGGATAATAGCTATTATGGCAGCAACAATGGCTATGATAATGATTGTAAGTCCTTCCATATTAATATGATACTATAAAATGCAGGTAAAAATCAAATATATATAAGCTATAATAGACAATAGCAACTAATAATTGGCATATTAATTTCATTAAAACATATCAAAAATAGTTGACGAGCAAAAAAAATAGGAGTAAAATAACAATATTGCCATGGCAGTGGGGGCTTACCTATTATAGGATTTCCACTGCCTATTATATTAGCCGAATGTGGGCAAATTCACACTATCCTAAGATAATAGTGCGGGCAAAATTCACATTAAAAAGGCGGAGTTTTACATAGCTATGTATAACAAGAACATTGAAGAGGTTAAATCTTTAACCGGTACCCCTGATGGCGGCTTATCTAATGAAGAAGCAGCTAATCGACTGGAAAAGGACGGAAAAAACGCCCTTAAGGATGCAAAGAAAGTCCCCAAATGGATGCTCTTTGTTAAACAGCTAAAGCACATAATGATGATTGTCTTATTCATTGCTATGGTGCTGACCATTGTTACTTCTCTACTTGATCCTCCAAATGCAAAATGGATTGCAGTAGGATTTATTGGCTTTATAATTTTGTTAAATGCAACTATTGGCTTTATACAAGAAGGTAAGGCAGAAAAGGCTGTTGAAGCATTGAAAAAAGCGACCAAACCATTTGCTAAAGTTTTAAGAGAAGGCATTGTAATAAATGTAAAAACTGAAGATTTGGTTGTTGGTGACATAGTTTTATTAGAAGCAGGCGATATTGTGCCTGCTGACTTAAGATTAATTGAATCTGCCTCACTTCTTATAGAGGAGGCGGCATTGACAGGTGAAAGTGTTCCTGTTGAAAAAAGCACAGAGATGATAGAGGGTGAAAGTCTTGCACTTGGTGATATGCGCAACATGGCATTCATGAGTGGCATAATTACATACGGCAGAGGCAGAGGAATTGTTGTAGCTGCTGGAATGCAAACTCAGCTTGGTTTAATTGCAGGTCACTTAGAAAAAGAAAAAACTCCTTCTACCCCATTAACTAAAGCTATATCTAAAACTACCAAAATTATTGCAGCGGTTGTAGGTGTCGTAGCAGCCTTTATTTTTTTAACAAACGCATTATGGCCTAATGGGTGGACTAATGGTCTTATTTGGAATATTGAATATGTTGAAGGAAATATTTGGCTTCAAAGTATGCTTTTGACTGTTGCAATTGCTGTTTGTGCAATACCTGAAGCTATTCCGATATGTATCAATATCACTATGGCGCTTGGTGTTCAGCGAATGAGTAAAAGAAAAGCCATAGTCAAAAATCTTCCTGCAGTTGAAACTTTAGGAAGCACTCAAATAATTTGTTCGGATAAAACAGGTACTATTACACTTAATAAAATGACAGTGCAAGAGGTTTATCCTAAGACATGTTTATGTGATGACGATAAAAAATTAATGCGATATTGCATGTTGCTTTGTAATGATACTCATGTTACTTATGAAGAAAATGGACAGCTGATTACTCTTGGTGACCCAACAGAGGTTGCTATGGTAAATTATGCACATATTTTTGGTTTTGACAAAAATGAAATAGATAAAAAATATCCTAGACTTGCTGAATTACCGTTTGATTCTGCACGCAAAATGATGTCTACTGTCAATCAAACTGAAAATGGGACAATCATGTATGCTAAAGGTGCTTTAGATAAATTGCTCTCTCATTGTACTAAAATTTTGGATGAGGGCAAAGTGCGTCCTATTACTGATCAAGACAGGGAAAAAGTTTATGCCGCATCAAAAGAATATGCTCAAAAAGCACTAAGAATTTTGGGATATGCCTATAAACCTTTTGAATTGAAAGAAGGACAAAAACTTAATGCAGCTGATGAAGAAGATTTAATTTTAATCGGATTTAGCGGTCTTATTGATCCGCCTAGACCTGAGGTTATTGAAAGTGTAAAAACTTGCAAAGAAGCAGGTATTACTACAATTATGATTACTGGTGACCATTATGACACAGCATTTGCTATTGCTAAAGCTGTAGGTATTGCAGACGATGAGTCTGAAGTGGTGACTGGTGCGATTTTGCAAAATATGACAGATGAAGAATTGTGTGAAAAGGTTTTAAACTATAAAGTATATGCTAGAGTAAATCCTGAACATAAGCTGCGCATAGTCAAGGCTATTAAGTCTCTTGATAAGATTGTAGCTATGACAGGTGACGGAGTTAATGATGCTCCTAGTATTAAATCTGCAGACATTGGCATTGGAATGGGGATTTCTGGTACTGAAGTAACCAAAGGTGCAGCGGACGTCGTGCTGACTGACGATAACTTTGCAACTATAGTTTCTGCTGTAGAAGAAGGACGGCGGACATATAGCAATATATTAAAGATTATTGTTTATTTAATATCGCTCAGTCTTGCCGAATTAATTTTAATGACTGTTTTATTAGCTGTTTTTAGATTGCCGTTTTTTAATGCACTTTTAATATTGTGGATTAATGTTGTAACAGATACACTTCCTGCTATTGCGATGGGGACACTTCCAGCAGAAAAAGATATAATGAAGCAAAAGCCAAATCCGTCACGGGGCAGTTTGTTCAGAGGTCAAAACGGACTTACAATGGTTATTCATGGAGTCTTTACAATGCTTTTAGTAGCATTTGTTTATACTATAGGTCGATTTGTATTTAGCTATGATGATGTGATTTTGATAACCATGAGTTATCTTGTGCTTGGGGTAATTGAAACAGTTCACCCATTTAACTTAATCAACTATCGTAAATCAATTTTTAAATCAAATCCATTCCAAAGCAAAGTTATGAATTTGGCTGTTTTGATAACGATTGTAATTGTTGTATTAAGTATTGCTATACCGTTCACTGCCTTTCAAACAGCATTGGGCATAACAACACTTTCTTTAAGACAATGGGCATTGGGTATTGGGGCTGGCATGATGATTATTCCGCTAATAGAGCTATACAAAATATTCAAAAGAAAATACTACAAAAATAAAGAAAACAATGTTGTGTTAGACATTGGATTAACAAAATAAGAGAGTTAAAGAGAGAAAAGAAGAATATGCAAAAAAACATTGCTTTTCAGTCAAAACAAGGTCTAATGGTTGTTATTGCTGCTTTATTTATCCAGCTAACACTAGGTATAGCTTATTTATGGAGTTTGTTTCAAACAGGCGTCACTCACCTTCTTTTTGGCGGACCAAACTATCAAGGACAGGCTGCACTTACTTTTTCAATAATGCTTGCTTTTTTAACAATAGGCAGTGTTTTCGGCGGTATTTTAGCAAGAAAATTAGATTCAACCAGAATCGTTGTTTTTATTGGCGGTGTAATATTATCATTAGGATTTTTGCTTGCTTCGTTTGTGACGGCAAGCGCACCGTGGTTATTGTGGTTGACATACGGTTTTATGGGTGGTGTTGGTATGGGGTTTACCTACTCTACTACAATTGCCTGTGCTCAAAAATGGTATCCTCACAAAAAAGGGTTGATTAGCGGAATAATTGTTTCTGCATTAGGTTTTGGCGGAGTAGTTTTTACTCCGGTTATTATGGTGCTTTTAGGGCATTTTGGTGAGCCGAACCCAAATGTTTATGACCAAATCATGGGTGGAGAGGCTTGGACATTTAGGATATTGAGTATTGTGTTTATAACGATTTGCACATTGGGTAGTTTGTTTTTAAAGCATCCGCCAACGGATATAATACATAATGCACAATGTACAGCACAAGTTGAAGAGGCAGTAATTGAAAATGTAGAATGCCAGCAAGAAGAAATTGTTTTAATTGAATCTTCTATAACTGATGATGAAATTACTCTAAATCCAATCACTGCTTACCAATCGTCAACTGTCAAAAAAGATTTTACTGCTATAGAAATGCTTAAAAATCCTAAATTTTATCTCATTATGTTTACATTTATGCTTGCAGTAATCGGCGGACAAATGATAATTGCATTTATGCGGCCTATTGAGGTGTTGACAGGGCTTGATAATGCTTTGATGGTGGGAGGATTAGCATTGTCGATTGGCGTAATGGCTATATCTGCATGTAATTCAGGCGGAAGATTGTTATGGGGTTTTGTTTGTGATAAGATTGGTCGTATTAATACTATATTAATATTGTTAGCAGCAAGTGGCATATTATTTTTGCTTACTGGATTAGCAATTGGATCTTGGGTTATCTTTGTTGTGGCTGCATTAATAGGTTTATGCTATGGCGGAATTTTATCTACTTTTCCTACTTTGACAGCAGACGCATTTGGTACAAAAAACTTGGCTACTAATTATGGTTTTGTATTATTAGGATTTGGTATAGGGGCAATAGCATCATCACAAATTGCAGGGGTATTTGCAAATAGAGCTGTTGATTATCAAAATGCAAATTATATGTACCCGGCATTTATTATTGGTGCGGCATGCGCAGCAGCTGGAGTGGGTTTAATGATTGTCTTAAAAGTTTTGATCAAAAAGCAAAGCAAATAGATTTTAAATCAATGATAATTTTTTAAGGGAAATGCTAAAATAAAAGGCATTTCCTTTGTTTTTTAGTAGACACATAAAAAAAAATAGGATATACTTAATTTTATGATAAATGAATTGATAGACAAAATAATTTTTATTGAAGAAAATGCTGTTAATAAGGCAAATGAAATTAATTTATCTATTGATGATAAAAAAGCTGATTTGGTTAAGAAAATTGAGAGTGAACAAAAATATAAACTGAATGCAGAATACAAAAATTTTGAAAATGAATTATTAAAGTTAAATGACGAAACCAATAAAAATGCAGATTTAGAGGCTAGAAAGACATACGATATGGCAGAGAAAAATATTTCAAAGGCAAAAGATTTTGTTATTGATGTATTAATGAAAATTGCTGTTAAGTGATAAAAGTTTGGATAATATTTTTTATTATTTGTTAAAGCAGGGTTAGAAAAAATGGCTACTGTTAAAATGAGCTATTTAAAAATTATCGCTAATTGTAGTGATAAAAAATCGGTTTTAAGGCTGCTAACAAAAAGCGGCTGTTTTGAGATTGCAAAAGCTGAAGATATTGAAACAGATGAATATAAATTGAGTCAAATTAATGATGAATTGATTAAAAATCAATCAAAAATAGTTTTTGCAATCAAATATTTAGAAGATTTGATGCTAGAAGCATCCGAGTTAAATAAAAAATTATGTGATGATATTGAACCTTTTAATATTGAACAAGATTCTAATTCAAAGATTAAAATTAATTTATCTTTTGAACAAATTGAATCAATTAATAAAGATGGTTTAATCAAAATTTGTGATGAATTAAAAGACATTGAAGAGAAACGAAACAGCTTAAAAAATAAAATTAAAGACTTAACTGAATTAAATATAGATTTAATGAAATTTTCAAATATTGATATTTCTTTTTCTAAATTTAAAGATACTCGTACATCAAGTGCAATTTTAGCAGTTTCGCAGCCTTTAATTGATAAAGAATTTTTTAAAAAATTTGATTGTTATGTTCAAGAATTTGACTCTAGTGAATTATCTGTATTGGGTATTATTTGCAAAATTGAAGACAAACCAAGGCTTTTAAGAAAACTTGATTCGCAAAGTTTTGACATATGCACATATGATTATGATTTGACAGCAAAAGAACTAATCAACCAAAATATAGTACAAATTGATGAAGCAGATTTAAATGATGTAGTATTAATTAAAAAGGCTTTGGCTTATCAAAATGAACTGGCTAATTTAAAAATTTTGCATGATGCAATAGAATTAGAAATTGAACAAGAGCATGCTGATTCAAATATTTTTATTACGCAAGAAAATTCTGTTATAATTGAAGGTTGGGTACCATCGGCTGCTTTAAATCAAATTAAAAGCACTTTAAATGAAAATATTCCTAACTTAGAATTAGAATCTCGTGCTGTTAAATTAAGTGACTCTCCCCCGTCATTGGCTGTCAATAAAAAATTATTTAAGCCCTTTGAGTCTGTTACTACAGGATATGGAGCGCCTACTTATGGAGAAGGTGACCCTTCCCCTATTATGTCAATCTTCTTTTTTGTTTTTTTTGGAATTATGTTAGCAGATGCGGGATATGGATTAATAATGGCTGTGGGTGGTATACTAGTGGGTTTATTATCAAAAAAAATAGCTACTCCGTTAAAGCGTATGGTTTTGATGCTAGGAATTTGTGGTATAAGCGGAATAATTTTTGGTCTTTTATTTGGTGGGGTATTTGCAATTGATTCTTTCCCTGCTCTTTGGTTTAATCCTATGCATGATCCTGTAATGATGTTGATTTTCTCACTATCTTTAGGAGTAGTGCATTTATTGACAGGCTATACGCTTAGGACAATTAAGACAATTAAAGCGGATGTTGCTTTTAGCCGAAATAAAAAAGCAGGCTTTTTAAAAATACTAGACGGATTGTTTGATTCTGTATTTATGTATATGCTTTTTATCGGAATCTTACTTTTTTTAATGCCTATGCTGTTTGAAAATACTACATTCCCATTTTCAATTATTGCTATTATTATGCTTATAGCTAGTTTAGTTGGGATTTTATTAACTGGCGGACGCCGTGCACCTAGCATTGCAGGAAAAATTGCAGGCGGATTTGGCGGGCTTTATAAGTTAATAAATTTATTCTCTGATGTATTGAGTTATTCTAGATTATTTGGGTTGGCTCTTGCTAGTGGAGCTATTGCAATGGCTTTTAATCAGATTGGCATGATGTTGTTTGCTATCCCTGCTGTGGGGGTTGTGCTGGGGGCTATTGCATTAATAGTTTTGCATTTGTTTAACTTTGCATTAGCTGCGCTGGCGGCATATGTGCATGATATAAGATTGCAATATGTTGAATTTTTTGGAAAATTTTATGATGGAAACGGAAGATTTTTTATGCCGCTTGGATCTAATACTAAATATGTAAATTTAGTATAAATTAAAAAAAAGGAGTTAATAATCATGACATTAGGTGTTGCATTAGCACTTTTGGGGGCTGCTCTTGCTATTATAGTATCGGGTATAGGCTCATCAATAGCTGTTACTAAAATTGGGTCTGCTGCAAATGCAGTTTTAGCTAAAGAGCCAAAGTTATTCTCTAGGCTGTTAATTTTGATTTTGCTGCCGTCTTCTCAAACTATTTATGGTCTTACGGTTGCTTTCATGCTGTTGATGCGTATAGGTGTCATGCCTGGTGCAGAACTTTTGGCATTGTCTACAAATACAGGTTTAGCTATTATGATGCTTTGCTTGCCTGTTGCAATAATTGGCGGGGTAAGTGCGGTTGTTCAAGGAAATGTAGGTGTGACGGCTGTGAGTCTTTTTGCAAAGCAAAATAAAACTTTTGGTAACTGTATATTAATTATTTCAGCGTCAGAGGTTTTTGCGTTGTTTGGATTTTTAATAAGTATGCTTGGTGTACTTTTTATCAATATGTATTATTATCCTGTTCCAACAGAGCCACCTCCTTTGTATACTCCTCAAGTTTATTATTATACCTATGAGTGTATAGCTAGCACTGTATGCAATTTAAATTTATTTAGACTGGTAATTAGAGTATGAGCCAAAATATAAGTGAAAAATTGATTAATAATGCAAAAGAATATGCGAAAAATATTATTGAGGTTGCTGATAAAGGACAAGCGGCTATTTTAAGAGATTTTGAAAATGAGTTAAATAATAGTGCACAGAAGTATTTTGAAAAAGAGATTTTAGAAAATAAAAAGATTTTAGATCAAAATCAGACTATGTCTAAGATTAAGATATCAAATGCTATATTAAAAATCAAACAAGATTTAGTAGATAGAGTTTTTAATGAGGCAAAAAAGAGTATTTTAGCGCTGGCGGATAAAGCATATTTAGATTTTTTAGAAAAATTGATTGTTAAATATGCTGAAAATGACGATGCGGTGGTTTTTGCTAAATATGATATAAAAAGAATCCCTAAAGGGTTTATTGATACTTTAAACTTAAAAAGCAAATTGAAATTACATGTTAGTGAAAAAACACATGACAATGAGGGTGGGATTATTTTAGAAGGAAAAAGTTATGATAAAAATTTAACAATCGATGCATTAATTAATTTAATTAGGTTTGAAAAACAAACAGATATAGCAAGGATTTTATTTAATGAGTAGCAAAAATATTTATGCAAATACAGCCGCAGAATATGAGGCTGGCAATCTTTTGAGTAGGTCTAGACTCAAACAAATTGTTTCATTAAACTATGATGAGGCTATTAAAAGATTGGTTGCAATAAATTTTTTTAAGACTAATTCTGTTAATGATGATGTAGATGCATTAATTAAATACCCTATTAAAAAATTAACTGATTTTATTAATGAATATTCATTATGTAAGTATTTAACAGAGTTTTTGTTAACTTTTTTAGATTTTCAAATAAGTATAAATATAAAAGAGCGTTTTGATAAAAGACTGCATTTAACTCAAAAATTGGGTAAACATTTTGTTGATTTAGTTAGAACAGATATAGATTTAATCAATCTGTTGACATTTTATAGGTCAAAGAAAATAGGCATTAGTTTTAAAGAGAATTTTGATGAGTATATTGATGGTGGTTTTTTAAATTTAGAAGAATTTGATGCTGAAGATTATAGATATTCAGATGCTGTTAATTTATTAAAAGAATATGATTTTGAGAATTTTGCTATATTAAAAAAAAATCAAGTTTTTTCTAAATTAAAACATAATCAACATAATTTTTTAAGAAATGGTCCATTTCTTAGATTCTTCTTTTCTAAGTTGTTTGAAATCAAAAACATTAGATATATCCTTATTTTATTAAAAAATAATATTAATCCCAATTTAGACCATTTATGGAGTTTTTCTGATGAGTAATAAAAAATTCGCATTTATAGGAGATATAGATAGTACAATAGCGTTTAAAACTATAGGTGCAGATACTTTTTTAGCAAATGATGCTAATCAAACTCTTGATATTTTAAAGTTACTTGATGAAAACTACGTTGTTTGTTTCATTTTAGAAAATCTAGCATCATTAATCCTAGACCAAATTATCAATTTAAGGGTGCATTCTCATCTTGCAATAATCACTATCCCCTCTTTAACAAGCAAGCAAACAATTGATTTACTCAAAAAAGATATAGAGCAAGCAATGGGCTCTGACACAATTTTTAGGAGCTAGAAACAATGAAAGGAAAAATTATCAAGGTATCAGGACCACTTATTATAGCAGAAGGTATGTCGGATGCAAAAATGTTTGACTTAGCTTATGTTTCTGATAAAAAGCTAATTGGTGAGATAATTGAATTAAAAAAAGACAAGGCGTCCATTCAAGTTTATGAGGACACCAGTTTAATTGGGCCAGGTGAAGAAGTGGTTTCTGCTAATATGCCATTATCTACTGAATTAGGTCCTGGTTTAATCGGCGGTATTTTTGATGGAATCGGTCGTCCTTTAAAAGCGTTATATTCTCAATACGGAAATCATATTGATAAAGGTTTAAAAGTTGACCCTTTAGATAGACAAAAAAAATGGAAATTTGAACCATTAAAAAAAGTTGGTGATATTGTTAAATCTGGGGATATAATTGGAGTTGTGCAAGAGAATGAGATTATTGAGCATAGAATAATGATTCCGTTTGGTATAGAAGGCAAAATTAACAAAATTTTTGATGGTGCTTTTTCAGTTGAAGAAACTATCGCTTTAATTAAAAATGAATCTGGGATTGAGTTTAAAATTAGCATGTTATCACATTGGCCTGTTAGAAAAGGGCGTCCCTATGCACAAAAAAAAGCTCCTTATGCTCCGCTTGTTACAGGACAAAGAGTAATAGATACCCTCTTTCCTATTGCTAAAGGCGGTGTTGCTGCTGTTCCTGGGCCGTTTGGTTCTGGTAAAACGGTTGTACAGCACCAAATAGCTAAGTGGGCAGATGCTGATATAGTTGTTTATATTGGTTGTGGCGAAAGGGGCAATGAGATTACTGATGTATTAAATGAGTTTACTAAACTTATTGACCCTAAAACTGGGCATAGCCTTATGAATCGTACGGTATTAATTGCAAATACATCTGACATGCCTGTTGCGGCTAGAGAAGCAAGTATTTATACAGGGATAACTATAGCAGAGTATTTTAGAGACATGGGCTATAATGTTGCTGTTATGGCAGACTCTACTTCTAGATGGGCAGAGGCTTTAAGAGAGATGTGTGCTAGATTAGAAGAAATGCCAGGCGATGAAGGATATCCAGCTTATTTATCTTCAAGACTATCAGAATTTTATGAAAGAGCGGGTGTAGTAGATTTATTAGGAAGTGAAAAACGCCAAGGCTCTATTACTGCGATTGGAGCTGTTTCTCCCCCAGGCGGTGATATGTCAGAGCCTGTTGTGCAAAGTACAATGCGCATAATCAAGGTTTTTTGGGGATTATCTGCTAGCTTAGCATATAAGCGCCACTTCCCTGCAATTGATTGGAATACAAGTTATTCATTATATTCTGATCGCTTAAATAGTTGGTATGATAAAAATGTTGATCCTTTATTTAATGATTTAAAGTATATAACAGCAAATTTATTGCATGAAGAAACAAGACTGTTAGAGATTGTTAGGTTTGTGGGAATGGACGCATTGTCACCTAAAGATAGGTTAACTATGGAGACGGCTAAATCTATTAGAGAAGATTTTTTGCACCAGAATGCTTTTTTTGATGCAGATTCTTTTACTAGCTTAGACTGTCAATTCAATATTTTGAAATTAATTATAGAGTTTTATAAATTAGGACAAAATGCTTTAGAAAATGGAATGGATATTGAAAAGTTATTAAATTTAGATATAAGAAATAAAATTGCTAGGGCAAAAATTATTAAAAAATTATCAGAATTTGATGAAACTATGATTGAATTAAGAAAACAGTTTAAAGGGGATTTTGATGCATAAAGAATATAAAACCATTGCCAATGTTGCAGGTCCGCTTATGCTTGTAGAAGGAGTGAGTGGCATAAAATATAATGAATTAGTAGAAATTGAGCAAGAAAATGGTGAAAAAAGAAAAGGCAAAGTGCTTGAGGCACATAAAGATTATGCTTTGGTACAATTGTTTGATTCTAATAGGGGTTTAAAAATATCTTCTTCAAAAGTACGTTTCTTAGGTCGTGGGCAAGAGCTTGATGTATCAATGGATATGCTAGGCAGAGTTTTTAATGGAATGGGTAAACCAATTGATGGCGGAGCAAATATAATCCCAGATAAGAGACTGGATATTAATGGGACTCCTATTAATCCATACGCCAGAGATTATCCTGATGAATTTATTCAAACAGGAGTATCAGCAATAGATGGATTAAATACACTTGTAAGAGGTCAAAAGCTGCCTATTTTTTCTGCAAGCGGTTTGCCTCATGCAAATTTAGCTGCTCAAATAGCAAGACAAGCAGCTGTTAAAAATTCAGATGATGATTTTGCAGTAGTTTTTGCAGCAGTTGGTATTACTCATGAAGAAGCGGATTTTTTTATCAGTGATTTTAATAAAACAGGGGCAATTGAACGTGCTGTTTTGTTTGTCAACTTAGCATCAGATCCTGCGATTGAAAGGATTGCTACACCAAGAATGGCTTTAACTGCTGCTGAGTTTTTAGCGTTTGAAAAAGGTATGCATGTTTTAGTTATTATTACGGATATTACTAACTATGCAGAGGCTTTAAGAGAGGTTTCAGCTGCTAGAAAAGAGGTGCCAGGCCGTCGTGGGTATCCTGGGTATATGTATACGGATTTAGCATCATTGTATGAGCGAGCAGGCAAAATTAAAGGGAAAAGGGGTTCTATTACTCAGATACCTATTTTGACGATGCCAGAAGACGATAAAACACATCCTATACCTGATTTAACGGGTTATATAACTGAAGGACAGATAATTTTATCAAGACAGCTGCATCAGCAGGGAGTTACTCCCCCAATTGATGTATTGCCGAGTTTATCAAGATTGAAAGACAAAGGAATTGGTGATAAAAAGACTAGAGAAGACCATGCGGATACGATGAATCAGTTGTTTAGTGCGTATGCAACTGGCAAAGATAACAAGGAATTGGCTGCAATTTTGGGTGAGGCGGCGTTGACTGAATTAGATAGAAAGTATGCTAGATTTGCAGAAGAGTTTGAAAAACAATATATAGGTCAAGGATTTAATTTGAATAGAAGTATTGAAGATACTTTAGAGCTTGGCTGGAATTTAATGAAAATGCTTCCTGCAAGTGAATTAAAGAGGGTTAAAGAACAATTCATTGAAAAATATTATAGGAAATAATTAATGGTACGATTGCAAGTAAACCCTACTAGAATAGAGCTTAATAAATGCAAGACTAGACTTAAGGCGGCGATTAAGGGGCATAAGCTATTAAAAGATAAGTCGGATGAGATGATTCGGCAGTTTTTGCAGTTGGCTAAAGATGCAAAACTTTTAAGAAATGAACTTGATATAAAATTAAAAAGCACTTTAGAAAAATTTGTTTTTGCTAGAGCTATATCTGATGTGTCTTTGATTGAAAATATATTTAATGTGCCCAAGTTTAGCATGAAAATTGCAGTAGAACAAAAAAGTATAATGGGTGTAAGTATTCCTAAATATAGCATAGTTGATGATGAAGATGATAGCAATAAATCAATATTTAATTATTCATTAAATATGACAGTGCCTAAATTAGATGAAGCAGTTTTATCTATGCAATCACTTAAATTAAAACTATTTGAATTAGCCCAAAAAGAAAAAGCTTGCAGCTTATTATCTGTCGAGATTGAAAAAACTAGACGCAGAGTAAATGCTTTAGAGCATATAATGATTCCGCAATTAAATGAAACTATTTCTTATATTCAGATGAAATTAGATGAAAATGAAAGAAGCGCCTTAGCTCGCTTAATGCAAGTTAAAGACGCTTTAGAAAAGCAAGAAAATTAAATTTTAAAATTAGATTCTTTGATAAAAATTTCTCTGGGATTTATCGGTTCATTACAATCTTTTGTGCCGATATATCTTTTTTCTTCTAGAAATCTATTATAGTTGGCTTTTGCAAACCTTAGTTTAAACTTTCTTTGAAGTAAACTTGTTGATATTGCTTTAGTCTCGAATATATTTTTAAGTATTTTCTGTGTTGTATTCCCCTATTATTTTTCATTCAGGCGTCAAATCCTTAAACTCATTATTGATCCATTAGCAATCTTTTTAAATTCTTTAAGCGGTAAGTTTTCATCTTCGGTTTCTATTGTGAATTTAATTTCAAATTTCATTTGCAGTTTTCTCCTTTGTTAATACTTCTTCATTAAGATAGGCATATACTTTATAATATTTTTTAGAGTCAGGGTCATTTTTTGTGGTAATAGATTTAATGTCTAAATGTTTGTGCCAAATCGGAAAGTGTGGATTTATTTTTGAAAGCTCATTTTCTGTTAGTGGAACATAATCATTTTTGTTTATTCTATTAGTGTTGCATATATTATTAAAATTCATTTGATATATTTTAAATATATTGTTTGGTGTGATGGAAGAATCATTTAATAATTTTTTTACATTCTTTTTTTGTGTAGTTGCTGCAGTTATGATTAGATAATTAGGTTCTAAAATTTTTAAATCTGTTTCTATATAGTCTAAAGATGCATTTAGATAATACGCTTTATTTGCATAATCTAAATTTGATTTTCCATCAATAGAAAATTTTCCGAAGTTTCCAAAAGCAATATTTTCTAAAAAATCTCTAGGATTATTAGGTATATCAAGTATATTTGCTTTTTGACAAATATAGGCTGCGGATAGAGTAAGTGCTCCGTTTGTTATGGGTTGACAATTTACATTAGGAAAAAAATTATCAATCTCTTCTTTATTTTTTGGATTATCAAAGCGATGCCGGTGTCTATTGGTGATTTTACCTCCATAACTAGATAAATATTTTATGTGATTATTACATGTCAAAACTTCTGCACTTGCATAAATCAAAATTTTATATTTTTCATAATTTTTGCCGATAAATGGGATTGTCGGTGGAATAAAATTCTCTAATTTGTTTCTTGATAAATTTTGTTCCCATGTTTTTGCCCAGTTCAATGGAAATTTTTCATTATCTAATGTGAACAGTTTTTTATATTCATTTTGTAAATTATCAGCATACATATATATCTATATGATAATACATAATAAAATTAAAGCAAACTATATTAGAGTGATATTATAAAACTTTTGCTATATCCCTTTTTAATCTAAAGAAAATCTTTTTTTCTAGTCTTGATATATAACTTTGAGAGATTCCCAATAAATCGGCAACCTCTTTTTGCGTTTTTTCTTCATGCTCTGCTAATCCAAATCGCATTTGCATGATTACTTTTTCTCTCTTATTTAGTTTATTTATTGCAGCCCATAATAAATTATGCTCTGTCTTATTTTCAATATTTTTACTAACTAAATCTACTTCTGTGCCTAAAATATCACTCATTAACAACTCATTTCCCTCAAAATCTACATTTAAAGGCTCATCTAAAGATACTTCAGATTTTATTTTAACAATTTTTCTTAAATGCATCAAAATTTCATTTTCGATACATCTTGATGCATATGTAGCCAATTTTATATTTTTTGCAGCATCAAAAGATGCTACAGCCTTAATTAAACCAATTGTCCCAATAGAAATTAAATCCTCTGGATCTACTCCTGTGTTGTCAAACTTTTTTGCAATATAGACCACTAGCCTTAAATTATGTTCAATTAGTTTTCTCTTTGCGTCCAAATTGCCTAAGGAAAACTCTTTTATCGTTTCTGCTTCTAATTCAGATTCAAGCGGCATAGGCAAAGCCTCTCCGCTTGTTATATAATGCAAAAAATTGCTATTTTTTTGACTAAAAATTCGTCTAAAAAAGTTTATGATTTTGTTAAAAAATTGTTTCATAAAATTTCTCCTTAAATGTTTATTAACAGCGGTGATAAAAGTGCATCTGCCTGCCCTATTTCATTTAGCGACAAGCCTAGCATGACCTCACTCATTATATTCTTGGATTTGTCCAAATATACCTTAAATTTTTTGGCTTTTATTATCAATAATTTGCTATTATTGCCAATTGTGGTTATGTTTAAATAGCGTGCTTCTTTTTGAATTTGTTCTCCTTTATTAGTTGCTATTAAAAAAAGCTGTTCTTGAGATAGAATTTTCAATGTAAGCTTTGAAGAGATTACTACTACTGGTAGTCCGCTTTTATCATCGCTTAAAAAATTACCTGAATCTAAAAATCCTTTCCCTTTAATTTTTTTATCTAGTGCTATAAATTCGAAATTATAATAAAATTCATTTGTAGACCTTGATTTTGATACGCCTTTGATTAAGGATTTTATTGGATAATAAATTAGCATGGGAATTAGAAAAAATAATCCTATTGGGAATTCTAAAAATGGTGAGTAGAGTGCATTATTAGCAGATCCTAATATGATAAAGCCCAGCATGAATATGATGCCTGCAAGCGTAGCAGTTGATAGCAAGAAAATGATTGCGCCTTTAAGTATTGGAGCTTTTTTTATGAATAGGATAAGTGAGAGGATGCTAGCCACGACTATCCTTAATAACAATAAAAGTAAAAAATGTGCATAAATAAATGGGTAAAAGACAGCAATTATAGTTGCTATTATGCTTGCAAGTGCTACTCTTTTTTTTGAAACAGACACCCTTAATATCCTATATGAAATTAAAGCAATTAAAGCAGTAATAACAAGGTTGTCTATAATTACAAATTCAATGTATACATACATCGTCTATCTTTTATACAATAAGAAAACACACGAATTATGGGATAAAACAAAAAAAACATAATTTTTTTAGCGATTTATTTTTTGTTGCTTTATCACTAGGTAACACTTTAGCTAAAATTATCATATTATGGGTGTATGGTTTTACATATTAAAGGCGGAAAAAAACTAAGGGGCGAAATTAAATTGACAGCGGCAAAAAACTCTATTTTGCCTATTTTAGCAGCATGTATTATGACAAAGCATACAGTTGTTTTAAAAAATTGCGCACCATTTTTAGATGTTTTATCCATGATTGAAGTGTTAAAATCGCTTGGAGCACATGTTTTGTTTATTGATGGTGATATTGTTGTCAATTGTGAAAGAGTGCAGCCACTTGAGTTAGATAATTATTTAACTAAATCAATGCGTTCTTCAATTTTTATTTTAGGACCGCTTTTATCAAGATTTAAAACAGCAGTCATAAGTGCGCCAGGCGGGTGCAATATCGGATTAAGACCTATTGATTTGCACTTAAAAGGATTAAATGATTTAGGAGTAAAAATTGATGCATCTAATGAGCAAGAAACTATAAACTTTGATGCAAAAGATATCAAGGGTGGTATTGTAAATTTATCTTTTCCTTCAGTAGGTGCAACAGAAAATTTAATGATGACTGGCACTTTATTAGAAGGAAGTACTTTAATCAATGGTGCGGCAAAAGAGCCTGAAATTGTAGATTTGGCTAATTTTATAAATAGTATAGGCGGTAAAATTTTTGGAGCAGGAACAGACAGTATTTTGATTGAAGGGGTAAAGAGTTTAAGCGGAGGCGAATATAGTCCAATATTAGATAGGATTATAGCGGGCACATATTTATGTGCGACTGCAAGTGCGGGCGGAAAAATCAAAATAGATGGACTTAATATTGCACATGTTTATAGCATCGTTGAAGTTTTAAAAGAGGCTGGTGTTATTTTTAAATTTAAAGCAGGAAAAGATTATTTGACTAATAGTATTGAAATGATTTCAAGTAAAGCTTTAAAAGGCGTAGGAGACATTGTGACACAGCCTTATCCAGGATTTCCTACGGATATGCAGTCACAATTGGTGGCTGCGCTTTGCGGAGGTAAGGGTCAAAGCATTTTAAATGAAAGATTATTTGAAAACAGATTTAGATATATTGGAGAGTTAAGGAAAATGGGAGCAAATATTGCATGTATTGGGCAAAGTGCAGTTGTATGTGGTGTTGGAAAATTAAATGGAGCTAGAGTTGCGGCAGAGGATTTAAGAGGCGGAGCGGCCTTGATTATAGGTGGGTTAAGTGCTGAAGGTACAAGTATAATCCATGGATTAGAGCATATTGACAGAGGTTATTATAAAATAGAAGATGATTTAATAGGTTTAGGGGCTGAAATAAAAAGAGTTAAAGAAATAAACTATTAAAATAATATATATTTTAATAGCAGCGTTTAAGTATGATTTAACTCAATAAGCGGTAAATCAATTTTATTATTTAGACTAAGTTTTTCTAATTCAAATTCATTGATTTTTAATAGCATATTAAATTTTTCGTCAACGATTATAAATTTAGTAAAATAGCTGCCTGAAAGCATCTTTGTTAATTGTAAAATTGTTGCTGTGTTTGAAACTAGGATTTCTCTTGTGATTAATCCTTTTTTTAAATTTTTGCTTCTTGATGCCATTGAATAAAGTCTTTGATAATATGAACTTTTATCAGGAAAAGCTGAGGACAATAAGACAAATACACCAGTTATAGCAAAGGTGAGATTTAAAAAACCGATGATGGCAAATAAAATAAATGCTGTGATTAAAAAGATAGATAAGATAAAGCCAAATATTCTCATTCTTTTATATGCTATGTTTCTTGGCATTTTCAATGATAATGAAGCAAGCAGTATTCTGCCGCCATCTAAAGGAAAAACAGGTATAAGATTGAAAAAAGATATAAAAATATTGGCGGTTACAAAATATAGTGTGATAAAATAGGTTGATGGAAAGACCCACCAAAGGGCTACACTTATAATTATGAGGGCTAAATTTGCAAGTGGACCTGCTAAGGCTATGAGAATTTCATCACGATTTTTTACTGATTCAAATTCGCCTATTAAGGATGCACCATATGGGTTTAGGTTAAATTTTATTAAACGATACCCTAATTTATTTGCAACCTCTGCATGAGCAAACTCATGAAATATCACTGCTATCATGTATGAAATAAATAAATATCCGCTGTTTTGCAAAAAAAATATCGCTGCCATTATTATTAATAGTGGCGAGATTTTAAACTTTAATTTACCTTCTATTTTTGCTGTTTTTTCTTTAAATTTTTTCATGGTAACAATAATCTGCATCAGCATTTATAAACGGTAAGTTTACTTCTCTTGTTAATTCTCTTATTAAAAAATCATTTATTGTATGTGCAATTGATAGATTGGTAAATCTTGCGGCAAGCGGAAAAACAAGTAATAGCACACAAGCTATTAATCTAAAAATTAGAAAAGATTTAGTTTTATTTATTGATTTGGGATGCTTAAATTCTTGCTTTTCTATCAATTTATTTGTCTTATTTAAAACCTTGTATTCTAATGCATATGATATGCATTTAGGTTTATTCATGCCCTCATACTTGTCCATGCACTATGTATATGAGTTAACAGAAATTATTATTCCACACCTTTACCTAGTTCAAAAAATTGGCTTATGTTTAATTGGACTTGCATGTCAAATCTATCGTTATTTGGAATTATAGCTAATTCTAAGCCTTCAAATGCCATATATTGTCCTAATAATCTTGCTAAATCACTTTTTAATACCTTTAAAAATAATTGCGAACAACCCCTATTATCTCCTATATTCTCTTTCAACCTATTAAGTAGTACCCTATTATGTTTCATTACTTTTGTCTCCTTCCCTTTCTTTTTAAACGCCCAAAGAAACCTTTAAACGCCTTTGTAGTATCAAATAAATTTTCACTTTCGTATATCAAATTTTTTGCCATCATCATTGCTGCATTAAAGGCTGCATTATTTTTATTTAGTGCTTGATTAGAAAAAATTCCTATATCATCATTTTCAGGTACGACTCCAATCAAAGGTACGGATAAACTATTTTTAATATCCAAAGGTGACAAATAATCTCCACTTACAATTAAATCACCTCGTACTCTATTTAATGCTAAGCTAGTATTCATTTTATATGATTGTAAAATTGACAGCACTTTATTTGCATCTTTAAGTGCTGATAGATGCGGAGTGGATACTACAATTGCTTCATTGGCTGCACTTACTGCTCTATGGAATCCTGCTTCAATTCCCGCTGGACAATCTAGTATGCAAAAATCAAAGCCTATTAGGTTTTGTATTAAATTCCTCAAGGTAGCTGATGTTATGTTTGATTTGTCATAGGTGTGATTAGAAGGCAATATAAAAACACCTTCTATGATATCTTCAACTAAGGCTTGCTTTAATCTGCATTTTCCATTTAAAACATCTACAATATCAAAAACAACCTTGCGTTCTATGTCCATGACAACATCAAGATTATTTAGACCCATGTCTGTGTCAATTAATAAAACTCTAAGACCTAATAATCCTAGTGTTCTGCCCAACATAGCAGCAAGCGTAGTTTTGCCTACTCCGCCCTTGCCTGATGTAATAACAATGCTCCTTGTCATGTATATAATTTTAATATTTCTAGACTAAGGAATTATAAGAATTTTTGTAGAAATTTATCTAAAAATGAAAGCAGTTTCATTTTATGCAACAAGGACAACAGCCGCAGTCGCAAACGCATGGATCTTTACCTACAAAATAGCACATGTCTGTGATTCCAATTACTTCACCAATTTTTGCAAGCATAAAAATATCTGGCAAACTTTCACCTCGTTCCCACTTGCCTACAGCTTGCTGGCTTATATTGACTTTTAAAGCAAATTGCACTCTAGAGAGACCCAATTTCTTGCGTCCCTCCATAATGCGTATTCCTACTATCTTAGCATCCATAATTATTATTGTTTATTGCATTTGCAACTGCAGTTACATTCTGGTAGACATTTACATTCTGTTGGTGTGCAAGGGCAATTTGGGCAGTTGCAAGTTGGACAAGTGCATATGTTATTGTTTGACATTTTTATTCCTCCTTTAAGTTTTTTATAGCTAATTAACTATTTTATAATATACTATAAAGCTTTCAAAATGACAACAATATTATTGTTATAAACTGCCACAATTAGTAATTGCATTGCTACTAATAGTAGCAATGCAATTATGTTAATTTACTTTAATTCTTTTTTAATTCTCTTTAAAAAATCCTTTAATGTCATTGTACCTAAATCTCCTTGGTGACGTTCTCTTATTGCAATCATGTTATTCTCAATTTCTTTATCTCCTAAAACAAGCATATAAGGAATTTTTTCGACCTGAGCTGCCCTTATCTTAAATCCAAGCTTTTCATTTCTATAGTCTACCTCACATCTTAATCCTTCAGACTTTAACTCCGCTTCAATTTCTTTTGCCCTAACAATAGCCCTATCTGTTACAGGCAAAATAGCTATCTGCATTGGTGACATCCAAAGAGGCAGCGATCCGCTATATTTTTCTATTAATGCCGCCATCACCCTCTCATAGCAGCCAAATGCCGACCTATGAATAATATAAGGATATTTTTTTTCACCACCTTCAGCAACATAAGTCATGTCAAACTTTTCACTCAAAAATAAATCCACTTGAATAGTCATTAAAGTATCTTCTTTTCCGTATACATTTCTAAACTGAATATCTAATTTAGGTCCATAAAATGCTGCTTCACCTTCAGCTTCAGTATACTCGATATTCATTGAATCTAGAATATTTTTCATTGAACTTTCTGCTAAATTCCAAGTATCTAAACTCCCTATATATTTATCCTTTTGCAAATCACGTTTAGAGAATCTAAAAAATACATCACCCAGCATTCCGATTTTATCTAAAAAGAAAATAGATAGCTCAAAACAATCCTTAAATTCTTTTTCAAGTTGACTAGGCGTGCAAATTACATGACCATCGGACAAATGAAACTGACGTACTCTGATTAAACCGTGCATTTCGCCGCTGTTTTCATTTCTAAAAAGAGCTGCTGTTTCATTGTATTTAATGGGCAAGTCTCTATAGCTTTTCAAGCCATTTTTATAAATCATATACTGATATGGGCAAGTCATCGGTCTTAATGCAAAAACATGGTCGGATTTTGCTTTTTGAAGGGTATTATGTGTGATAGAAACAGTATTTTCTTCTCCAATAATAAACATACTATCTTTATAATGATCCCAGTGACCGCTAATTTTATATAAATCACTTTTTGCAAATGATGGAGTTTTTGTTAATACATAGCCTCTTCTTTCTTCTTCATCTTCAACAAAACGTTGTAATATTTGAAAAAACTTTGCCCCTTTTGGCATTAATAGCGGCAAACCTTGACCAATCTTTTCTTCAGTCATAAAAAATCCTAACTCTCTGCCTAGCTTATTATGATCTCGTCTTTTGGCTTCTTCTAAACGCTCTAGATGTTCTGTTAAGTCTGCTTTCTTTTCATAGCATGTACCATAAATTCTTGTCAGCATTTTATTTTTTTCACTGCCTCTCCAATATGCTCCTGCAAGTTGAGTCAATTTAAATGCTTTAATTTTGCCCGTAGAGCTAATATGAGGTCCTGAGCAAAGTTCAGAAAAATCACCCATCTTATAAAAGAAAATATCATTATCTTTTGATATTTCTTCAATCAATTGAATTTTGTATGACTCTTCAAAAGCACGCATTTGAGATAATGCGCTTTTTCTAGGTACGATAATTTTTGTAATCGGCAAATCAGCTTTGATTATATTTTGCATTTCTGCTTCAATGTGTACAAAATCTTCTTGTGTAATAGGAGAAGGAAAATCAAAATCATAATAAAAACCGTCTCTAATGTGCGGACCAATCCCTAATTTGACATCAGGATAGATTGATTTGACCGCCATTGCTAAAATATGAGCACAAGAATGACGATAAATATTTTTCCCCTCTTCATCTTTAAATGTCAAAATCTCTAAGGCACAATCTTTAGTTAATGGTGTCCTAAGATCTGATAAAACACCGTCAATTTTGCATGCTAATGCTACTCTTGCTAGACCCTCTGAAATTATTGCAGCTACTTCTAATGCACTAGAGTTTAATTGTACCTCTATAACCGATAAGTCTTTTAATGTAATTTTAATTTCTTTCATAGATATTCATTATACCTTTAATTTTTTTATTTGTCAAGCTGTTGCTGCTGCTAATGTCAAAACTATTGTTTTTATGTTTAAGGTTTGTTTTAATTTTTTAGCACACTCATTGCTAGTTGTTCCTGTAGTGAAAACATCATCAATTAATAGAATTGTCTTTTCTTTTAATAAAGCTTTATCGATATCATTATTAATATTTATACTGCCCTTAATAAATTCTTGCCTTTCTTTTTTGGTTAATTTAGCGGCATTTTTATTTTCTTTTTTTGTTTCATTTCTATTAAATAAATTTATTAAATCAATATTTAATAATATGGATAATTCTTTAGCTAGCACTTGTGCTTGATTATAACCCCTTATTTTTTGTCTTGATTTTGTCATGGGTACAAAGCTTATAAAATCTATGTCAAACTCTTCTTTAATATATTGATTGAATGTATCCATCATAAATAATGCAAAATGTTTGCCAAGATATTTATTATTTCCATATTTAAATCTATATACTAAAGCAGTAATCTCACTCTTATATATAAAACTACTTCTTGCTCTATAAAACACTGGACTATATCGTGCACAATTATGGCATACATTTATTGCTTTTTCTTGTTCATTATCTTCTTGAAGTGGATCTAATGAATCTTCATTAATTAGATCAATACCCAATTCATATTCAAAATCTGTCTCATAATCAATTTGTAGTCTATCTTCATCTTTATCTTTTTTGGAGATAGGAACCCTAATCCAATGCTCAGAAAAACCAAATCCTAATAAATTTTTTGTTATTGCAATGACTTTATAATCATCAGAATTCTCTTTATGATTCATTGCTCGCCCGCAAATAAGGCAAAAAGAAGTATTCAAAATCAACGAACATTTTTTGCATATGTTTTCTCTAATATCTTCATTAAGTTCAGCATCACATACAATGCACTTAATATTTTCAGGAAAAAGCATAGAATTAAAGATTTTTATTGCATTTTTCATTTATTTTTTAAGCCTCTCTTAATAATTTTATTAATCATTTTTTATTTTAAATAAATGTTATCAGTTATAGTGAATATTAAACAACAACGCTTAGTGGCTTGACTAGATCAGTAAAAGTAATGTGCCTATTGTTAAAACTGCTAATCCTAGCCAGCCTATCCAATTTAATTTTTCTTTAAACATTATTGTTGCACCAACTACAGAAATAATTATGCTTAGTCTATCAATTGGAACAACTATGCTTACATTGCCTATTTGTAATGCAGCAAAAAATGCAAGCCAAGACACACCTGTAAGTATTCCTGATATAATTATAAAAATCCAATTGCGTCTTGAAAAAGTTTTAATGTTTTTCATTTTTTTTGTGCCTAAAACTATGCATAAAGATAATAATGCAACAATAGAAGTCCTATAAAATGTAGCTGCTCCTGCTGCAACTGGTTCTTTTCCATAGTATACAGAATTCATACCTATTGAAGCAAGTATTGCCGTGAATGAAGCAAAAACCAATGCCAAAATAGCAAATAATACCCAGCTTTTAGATTTTGCATTTATTATTTTGTGTGGTTTAAAATTTTCATTAATATCGTCATCTATGGTTTTAGATTTTGGTTTTATTACCATGAGCATTGTTCCTGTTAAAATGATTCCCATAGCAACGAAAGTAAGCCACCAAAATGGTTCTGATAAAATAATGATTGCAAGTCCCATAGTCAAAACTGTGCTTAATTTATCAATGACAATTACTTTATGCGCTTGACCAACTTGAAGTGCTTTAAAGCCACAAAGCCACGACAAAGCAGTAAAAATTCCTGAAAATGATAATGTAATCCAGCCCAATAAAGTCATATTTGATAAAGTATAAAAACCACCTACAATGCTTGCAAAAATAGCTGCAAAAATGATGACAATAAGTGTACGTAAAAAAGTACCTAAATTAGAATCCACTCCTTTAAGTCCAATTTTTATAGATATACTTACAAAGCCTGCTGATACAGCAGAAACTAAAGCAAAAATTATAGGCATAGCTAATTAATTATACTTTAAAATATATATAAAGTCTACTAATTATTGTCAATTTAAAAAACTGTCTTAGCATATTTTATGCACTCATAAATTCCATATACAGACCATATCCTTTTGTGGGGTCATTTATAAACACATGAGTCACTGCTCCGACAATTGCACCATTTTGAATTATTGGACTGCCGCTCATTCCTTGAATCACACCTCCTGTCTTATCTAGCAACCTTTTATCAACTACTCTAAAAATTATTCCTTTATCAGTATTATTACTTTGATTAATTGTACGTATTATTTCTATCTTATAAAAATCTGTTAAGCCGCCAATGGTGGTGCAAATATATGCTGTTCCTAGTTTGACATTTTTTCTTGGTGTGACCTCAAATAAATTCAAATTTTTGCCGTTATGAAAACGACGCATTGTTTGATTAAAGTCATTAAATTTTCCAAAAATTCCGTTTGTTGTATTTTTTTCAATTACCCCAATAGGGTTTTTCATAGAATTTATCCTAACCCTAAACTCACCAGCCTTGCCTTTTTCACCTTTAATAATACTCACTTCTTCACAATTAAAAACCTGACCGCCTCTAATAGGGACAACACCTGCCAAATTATCAGCAATAGGATGTCCCAATGCGCCAAAACTACCATCCTCGTTTATGAAACTCACCATACCTATACCCATTATATAATCCCTAACTACCAAACCTAGTCTAAATTTCCCGCTCAACTCTTCTAAAACAGGAATCAATTCAAATGCTCTCTTCTCTCCTTGTCTATATACAATAGCGCTTACTTTGCCTAAAGAGGAAAAATTTTGGCGTTCTTTATTTCTTTCACTAATAAATTGATCTAATATCATGCCAAGATAGTCATCTCGTTTTGTATTAAAATTAGTTGACAGAGTTTTGTTTTTATTTTCTTCATTAAGATTTTCTAAAATTCTTTCAATATCACCAGATTGAATCACTCTTTGACCATTTAATTCTATTAAAAAATCACCTTGTTTTAAAGCGGAAGCTGGAGTAATATTTCCATATGCTGTGGCAACTTGAGTGATTTGTTCTATGATGACACCATCAGTTTGCAGCGAAACGGCAATAGGAAAACCGCCAAGATGGGTGGTTTTTTGGGCGGGTTGTTTATTGGATATAAGACCGCCTAAAAAATTGCGATTGATTATGAGTGATGCTTCTGTGGCAATGGTTTCTGTCTGAACTAAAAAACTGCTGCCATTATTAAAGTGGTTGGCAGGGACAATTGCGACTAAAAATAAGATGATGAAGAGGATTGAAAGTGAGCATCCTTTAAGCAATCTTTTAGACATATTTATAGTTTGCTTAACTTTTATGATAAATATTAAGGTAAGTTTTGGTTATTAAAATTTTTAATTTTTTATAGTTGTTTTAAATTTTTTACTCCATTCTTTCATGTCAATAGCAGTTTGACAAGAGGTGTTGCTTATGCCTATGCTGCCTAATAATCTAGAAATCTCATTAATTTGACCGTTTTGGTCAAGCAGTTGAATTTTAGTGTAGGTAGTATCATTGTTATTAATTTTATCAATAAAAAAGTGAGTGTCTGCCATAGATGCAATTTGTGAAAGATGTGTGACACAAAGTACTTGTGATGAATGTGAAATTTCAGCTAATTTTTTTGCTACTTCCTGCCCTACCTTGCCGCTGATTCCCTGATCTATTTCATCAAAAATTAATGTATCTATTCCTAGAAAATTCCCGCTCACCACTTTTATTGCAAGCATAAATCTTGACATTTCTCCGCCAGAGGCTACTTTAGAAAAAGGCTTTAAAGGTTGACCTAAATTAGCAGAAAATAAAAACTCAATATCATCAAAGCCATTGTTAGATAAACATTTTTCACAATTTTCCAAATTAGGAAATTCTTTAAAAGACACTATAAATCTAGCTTTATCCATGCCTAATTGTTTTAATTCAGAAACTATTTTATCAGATAGAATAGCGGCTTCATTGCGTCTTATGCCAGATATAGTGCTAGATATTTTATATAAATTTGCAATTATAGTCTGTTTTTGTTTTAATAATTTGTCATATTCATCTGAGGCATTTTTAAGGCGATTTAATTTATGAGTGGCATCAGATAAATATTTTTGACAGTCTGTATAATCGCCGTATTTCTTTTTTATATTTCTAACTAGCAACAACCTATCTTCTAGTTTATCCAAATCATCCTTTTCAAATGAAAAGTAGTCTGATAATTTTGAGATTGAAGATAAAATATCATCAGCTTCTATTATTAAAGATTTTAATCTATTTGAATAATCTGTAAAGTCGGGTGAATATTCTTGCAATTTTTTTAAAGTAGAATAGGCATTGTTTAATTCAGAGTTAGAAAGACTGTCTGCACTTTGATTAATTAGGCTAGAAATTTTTTCTGAGTTTAATAAAATTTTTCTTTTTGCAATCAAGTCTTCTTCTTCGTTTTCTTTTAGTTTTACAGTTTCTATCTCATTTATTTGGTACGATAAAAAATCTATTATTTTTTCCCTCTCACCTTCTTGTCCGAGTTCTTTTAATTCCTTATTAATTAGGGTATATTTTTTATATTCATTTTGACAATTTTTAATAAAACTATTAAGTTTTTCACCAGCAAAAAAATCCACTAATCTTAATTGCGCTTGTGGGTCTAAATATTCTATGTAATCATGTTGTCCATAAATATCAATAAGCATAGGTGTAAATTGTTTTAACATATTCAAAGTAATCTGCTTACCATTTATCCTAATCTCATTTTTGCCATCATTATAAAACTTTCTACTAATCAGTATTTCTTGGTCAATTCCATAACTATCTAAATCTAAAAACTCTGCATTTTCTAATTTTTTTCTAGAATGTTTGTTTATAGAAAAAAAAGCTTCAACAAAACCATTTTCAGCACCATATCTTAAAAAATTTTTATCATATCTTGCACCTAAAAGAAGCATTACGGCATCAACTAAAATAGATTTTCCTGCCCCCGTTTCTCCGCTTAATACATTTAGTTTGCCGCAAAAATCTAATTCTGCTGCTTCAATTAATACAAAATTTTTGATGATTAACCTATTAATCATTTGTTTAAAAATACTCCCTCAATTTATTTGCTGTAATTTTAGCTTGTTCTTCATCATGAAAATAAACAACTATTGTATCATCATCACTAAGCATAGCAATGCCATTGTCTATCAATTTTTTTAATCCTTGTTTAACAAGTTTCCCGCATCCGTTTTCTACCTCTAAAAACAAATTTCCGCCCTTATCAAAAATCTTATAAATTACACCCGATAGAACCTCATTTGCTTTAGAATTAAGTTGGTGCATACTAGTATTATTAGTGTATCTTGTGCTTTCACCTTGGGTAAATTTAAACAAACCTAGAGATTTAATATCCCTAGAAATAGTGGCTTGCGTAACAATAAAGCCTGCTTCTTTCAATTTATTAGCAATTTCTTCTTGAGTATGTACTGCTTCTAACTCAATAAGCTCCATTATTTTAAGCTGTCTAGAGTTTCTTTTCAAAATATTTATGTTTCTCCTTTGTTTTTAGGATTTTTTAAACTAACCCATGCAGTCTATTTAATAATTTTGAATAAAAGCTTGATTCTTTTAAGCGTAAAAAATTGATACTATGAGAGGATTTTTTGATTTTGATTGTATTATTAACATTGATACTGTCTACTTCAACACCGTCAATTGTCAAAATTGCATCTTCATAACTTTGTTCTAAAGTGATTTCTATTGTGTCTGTGTCACCCACTATGATGGGTTTGCTTCTTAGTGAATGAGAGCAAACAGGGGTAATGCACATGACGGACGCATTGGGGCTTATAATAGGACCGCCCGCAGATAAAGAGTAAGCAGTAGAACCAGTTGGAGTGGCAACAAGCAAGCCGTCACATTGATAAGAATCCACTAAAAGGTCATTTATTTTTGCATTAAGGCAAGTCATAGATGTTTTTCTTGAAACAAATGCTTCATTTAAAGCAAGATATTTATTATTTTTTAAACATACTTCAATTAAAATTCTTTTATCTATTGCATAATTGCCGTTTATAATATCAAGCACTTTATCAATATTTTCTAACTCTATTTCTGTTAAAAATCCTTTTGTACCTTTATTTATAGCAAGTATTTTTGTATTGTATTTTCCACAATCTTTCACTACATTTAATACTGTGCCGTCACCTCCGATAGTGATAACAAGGTCTAATTTAGAATAATCTTTTTCAGTGAAGAATACAAAATTTTTAAAAGAATGCTCATTTTTTAGCGTGTCAAATAATTGAAAGTTGATATTGTTATTTGACAAAAGTGCCACTAATTTTTTAGTAACCTCTAAGTCAGTATCTTTAGATAAATTTGTGTAAACCCCAATATTTTTCATATGACCTCAACAATTTAACATGTAACAATTTAACATGTATTATTATACAATAAAATCAATATTTATGCAAGAAATTCATCTATAGTTTTTTTAATATTTTCTATTGTAATATTAGAATCTTTTAAAGAATTATCTATAGATCTAATATCTGAAAAAGTAGTTTTATGGTTTAAAATTTTAATTAAGGGTGGTTGTCTAGGGTTTTTAGTATAAAGATAATCTAAAACATGTGAACTAAAGCCACCGCTTGATATATTGTCCTCTAGTATAATAATTAAATTATCTGGGTTGTTTATATAATCTAAAGACTCATAATCTAGTGGTTTTATCGTGCGACAATTAATTATAGTTATGTTTAAATCTAAAGCTGATAATAATTCAATCATTCTAGAACCGCATGCTAAAATATAGATATTTCCATTTGATTTTTTCAAAGTTTCCCATTTTTCTATATTGTCAAATTCTTGAGCTTTGAAAGTAGCAATTGGCTCACAAGTATTATAGCTTTTAGGATATCTAATTGCTACTGGTCCATTTTTATTAAAAGCATATCTTAACATATTTTTTAATTCAATACCGTTTTTGGGTGTTAGGATAGTTAAATTCGGCATTAAATTGAGATAACTTAAATCAAAAACACCTTGATGTGTCACTCCGTCACTTCCTGTTACGCCAGCTCTGTCAATAGCAAAAACTACGCTTAGATTATTTAAACATACATCATGTAAAATCTGGTCAAAAGCACGCTGCAAAAAAGTAGAATAAACTGCAAACAATGGTTTCATTCCGCCTTTTGCAAGTCCGGCACAAAGCGTTGTTGCATGCTGTTCTGCAATCGATACATCATAATATTTATCAGGATGCTTGATAGCAAATTTATCAAGACCCGTTCCTGATGGCATAGCAGCTGTAATTGCTACAATTCTATTATCTTCATTTGCTAATTCAATCAATTCATCTGCTAAATCATTAGAAAAAGAACTATCTATATTAGAAGTCATTAATGAAGAATTTAAGCCATGATATTTATCTGGCTCATTTTCAGCTTCAATCATCCCTTTGCCTTTTTGGCTAATTATATGAATAATCACAGGTTTATCATCAACAATAGATTTATTTGCAACTTTTTCAAAAACCTGCACCATTTGCAAAATATCATGCCCGTCAAATGGTCCATAATAAGTAACTCCAAAATTTTCAAACAGTCTATTTTTGATGAAAAGGCTTTTAAGGCGTGCTTTAAATAAATTTAATCTTTTATAAGATTGTTTCTTGTTTAGCAATGGAAAAACAGAGGCAGATTTTTTAATATTTTGACGCAATTTATTAAATCTTCGGCTAAGGCGCAGTTTAGCAAGATATTTGCTCATAGCACCTACATTTTCTGATATAGACATTTTATTATCATTTAAAATAATGATAAGTTTTGATTTGCTTTCGCCAATGTCATTTAATGCTTCATATATCATGCCGCCCGTGAAAGCGCCGTCACCAATAATAGGGATAATATGATGATTTTGATGCAGTTTATCTCTTGCACGAGCTAGACCTAGCGCAAGAGATAATGAGTTTGAACTATGTCCGCTTATGAAATGGTCATGATTTGATTCATTAGTAGAAGGAAACCCTGACGCACCACCATCTGTTCTTAAATTTTTCAGTATTTCATAACGACCTGTGATTAATTTATGAGTATAACTTTGATGACCAACGTCAAATATAAATTTATCGATGGGTGAATCAAAAGTATAATGCAAAGCAATAGTTAATTCTACTGCACCTAAATTTGAAGATAAATGACCTCCGTTTTCTTGTGTAATATTAATGATAAAATTTCGCACCTCACTAGCATATCTTTCTAAGTCAGTGTGCGACAATTTTTTTAAATCATTAGGAGTTTTTATTTTTTCTATCAACATTTATAGATTATTGACAATTGCAGTTAAAAATGGAAAGTTATAATTTTTTAGTGATTCAATTGCCTTAAGTTTATAGTCATTAAATAAATTTTTGGTATTTTCAATGCCAAAGCGTACAGCATAGCCTTTAGGATTTAAATCATCTAAATCATCTTTTAATTGAAAAGCCAAGCCATAATTTAAGGCAAAATTATCAAGAGCTTTAAGTTCAGGGTTAATTTTATTATCATATTTTTTTGAATATATTAGACCTAGTGTACATCCAATATATGCAGCAGATCTAAAAAGTGCGGCTGTTTTGTGTGTAAAAATTTGAATAAGTGTCTCATTTGAAAAACTTTCTAATTCAAATTCTAATGACTGTCCTGCAATTAAACCTTGTGCACCTGATAATGAATAAAAATAATTTGCTGCATGAATAAGTTTTGGTTCTAATTTTATTGCTTCAATAAATGCTTCAAATGATGCATTTAATAGTGCGTCACCAGCTAAAAGTGCCGTGGCTTCACCAAACTGTTTATGGGAAGAAGGCTTGCCTCTTCGCAAGTCATCATTATCTAAACAAGGTAAATCGTCATGAATAAGTGTATAGGTATGCAGTGCTTCAATAGCAAATACTAAATATTTTATTGCTATAGGATAAGTGTTGGTTTTTTTTAGTCCGCATACATCAAAAAAAGATGCTAATAGCATAACAGGTCTTAATCGTTTACCTTTGCATATCAAACTATATTCCATAGCAGCTATCAATTTTTTTGAAACAATATTTGACGGAATAGAAAAATCCTTTAGTATATCAATTATTCCATGATTAGCTATATAAGTTAATTCATTTAAATTCATTTTTATTACCTAATCCTCAAGCAGATAGTCAACCTCTTGCTTAATTTGAGATATTTTTGCTTTTGCCTTATTAAGATAATCAATACATTCTTTAGTTAAACTTAAACTTCTTTCAAATAAAGAAATTCCTTGTTCTATAGAAATTCCACTACTTAGTTTTTGATTAATTTGCTCTAATTCTTGCAATTTTTTTTCAAAATCCATATTTTCCTCATTTTTATGGTGTTATGTGTGATAGATTATTAGGCACACCTTTATTTTTTTAAGATTTTTTCAATTTTAGCTTGTATTTGTCCATCTGATATAAAAATATTTAAGTTATCTTCTTCATTTAAATTTTTGACTGAAGCTATAATTTTGTTATCTTTAGTAATTTTACAATAACCATCAGTTAATAATTTTAAAGGGTTGATTGCTTCAATTTTTGTTATTAAGATTTTAAAATCAGATTCTTTATTATTTATATTGTATTCAATTTTTTTTAAAATTTCTTTGTGTAATAGCTTGCGTTTAAAGGTATAAACAACAGATTCAGCGTTATTTTGAGCTATTTTAGCTTGTTTTATCAATGTTTTATGTTTTAAGTTATATAATGCATTAATTTTTAAAGTATTATCAATAGATAAATTGATAAATTTATTTATAGTTGAGTTGTTGTTGCCTGCAATTATCTCTGCTGCCATACTTGGAGTTCCTGCACGCATATCTGCAGCAAAATCACAAAAAGTATAATCCGTTTCATGTCCTATCGCAGATACTACCATAATTTTGCTTGCATGAATACTCCTAGCCAATTCTTCTTTATTAAATTCACTTAAGTCTATTGCGCTTCCGCCCCCTCTCGCAAGTATAATTACATCATAATCACATGTTATATCACGCATAACGTTTATTATTTGTTCGCTTGCGCCATTTCCTTGTACTTTTACACCAAATATTACCACCTCAATATACTCAGCTAACCTGTTTATGATAGAGATAAAATCATGTAGTACTGCTCCTTCTTCACTAGTAATTAATGCCACCTTTTTAATAAATTTAGGCAAAATTCTATTGTTAGAAAAAATTCCTTCATTTTGTAATTTCTCTTTTAATTTCCTTTGCCTTGCTAATAGCAATCCCTCTCCAGATAATGTAACGCTTTTAGCTATAAACGACACTCGACCACTTTTAGAATAAAACTCTATTTTACCAAACGCTATAACCCTATTTCCAACCTCTATTCCAATAATTTGATTAAAACTGACACAATTAAGTATGCAGTCCTCATCTTTTAATACAAAATATATTACCCCAGCTACATTCTTTATCTCAATTACCTCACCGTCTATATTAAGATTATGCAAAATTAGTTCGTCCTCAAAAACGCCCTTAATATATCTATTTAATTGAGAAACACTAAGTTGTTTTTGCATAAAAATTAACCATCATCATACGTTTAATGAATACATTTTTGCCGCTTTTATCACATTTTTTAATAACATTGCAATGGTCATCGGACCCACTCCACCAGGAACAGGGGTAATATATTTGGCTTTTTTTAAACATGAATCAAAATCTACATCACCATATAGCTTTCCATTATCCCTGTTTACTCCAACATCAATAACTATTGAACCATCCTTAATCATGTCTCCTGTTACTAGATGCTTTTTGCCCGCTGCTACTATCAAAATATCAGCTGTTTTAGTGTATTTTACTAAGTCTTTAGTCTTTGAATGGCACATTATTACTGTAGCATTTTCTTCTAACAACATAAGTGCAATGGGTTTACCGACTATGTTGCTTCTTCCGATAATCACTGCTTCTTTAGACGCAATTTCAATGCCTGCAGATTTGATTAATTCAATAACTCCGCTAGGAGTGCAGGCACTTAACGTAGGATTGCCTAACATTAGATTGCCTGCATTTTCTGCTAAAAAGCCGTCAGCATCTTTTTTTGGAGAAATTTTTGATAATACATTGGCTGCATTTATATGCATTGGCAGTGGCAATTGAACTAAAATTCCATCTACTTTTTTATCTTCATTAAGTTTTAATACTAAGTCAATTAGCTCTTTTTCACTTACATTTTTATCAAAACAAAATTCAAAAGACTCAATACCAACTTGCTCGCATCCTATGATTTTATTTTTAACATACACCGCACTTGCCGTGTCATCTCCTGCTAAGACTACTGCTAAACCTATTTTTCTACCTATTTTTCTAAAAAATTCTGCTGCATCAATTTTTAACTGTTCTTTAATTTTTTGTGATAAAACTTTTCCATCAAGTATTTTTGCACTCATTAATTATTTTCTCCTTATCTTTAATTATAGATGATAAAATTCCATTGATATATTTAGAACTTTTTTCAGTTGAGTATTTTTTTGATAAAACAACCGCTTCATTTGCAGCAATTTTATGAGATAATTCATCAAATAAAATTTCATAAATTGCTACAAACATAATAGCTAAATCAATTTTATAAATTCTTTCCACTTTAAATTCATTTGCATAATTTTCAATCAAACTATTAATAAATTTCCCCTTTTTATTTAAAGAAGTTTCTTCATAGATAAGTTTAGCTCTTGCTAAATTCGTTTCATCTAAAACTTCAGTTAAGTTAAAAAAAGTGTCATTATTATCTTCACCATTTACTATTCTCTCAAATACTAATTTAAAAATGATTTCTCTTGTATCTTGATTAGAAACTTTGCCTAAAATATTTTTTCTACAATGACTATTGTCATACCAAGCACAATCAGAGCAAATATCCGCCAAAATAGAGGGAGTAATCTTTTGTTTAATTTGTGTAATTAAATCATTAAAGTTATATAATTTTTGAGTTAAATCAAAGTATTTGATGACTTTATTATCTTTTGTTTTGACTGTATCGGCTATTTGGCATAAATCTTTAGAAATCAGATGCGGACACTTAGCACAAATATCATCACTAGAAAATTTAAGATCTATCATTGCCTCTTGCTCAGATAAAGCTTGTTTTATAAAAGCCATATTCTCAATAAATTTAGTTGAATAACCCTTTCCGCTAAAGCCTTGCAAGCATAAAAGATGATGAGGTCTTAATTTAATTATTGCTATTGTATCATTATCATTCATTTATTTAAACCTTTATTTTTTCATCATTAAAAATTACACCTAAAATATTTACATTAACTATACCAATCTTAAATGCAGACATAGATTCTACATTTCGTTTAATGTTTTCCTGAACTCTATATGCCACATCAGCGCAACTCACATTTAAATCAACATGTATATATACATCTACATCCACCATCATACTATTAAACTCTGTTCTAAAACCACGCCCATGAAGTGATGCTACACCCGGTATTTCTTTTGTTGCAAGCAAAATAATAGAGTTTATGACTTTTCTTCCATAAACTGTATCACCAGATTTTTTATCAGTAGTTTTATAAGGCATGAAAACTCCCCTTCGTCTTTATTCACTATACATAATAACACAAAAAAAAACATAACACAATAGTTTTTTGCCTAAAAAATAAAAACCTGCCTTAAAATTTTAAGACGGGTTTTTATTAAGTATTGTCTTTAGGTTATTTTTAATAAAGCTTTATTCAATTTCCATTATTCTAATATTAGATGGAGTGCGGTCAGTATTTGATGTAATAATGCGTGTGATTTGTGCAACTTGAATATCAGTCAAATCATTTGCACGCAAAATAACCGTAATAAAATGTCCGCTTGCAGTAACTAGTACTTCATTATGACCTAGTGCTCTAATTTGACCTTCAAGTTTGTCTTCGATAATCATTGCAGAAGTAATAGCAAGTTTTTGAGCTTCAGCGTCTGCCCTGCCTTCGCCGCCAGCTTCTATAACGGCTTGCAAAAACATTAAGGTTTCTTGCCTTACGGCTAAATTATCAGCACGCACCATTTCAAAATAATTTCTTTGAACAACACCGCCGACTTGGTCGTCTCTGTCAGAAGCACGGTTTAGCACAATGTTTAAAACTCCAGTAATAACTAATAGTGCCACCATTCCGACTAAGACAAAGATTTTTTTCTTTTTACCCATGGTTAAAAATCCTCCGATTTTTGTTTGTCTATATACTATGTATATTCAATTCATTGTCAAATTATTACCTGGATTTTTTCATATCAACCCATTGGAAAAACTAAAATAAATTCAGGTTCTAAATTCAATAAAACAGACAGAGTCATAATTATGTTTACTCTTAATCTGGCATTTTCTCCGCCTGCTACAACTACAACAACACCCAATGCTCTAGGATAGATTTCTTTTATTATTATTGGTCTAGATGAGCCGCCCATATTGATAATGACAGGTGAAGATGAGGATGAATTTGTGCCTTCATTAACTGTTTTCGCTAAAATTAATTCTACGCTTGATTCCCAATTAATAACTACTCTAGTCTCTCCTGCTCCTTCCATGCTAGATACTAAATTAACTATCTGAGCCTGCATTCGTCTAGTGTAATCACTATGAAAAGAATCTTGCATGTGATCGTTATCTCTATCATTGCCACTGCCTATAGATAACCCACCGCCACCAAAACTAGTAAAATAAATAATTAACATTATTCCTACAGCAATTGCAGCAATAATAATCTCTATATGTTTAATAGATTTAATCTTATTAAAAAAGCTATTTTTCTTTTTTTCTTCCATTTTTCCTCCTAAAACAAGTGTTATATGTGACATAATTTGTTAAGTTGAGTTAAAATTATTCAATTACTAAAACTTGAGAGCGTTCTATATTTAAAAAATCTGCAGCCATATTTCTTGCCCTCTCTATTATATTTATATTTCCTGTATTAAAATTTAAGACTACATTTGTCAAATCAATTGTTACAAAAGATATTCTTATATTTACATCAATGGTTGCTATTATATCTACTTTAATATTGTTCCAGCCTTCATTTATAAAAGCTTGTACCAATCCTCTCTCTAATGCTGCTACCTTTCTAGAATTAGCAAACTCTAAAAAGCTGTCATCTAGTTCAATTTGCCCAAAATCCGCCTCACAACTTCTTAAATTTGTTAGTAATATAGGAATTGGAGAAATAATCATCAACACCAATAAAGCCGACAATACACTTCTAATTTGTTTGCCTAGTTTTTTTCCAGATAAAAAAATATCTAGTATTGTACCAATAATTACTACACCTAATATACTTAATATCCATGAGGTAAATGCTCCCAATTACTCCTCCTTTTTTTGAGTGTCCAATATAAATTTATAAACTATATCACGCATACTAACACATTAAATCAACATATTTCCTGTATTAATAGTCAACATTAAAAATATAAAATATAAAAATGAGATTCCTAAAATTATTGATAAAAGTGATTTTAAACTCTTTGAAACACTAGTTAATATGTCGGATACTCCGTTTATATTAAACGGCTCTATAATAGCTCCTAATAGTGAAAGTGATAAAGATAGTACCATTATATTGATGACTAGCGGAGCAATTGTGACAAGTAATAGTATAATTGCAGCAAAACCAATTGCATTTTTAACTATAGTGCTTCCTGCCATTATTAAATTCATTCCTTCAGATAAATAGCCGCCGATGATAGGAACATAATTATTTATAGCAAAACGAGCTGTTCTAAGTGAAATTGTGTCTCTAACAGAAGCAGTGATTCCTCTGACGGATAAAAAGGCTAAGAAAACAAAAAAAGCAGTGCCCATTACCCATTTTAATGTACTTGAGAAAAATGAAGACAATTTCTTTAATCTAACAGTATCTGATAAATTTCCAACTACATCAAAGACTATTGAGAGGATGAACGTGGGCAAAGCTATAGTTAAAATTATTGTTGTAAGAATTTGTCCTAGAATTGCGACGGCTGGGGTATATGAGGCAGCTGTAGAAACAGCGCCACTTGCGGCCATCATAGTCAGAATCAAAGGGAAAACTATATTGATTTGTCTAGTCAAATTATTAACAACACTAGCAGTAGATGATATTATAGAAAATATTTGGCTAAATAAAATCACTGAAATTAATGAAACACAAGCAAATCTGATGATATTTTCAACTGAATCTGATGAAAAGCCGCCTTTGACCGAACTTATTATTGAAAAAGTAGCACATATTCCTAATATTGCTAAAATAAATGGCAGCATTCTTACTAAATCAGAAAAGAAAATATTAATCAAAAAACCAAAAACTGAATTAAAATCGCCTATATCTTCGCCTGCTATGATTGCTCTTAGGGTATCCATAAAGTTTCTACTGCCAAAAACACCTAGTCCATACCCATCTAAATCATTTAGTAAATCGTTTAGATCGCCATTGTTTATGTTATTTAAAATATCCTCAACATTTTGATTAAGCCCGCCTGTCGTTTGATTTGCATTTATTTCAATATGGCTTGTCCTAGCATATCCTATCATAAAAGACTCTATCGTTTGCACAAAATTAAATGTAAACAAGAGTATAATTAAAAGCAATATTAACTTTTTTATGCTGTTTTTTTTCACATTATACATTTGATAATAAATCACTTATTACGTTGAAAAGTGACAAAATGATGGGTAGAGATAATACTACAATCATAATTCTGCCGCCTAGAGTTATTTTATCCGCTAGAGATTTGCTTCCTGTTTCTTCAATAATTCCAGCAGAAAACTCTGCTATATATCCCACTCCTACTATTCTTATAATAAGTGTCAAAATATTGCTTGGAATACTTGCTCTTTCTGCTAAATCTCTAATTACTACAAAAATATTTGTTAAATATCCGATTAGCATTAAAAGGATAATTATGCCGCCCGCAATACCAACCAGCATACTGATTTCAGATTTTGTATCTTTTAATATCAGCACACAAAATGCAGTGATTATGCCTACTGATGCAATTTGAAATATCTCCATATAAGTTAAAATAGTCCAAAGACTCTTTGCAGCGATTCAAATAAACTTGCAAGCATATCTATAACCATCAATAAAACTATTACTAAGCCAGCTAATGTAGTAACAGTAGCAATCTCATCTTTATCAACTTTTTTTAGGATTTGATTTACAATTGCGGTAATCAATCCGACAGCAGCTATCCTAAATATTAATGAAATATCCATTAATCCTCCTTCATTATTAAGCCGAAAGCTTAAAGGCTCACAATATTTTCTGTTAGTAATTATTGATTTAATATGATTTTATAAAATCATAATTCCCACTAATAATCCACCCAAAAAACCTAATTTTATAAAGGCTTTTCCAAAATTTTTATTTTTCTTATTGGCTCCGTCATACATCTGTATAAATAGCATTTTTTTTGAATTTAATTCATTTATTTGAGTTTCATAATCTAATGTTCCAAGCCTATTAAAAAAATCATTTATAATTCCAGCTTCCCTTTTATTAAGAATGGTATTAGAAAAATTAAATTTTCCTCCATTGGTAAATTCTAAATATTCGTCAATATTTTTCTTGAAATGTATGCTTTTTGTTTCAAAAGAAGATATAATTTTAATTGCTGGATCTTGCAAATAGCTAATATCACTAATAAGTCTATCCACTAAGTTTAATAAATCAGCAAAATATTTTTCTCGATTTTTTGTTTTATTTGATAAAAATAGTCCCATCATAAGACCGCCAATACAAGATAAAAAAACCATAAATAGCCTTGTAGTCATATAGTTATTCCTCTTAAATCTTCGTCCAAAATCGCCTCAAATGTTCCTGCTCCATTTTTGCTAGATAAAATTATGTATCGTCCAAAAATCTTTTGCTCTAGAATCCCATTAAACTCTTCTCTATTTTTTAAGTCAAAAATACTATCTGCATGAACACTAGCGATTATTTTTACTCCGCATTTTGATACATAAATTGCTGTTTTTATATCTTGCTCATTAGCTAATTCATCTGTAATGATATAGTCAGGTCTCAAAGAGCGTATTCCAAATGAAAACGCATAATCTTTTTGAGCATTGTTTATGATGTCTGTATTGTCGCCTATATCCAGTCTTGCTATTCCGTCTAAACAAGCAGCAATTTCATTTCTTTCGTCGACTAACAGTATATTATTTCCAGCATTAGATATTTGTCTTGTTAAATCTCTTAAAAGTGTAGTCTTGCCTGCCCCTGGGGGTGAAATGATAAGAGTATTTTTATTTTTTGAGTTTTGGATACATTTATAAGCACGATTAGCACATCCATAAATTTCATGTGGAATTCTAATGACTAATGAAGTAAAATTTTTTTGAGTTTTGACTATATGTCCTTCATAAACTAATTCACCTGCCACACCAATTCTTATTCCGCCCTGAATAGTAATATATCCACAAGATAGTTGATTATTAAAAGCATAAATAGAAAATTCAGCTGCTCGTAATACTATTTGTGCGATTTGTTCACTAGTTATAATAATTTTTTGAGTTTTACAAGGAGTTAATAATACTATAAAATTATTTTGATATAGCACTCTAACTGGCTTATTCCCTCTTATCCTTATTTCTTGAAGATGTGCAATATCTAACTTTTGCAATGCCAAAAGCAGCACAGACGGTAAAAACTTAAGCTTGTCCAAAATATTAATTTTTGCCGCTATACTCATACATTATTGTATTATCAAATATTATTAAAAATGACAAAAAAACTGTCTTAGATTAAGACAGTTTTTATAATAAATTCATTTTATATAATTTGTACTCTAAATTTACTACTAGGTTCAAATGCATTAGGCAAATCTATGATTATGCTCCATGCAGCCACATATCGTCTATATCAATTTCTTATGATAAATAGCGTTTAATTCTTATTCAGTCCTTATATATTGTGAATCAAAATCACTTAACTAAAAGCATTTATATTTATCATAAGCTTTTCTTAATTCCTTAAATTATTTTAATATAATGCAACTACAATACTATTATATTAATTTATAAAAAAAGCCTACTTCACTCTTTCCATATATGTGCCATTTCTAGTATCTACCCTAATTTTTTCGCCTTGATTGACAAAAAGCGGGATTTGAATAGCTGTGCCTGTCTCTAATGTAGCTGGTTTTGTACCTGCTCTAGATGTATCTCCTTGTAAACCAGGCTCAGTAAAAGCAATTTCTAACTCAACAAAGTTTGGTGCATCTACGCTAAAAGCATTGCCTTTATAAAAAGCTACTTGCACCGTCATTTCTTCTTTGACATATTTTAATGCATCCTCACATAAATCATGCCCTAATGGAATCATATCATACGACTCTAAGTCCATAAAATAATATAATCCATCCGCATTGTATGAATATTGCATATCTTTGCGTTCAATATGTGCTTGAGGGTATTTATCTCCAGGATTAAATGTTTGCTCCATCACTTGACCCGTGATTACATTTTTCATTTTGACTCTAACGAATGCTGCCCCTTTTCCTGGTTTGACATGCAAAAAGTCTATAACAATATAAACTTTGCCGTCAATTTCAATTGTCATTCCTTTTCTAAAATCTCCTGCTGCTATCATTATTTAATTCTCCTTTTTTATCTTTTTTTCTAAAAAGATAATTCAAAAATTTGATTTTTTAAATTGATTCTACTATTAATTGCCTGCTATAAATTTTTATCCATGTTAGTTAAATTAAGTGCTTGCCCATCTTCTTGAACAACAATCATATCCTCAATTCGCACTCCTCCGATTCCGTCAATATAAAGTCCTGGTTCAACAGTAATAACCATATTAGGTTTTAAAATATCTTGAGCTGTCGCAGCCACTCTGGTGCTTTCATGTACATCTATACCGATGCCATGCCCTAAAGAATGCCCAAACTCTTTCTCATATCCGTTTGCCTTAAAATACTCCCTAGCAATAATATCTGCCTCATGTCCTGTCATGCCTGCTCTAATATTTTTCAAACACATATTTTGAGCATCTAATACAAGTGCATGAATTTCTTTTAATTTGGCTGAAACATCACCAATAGAGAAAGTCCTTGTCATGTCGCTGCAATATCCGTTTAGTTTTGCTCCCATGTCAATCAAAATAATATCATTTTTTTCTAAGCGTCTATCCCCAGTTTTATGATGCGGCAATGCCGAATTCTCACCAAATGCCACAATGATATCAAATGATGCACCACTTGCTCCAAGTAATTGCATCTCATACAAAAGTTCTGCAGCTATCTCTCTTTCACTCATACCTACTTTAATATTGGACGTAACTTTAGAATATGCCTTTTGAGCAATGATTTGCGCTGCTGCCATTTTGCCGATTTCTTCTTCAGTCTTAATTGCTCTCACCGCCGCAATATCTACAAAACTATGCACTAATTTCATTTTTGTGCCGCCGTCTTTAATTGCTGTTTCAATCTTATTAAACATATCTATAGATAAAGTATTTTCTTCTATTCCAATATTCTTTGCCCCTAATCTTTTTAGCTCTTCAACTATAATCCCTAAATAATTGCCGCCGATTTGAATAATATTCCAATCAGGCATTGCCTTTTTAGCCGCATCAATATATCTAAAATCTGTTAAAAAAATCTTTTCTTTTTTGGTCAAAATGACACACCCATTAGATGCATCAAATTTAGTAAAATAAAAGCGATTTGAAGGATTAAACAACAGATAAGCATCCACATTTTTAAACATAATAAAATATTCTCCTAATTTTTATTATTATAATATATCTAAATTATAAAATCAAGGCAGTTTTGGTGGTTTTGCATAAAAATAAAACTATATTTTTAAACAGCAGATTGATAGCTTGTTTTTTATGCGCACATATACGATGCTTTATAATAAACAGCAAACGCAATATAATTGCCGAATATCACACCCACAAAAACTAAACACTGCATAAGTTATGACCAATCTACCATTTGCACAAGTGTTTATTAAAGATTCAACTCTAATTTGATGCAATCCTGGACTTAAATTAAGTCTCTCTAAGTTAAATGTAGGTCTAAATAGAGAGTGTACAAGTATGAAATTATCAGAGTTAGGACTCCTTAACCACACACGATAAGAACCCGCTCCGTCCCATAAAATATATCTTGCATCGCTAGATAATATAAACTCATAATTTGTGGATACACTATCAATTTCTGCTGGCCATCTTGTTTCATATTTTGTGACAACTCCGTCATTGTACCCATATCTTGATATTAATATTGTATTTGTTCCGACAACTAAACCTAGATGTCTTAATGAAATGCCTCGGCTTATATTTCGACCAGAGTATAATGTGCCTGCTATGCCAGTAGACCGCCTTGTGTATTGATCGCTGCCTGCTTGCCTTATAAATACTTGGTAATTGTGATGACCGTTCCAACTTAAAAATGGACCAGTTGACACATTTTCAATATTAAATAAATATGGACTATTTATTATTTCATGGTTAAGAAAAATTTCTGCATAACCATATGTGCGTATGTCAAAGCCGTCTTTAAAATAAGTAACTCTGCTGATGATTTTAATTGTGTTTAATCCTGGTTTTAAATTAAGATTAAAAAAACTTGTTGACCAACTAGTAGAGTTTAGATCAGTACGCACAAAACTATAATCAGCATACACAAAATCTTGACTGTTTTCATGTCTAACATAGATATTGTATAAACTACTTAGATTGAATGCATTAGGACTAAAACCTACAAACCTATATCTGTCATTATGAAATTGCAAAACGTAGTCATGCTGTACTAAAATACAGTCTGGTTTGCCATATTCTAAACCAAACTCAAGATAACAATATTTTTTTTGAGTATTTGTTAAAGAAACAATTTGTTCATTTGAGATTTGCGTACTTCTATTGCTGCCTTCTGTCCAAAATATTGTGCCAAAATCATAATAATATAAAAGTACGTTTGGTATCTCTAACAAAAATACAACTGATACAATTGTTTCCATGGCATGATCCCAGTTTCCATGGTTTGGAGGAGACCAATTTAAAGACACGACAGGATGCAAATATAAAGAGCAAGTCACTAATGTTTCAACTTCTATAAAATTGCGCACACTAGATCCTGTACGTACATTCACAAATAAAAGCGCATAATTTTCAAAAAACTCACGAGTGTATGCATGCGCAATTGCATGATTATTGTCTGCTCTGCCTAGTCGCATTTGATTTAAATCATCATAGCAGTCTATTTTTGAAACAGGTGGCATGTTGTATAAATCATGCGGACTGCGGCTAAATTGCGGAAGCGGTTGTCTGTATCTATCTAAAGCTGGTCTATTTGATCTGCCCGATCTTAGGACAGGCAATTCATAAAACACTCCGTCTTGTACAATATTGTTGTGGCGTGCAATATAAGGTTGATCAAAAATTGTCCTTATCATGGGCTGAGGATTATATTTTTCATAATCATCGTCATTATTATCTTCATTTTCTTCATATACAATATCATCATTAGTTTGATCATACTCACATCTACATTTTTCAATATAATTGTTGCAATCTTTTTCATACTCTTTATTATTTTCATAATTTTTTGAATTATCATTAGGAAAAAGACAGCCTATTAATAAGACCATGATAAATAAAGTTGCGATTATAAGAGCAAAAACTTTGTTTCTTGTCATATCTGTGTTCCTCCTGTATAGATAATTATATTACGCAAACAAAATAAATGGCGAGTGTTTAGTCATTTTTTTGCAACAACTCTTTTATAATTTTAGCATCTTCTGCCATGGTTCCTTTAGATTCACATATTATGACAGGGTTCATTTTATATTTATGGATTACTTCTGCTAGCGGTTCAAATTCAGGTCCATATTCAGTATCCTCAAAAGTAAGGTGTCTAATTTCTCCGCTTTCACCATACATTATTTTAGAAAAATGCATATGAATACTTTTTGCCCGCCCTTCACCAAGTTCCTCAAAAGTCTTTAAAATCAATTTCTCATAGTCATTTGCTGTTTTTAAACTTCCTTGAGTAATAGAATTTACATGACCAAAATCAATGCATACAGTAGCCTTTTCATATGGTTTGACCATTGCTAATACTTCATCAAGTGTACCAATTTGTCCTTGTTTTCCTAAAGTTTCTATGCATAATAAATAATCAATTTCTTTTTCTAACTTATCATCTAAAAACTCCATTAAGCTTTCAAAATTTTTAACTGCATTATCAAATGCTGCTTTTCTATCTTGCTTGGTTAGTGACCCTGGATGAATCACTATTCTTTTTGCACCCATCTTATTAGCAATCCTAATGCTTTCTAGCACATAACCAAAGGTTTTTTCAATTTTTTCAGCATCTTTACTTGCAAAATTAGTATAATAGGGTGCATGCACTGATAACTGAATATCTGCCTCATTAAAAGATATCCTAATTTTTGCAGCCATTTCATCTGTCATATTGATTCCGCGCCCAAAAGAATACTCATAAGCATTAAGCCCAAAATTCGCTAAATATTTAGGTGCTTGAAAAGTATTTTTATATCCGGCAGCATAAAAAGATAAACTATTTCCGCTTGGTCCTATCCTAAAATTTTGTTCTTTATTCATTTTATCTTCCTTGCTGCTTTTTCTTCTTTTTTTAATTGTTTAAACTCTTTTTTATTAAAACCTTGTATAATATCCATAAATTCTCTAGCATAAGTCATTTCTTCAGTAATAATCTCAGTACACTCTCTTAAGGCGTTTGAATCAAATCTATCCTTGCTAGTGTATGGCAAATAGATATAAGGTGTAATATAAAAATAGTTTTTTCTGAAAATGCGCTGTTTGTGGTCTATAATAAGTGACACTAACGGGACATCAGCCTTAGCCGCAATCATTGCAGCTCCGCCTTTAACTGCCTGCAAAGAATTATCGTCTTTATTTCTAGTACCTTCAGGAAAAAGTGTCATAGGAGCCTTTTTTAATGCGGCTACGGCATTTTTTATTCCTTTGATATCTGGTTTGTGCCTATCAATAAAAACTGCACCCATCAATTTTAATATAAATCTATTAAATCTTTTAGCGCCTAATTCTTTTTTTGCAAGAAAGAATTTAAACCTAGGAAGATAAACCCACAGCGATAAAATATCAAACCAATGCAAATGATTTGACATAGTTAGATAATTTTGTCTTTTGGGCAGATTTCCTTTTCCGATAACTTTAACAGGAAAAAGTAATCTAAACGGGATAAAAATTATCAAAGCAACTATTGTTCTAAACACTTTCAATAAAAATATTTTCATGATTATCTTTTAATCTCTTTAAGCATTAATGCAACAACTTGATCAACAGTTAAACTTGTTGAATCAATTTCAATTGCATTGTCAGCTTTTTTTAATGGAGCAATTTCTCTGTTTGTATCATTAAAATCACGCACTTTTATATCTTCTCTAACCTTTTCAAAATCAGCATCTTGCCCTCTTGACAAAAGCTCTTTATACCTTCTGTTTGCTCTGCAATCTAGTTCTGCTGTCAAAAAAAATTTGTAATCCGCATTTGGCAAAACATAAGTGCCTATATCTCTTCCATCCATAATGCAAGATATTTTAGAAGCAATTTTTCTTTGTAATTCCATCATGAAAATCCTAACAGGACTAAATGCAGATATATCTGATGCCAGTTTAGAAATATGATGCTGTCTAATCTCATTAGACACGCATGCTCCATCCAAAAATTCTTTTTGCGTACCATCAATATATTTAATATCAATATCCAAATCTTTTAAAAGTTTTCCAACATTATCAAAATTTAATTCTATCCCCATTCTATCAGCTTTTAATGCTGCAATTCTATACATTGCACCTGTGTCAAGATGTAAAATGTTTAATTCTTTTGATAATACCCCGCACACAGTGCTTTTGCCTGTTGCAGATGCCCCGTCAACTGCTATTTTCATTTAGTATCTCCTTTTAAATTAATTGCATTTTTTAGATATATATGATTTGCTTTAAACGCTGAATAAGAAAGTATCAAAAATCTTATACATTTATTCATTGTTTCTTTAATAGGCGGCTCTAGGCTGCTAAATAATGGTGCTTTACACCCATTTAATCTCAATGCAGTAGCTGGATAATATGAAACAATATCTTGAGTAGTAGTTATTTGTATGGAAACAATATCATTTTCATCAATATTATTTTTTAATATAATTTCATTAAATAGCTCTATGCTGCATTTTTCAATCTCTTCTTTAGTATCTACTTCAATTGTAGTCGCTCCTCTGATTGCTATTAATCTTTCCATTCGTTTTTAATCCTCTCTAATGTTTTATAATCATTTCTATCATTTTGAATAGGTGTCAAAGTAATATAGCCTTGATTGTACCAATATAAGTCATGTCCAACATCTTGTTTTTCTGGAGGTAAAGATTTGCCATCTAATATATACCCTTCACCATGCTTAAAATATTTGTCGCCATATAAATGCCGCCCTAGCTGAACCACTTTTGACCCGATAATTTTTGTTTTTGTTGGATAGTTAATGTTAAGAACATTGGTTTTTGGCAAGTTTAATTTTAAAAATTTTGTTAAATTATTTAAAATAAATTTTGCCACTTCTTCATATTGGGTATTATTAGAATTATATGAGGCGCTTATCGCAATCCCTGGTACCCCCATATAAATAGCTTCAAATGCTGCTGAAACTGTCCCGCTGTACATTACGTCTGTCCCTAAATTTTTGCCTCTATTAATACCAGACAATACTAAATCTGGCTTTTTTTCTTCCATTATATGTAATATAGCAAGTTTAACACAATCTGCAGGAAAACCTGAAACCGAATAAGCCTCATAATCATATTGTATTTCTCTTTTATAAGATAATCCCCTCATAGAGATTATTCCGTGTGAGGCTGCACTACGCTCTTCACTAGGAGCAACCACAATTATATCATGTCTATCTTTAAAAATATTTGCTAATGCCCTTATCCCAGGAGCACCAATTCCATCATCATTTGTGATTAATATCCTCATAAAATAAATTATATCATGTTGAAAATTAAATCGCAAGTAATTTTTATTGTTAAAGTACAATACTTTGATTTGCTCAAAATAACACTTATGTTATTTTTTTAAGGAAGCTATCTCTTTTGCATTAAGTTCTCTATATGTTCCTCTAGTTACACCACCTAACTGCAAACTGCCAATAGCAGTTCTTTTTAAAAAAATCACCTCTTTGTTTAGTGCATCAAACATTTTTCTTACTTGTCTGTTTCTGCCTTCTGATATAATCACTTCAAGTCTAGAAATCTTTTTTTCTGTATCAAAGCCAGCAAGTCTAATCTTTGATTTTTTAGTTTTTATTCCGTCAATAACTATTCCGCTCTCTAATTTTTTTATTTCTTCTTCGGTTATCTCTCCTTCAATCTTAGCAACATAGGTTTTAGAAATTTGGTGAGAAGGATGCATTAATTTATTTGCTAAATCTCCATCAGTAGTCAATAACAACAATCCTTCTGTTTCATAATCAAGCCTTCCAATAGGAAAAAGCCTTGTATCCCTAAATGCTGGGGCAAGGTCTAAAACAGTCTTTCTTCCTAAATCATCATTGGTTGTAGACACAAAACCTTTTGGTTTATTAAGCATAAGATAAACGTGTTTTTCATTTAGAAAAACTTTTTTATTGTCTACAGTGACCAAATCTGTTTTTTTAACCAAATAGCTTAAATCTTTGATAATTCTGCCATTGATTTTAACTTTGCCGGATACAACCAGTTCTTCTGACTTTCGTCTAGATGATATTCCGCATGAGGCAAGATATTTATTTATTCTCATTTATAAAAAATTCTTTGCTTATTAAATTTTGCATTTACCAGTCAGTCAAAATCTTTTTAAGATAATCCTTTATACTAAATGCAGGAGCATCTTCTATTGTATACAAGTTTGTTTCAAATAGCAATTGATTATTAAGCATAAATGAAATTTTTCCTGCCTCACCGCCTTTTTTTAATGGACCAGCCAAATTATTGATAGGATTAACAGTGATTTTTATTTGTTCATCGTTTTTTAAAGGATAATAAAAATCTTCTAAAACACCGGCAGCAACAGTTTTTTTGCGACTATTTTGAATAGAAACATCAGCTATTTTTTGATACTTGCAAGCTATTTTTTGCATAGTAAATTCTGCAAACGCTCTATTCATAAGTGTTGCACAGTCTTCAAACATAGGACCACAATTTAGTACAACTGCAATTATCTGCATTTCTTCTCTTGTAGCAGATGCAACCAATGTACGTCCTGCTCTTTTAGTAAAACCAGTTTTAACGCCGTCAGCACCTTCAAATGACGCCAAAAGACGGTTTTTATTTTGAATATGAGTTATTCCATTTTCTCTAGTGCGTTCTATTACTTGTTTTCTTGTGCTAGAAATTTGCTTAAAAGTTTCATTTTGCATAGCATATGCAGTTATCATAGCAAGGTCATATGCAGTAGTATAATGATTATCATGATGCAATCCATGCGGGTTTACAAAATTAGAGTTTTTTGCACCTGCTTTTAAGGCTGTTTCATTCATAAGTATAGAAAATTTTTCAATAGAGCCCGATGTAACCAAAGCTAATGCTACCGCACAGTCGTTGCCAGACTGCAGCATAAGACCATATAATAAATCCAAAATAGAAATTTGTTCATTAGCGGCTAAATAAATTGAAGAACCCTCAATACCAACTGCTTCTTTAGGGACTGATATTTTTTTATTTAAATCATTTGTATTGTCTATGACTGCAATAGCAGTCAGAATCTTAGTGACAGATGCCATAGGTCTTTTGATATGATAATTGTGTCCATATAAAATTCTACCACTAGATGCTTCAATTGTTATCATAGCGGCTCCGCCTAAAGCTTTAGCTTCGCTTATATTATTATGAATGAAGAAACCAGAAAATACAGCAATAAACCCTAATATACTGGCAATAGACCCTAAAAATAATTTTTTCATTTTTTTCTTTTCCCCTTTCTCTTGTCTTGAAACAAACTGTCCAATACATCAGGAATAGTATCCAAAATTTTCTCAAATGCATTTTTATCATCCATTCCGATTAATTTAACGCATTTACCATCGCTGACTAAAAATGCCACAGGTGTCACATTTATTCCGCCGCCGCTTCCTCCTGCAAAAGGGAAATTAGAATAATTGCTGCTGTTATACATTCCATACTCTCCGCCGCCTGTTAAAAATCCCATGCTAACTTTGCTAACAGGGATAATTGTTGCCCCGTCATGCGTAAGTACAGGCGCACCTAAAATCGTGTCACCTTGTGCAAAAGATTTGATTCTAGACATAGCATTATCCATAATACGTTCTATTGGATGATTATCATTATCTATTCTCATCTGGCTTTTCTCCTTATAATATAGCGTTTATTAAGTGCTGGTTTTCTTTTTAAAACAAACCGCTTTTTTCTCATTTTTCTTTTAAAAATCCATACACAAAACCCATAAATAATATCCCCAATAGATAAGCTAAATATCCCATATACTCTTAATGAAAATGATTTATTATCAAAGTCTGGAATAATTTTTTCATGCAAGTCAATTTTTTGTTTTGATACAAAAAAAGAAAAAATAGAATAAAAAATTATTCTTATAAATGATAATATATAAACTGTTTTTGCTGCTTCATTTGATCCATACTTTAATTCAAAACTAATGCGCCGTATATTGAGATTTTTAATTATACTTAAATCTAATCTTTTAAATCCAGCAATTATCCCTTTGAGTCCCTTTTTATTTGCCTTATATTTGTATTTCTTTTTAGATGTTCTATTAAACACAATCAAGCCTTGTTCATTTTCATTTATTGCACCTTCTAATCTAAATACCTTTATTCCAAATATTTTTGCTAGTACTCCGCTTTTTTGCTTATCAAAATCTACAAAACCTTTCACCTTAATTTTAATAGGTAAATACAAAACAAACAAAAAAAGTATGAGACTGCAAATTATATATAACATATATTAATTATTTGAAATTTTTTACAAAATTATTTGCGGGTTTAAAATTCATCGCATATATATAAGTATGATTGTAGATTTACATAACGATGTATTAATTAAAAAAAATTCATTTTTTGATAAAAAAAATGTTGTAATTTGTGCTGTTTGGGCAAGTGAATTGATAAATCCAATAGTTTTTTTAGATAAAATTAAACATAAAGTTAAGTATAAAGCTATAGAAGATTTATGGTTTATAAATAGAGAAAATATTAATATAATAAAAGAATTTAACCCTATATACGCATCTTTAACTTGGAATAATGAAAATAACCTAGCAGGTGGAACATATAGCGATGCAAATTTAACTAAATTGGGAAAAGATGTAATTAAGTATTTAGTTAGCAATGAAATCAGTTTAGATACAGCACATTTAAATGAAAAAAGTTTTTATGATGCTATAGAATATCTTGCTGATTTAAAAAAAATTTCATTAATTTGTTCACATACTTGCTTTAATGGTGTATTTAAGCATAAAAGAAACTTGACTGACAATCAAATTAGGGTTATAATAAATGCTAATGGTATTATTGGTTTAACATTGGTAAGTGATTTTATGGGAAAACAAAATGCTAATGAATACGATGTATTAAGACAAATTGAATATTTTTTAGGTAAGTTTTCTTATAAATTTTTAAGTTTAGGTACAGATTTTTTTGGAGCGGATAATCTAGCCATTAATAGCTATAAAAAATTAGAAAAATTTAAAAATCATCTTATTAAAATGGGATTATCAGAAAAAATATTGAATGCTATTTTTTATGAAAATGCATTAAACTATATTAATGACAAAGGAGAAAAAAATGAGTGAAACTTATATAAATCCATTAGAAACTAGGTATTCATCAAAACAGATGTTAGGATTTTTTGGTGCAAAGAATAGGACTGTATTGTGGCGAAAATTATGGTTAGCATTAGCACAAAGTCAAAAAGAATTAGGACTTGATATATCGGACAAGCAATTAAAACAAATGCAAGACAATATAGAAAATATCAATTTTGAGGCTATTGCAAAAAAAGAGAAAGAAGTAAGACACGATGTAATGGCGCATGTGCATGGTTTTGGTGCTGTTGCTCCACTATCTGCTCCGATAATTCATTTAGGTGCAACAAGTTGTTTTGTTACTGACAATGCCGATTTATTAATTTATAAAAGTGCATTAGAATTGGTTTTAGATAAACTTTTATTATTACTTTCAAAATTAAAGAATTTTGCATTAAAGCATAAAAATCTACCTTGTTTAGGTTTTACTCATTTTCAAGCAGCACAATTAACCACCGTAGGCAAAAGAGCAACACTTTGGATGCAGGATTTGACTATGGATTATGAGGTTATTAAAGGATTATTAGATAATTATAAATTGCGTGGAGTTAAGGGGGCAACTGGAACGCAAGGCAGCTTTATGAGTTTATTTGGCGGCAATGAAGAAAAAGTAAAAAAACTAGAAAAACTAGTATGCAAAAAAATGGATGTGGAAAAGTTTTTTGATGTGACAGGTCAAACTTATCCTAGAAAATTCGATTACTTAATTTTGAGTGCATTATCTGGTTTAGCGCAAAGTGCACATAAATTTGGAGCGGATATGAGATTGCTTATGCATAAAGGCGAGATGGATGAGCCATTTGAAAAAAGTCAAATTGGATCAAGTGCAATGGCATATAAAAGAAATCCTATGCGAAGTGAGAGGATTTGCAGCCTGGCTAGATTTATAATGAGTTTACCTATCAATGCGGCTGAAACTGCTGCTAATCAATGGTTTGAAAGGACACTTGATGATAGTGCTAATAGGCGTATTGTACTGCCTCAAAGCTTTTTAGCAGTGGATGCAATTTTGAATTTATATATAAATATTGCAGACGGAATGAGTATAAATGAAAAAGTTATTGAAAAAGATATTTTAGAGCAACTTCCATTTATGGTGACAGAAGATATTTTAATGGAATGTGTGAAATTAGGCGGAGACAGGCAAGAGCTGCATGAAAGAATCAGAGTACACTCTATGGAGAGCATTAAAGCTGTTAAAGATGGCAAAAACAATGATTTGATTGCCAGGATTAAAGGTGATGAGGTGTTTATTAAAATTAAAGATAATTTAGATAATTTTATATCTCCTAAAAACTATATTGGAAGAGCGGCACAACAAACAGAAGAATTTATTAAAAACTGTATTGATTCGTTACTTAAAAATGCAAAAGATTTAGAAAAATATCAAGAAGAAATTAAAGTTTAAACAATAAAATGCGGGGCAAATTTAGTTGCCTCGCATTTTGTTATTTTTATTTGCTAGGGAATCCTTCTTAGATATCTATAAAAGTGATGACCATAAAGCGATTCTTTTCAAAAGTTGCTTTGCTTGATTGAATATTTAGTTCAGTTATTCCTCTCTGTAAAAAATAAGTTGCAATGAATTATCATCATCAAAAATAAATTCTTGCATTATCCTGTTAAAGCTGCTGAGCATTATAAAAGTTGAGGGCACACCATCTAACCTAATTCTTCTTTGAGATGTTTCGCTCCACTCCTCAGGAACATAAGTTTCAAATGAGTAAGTAAATGTTTGCGTGCTAGTTAAAAGTGTTATTCCTTGTTGCGTCCTCATCGCATCAATTCTTCCATTTTGCGTGAATTGATTTTGAGTTAAAACAAGTGTAAACTCTTCCATAGCAATTTCATCACGATTGGAAATTTCTCCCGTCCAATTTATATAAGTTAGAACAAAAGTACCACTGTAATTTCTTCCATCTCCGCACCCAACGAATGCAAAAACCGAAACACTAAGTACTAATAATAAAAAAATTGTTGTTAGCTTTTTCATACCTTACAATTGTACTTCATTTTTACTATTATCGTCAAATGATTTTATACCCTCCTTGCGTATTGTCTTTTGATATTTATGCACTTGCTTGGTTTTATAGAAATCCTAATTAAAGAGACAACAAGTCTAATTAAAACTAATAATCATGGTATCAAGAAAATATCAGAATCTTTATTTTTTGTAAAAAATTATACAAAAAACCCGCTCTAATATATAAAAGCGGGTTTAAATCAATTAAATATTATTTATCAACATCCACATTTTTCAATAGATTTGCAAATGGATTATTTGAGTTATCTTCACTCCATTCTTGCTTATCATTTTGAGCTGTACCAGCTTTTTTCTCTCTAGGTTTTTTATCTGATGCGTTGTCGGTTATTTCTTCACCTGATTCAGGCAAACATGCTTTCATACTTAAAGTAATTTTTCTAGATGCCTCATCAATAGCAAGAACCATTACATCAACTTCATCACCTACTTTAACAACTTGATGGATATCTTTAACAAAATCATGTGCAGCTTCAGATACATGCACTAAACCTTCTAAACCAGGTTCAATTTGTACAAATGCTCCAAACGGAACCAAACTAACAACTTTACCTTTAGAAATGCTGCCGACTGGATGTTTTGCCAATGCAACAGATTGAGGGTGCGGCTGTAATTGTTTATAGCCTAAGGCAACTCTGCCCTTTTCTTTGTCTGTACTCAAAACCACAAAATCATAAGCTTTTTCAATTTCTAATACTTCAGACGCATCTTTGATTCTTTTCCAAGACACATCAGTAATATGAACAAGACAATCAAAACCATCAACTGATACAAACGCACCAAATTTAGTGATTCGTTTAACAGTACCATTAATAATAACACCCTCTTTAACATGCATCCAAAATATACTTTCTTTTTCTGCCCTTTCTTCAGATAAAATCTTTTTTTGACTTGCAACAATCTTCTGCTTGTCATCATCTATTTCTAAAGCAGTCAAACGCATTTTCTTTTTGACAAAGCTTTTTAAATCCTTAGGGAAACCCCTCTCTAAAATCTGTGATTTAGGAACAAAAACACTGTAGTTGCCTAATTTTCCTACTAAACCGCTATCTTTTGCTGCCACACCTTGACATAGAATCTCAAACGCTTGCCCCTCTCTAATAGTTTCCACCACTTTATCGCCTTCTTTAATCAAGTCAAGTTTGCGTTTTGATAAAGGGATGCATTGCGTGTCACTATCTTTTTTGCCAGTAATAATAGCTTCAATTTCAAGACCAACAGGATAGTTTTCAGGATTATACTCAATATCTATGCCCATTTCTTCAGCATGGATAATACCGTCATTTTTCCCGCCGAAATTTAAGCGGACACCTGTTTCATCAGCCAAAATTACTGTGCCTTTGACACGTCTACCTTCACGATAGCTAGTTAGGGATTCTTCAACACCTTTAGAAAGCTCTTCTGAAACTTTGACTTGCCCGATGTTTTTACTCATGTAGTTAATAACCTCCGTAATCAACTCCTTTGGAGTCGATGCGCCTGCTAACAATCCTATATTTAAGAGTTTAGCAGGACTTGCCTTATCTTTTGCATAGACTGCAATTTTTTGCATCTCACTAATATCAGAAACTAAAAATGAGGGACAAATATTTGAGGCTACAACAAAAAGTTTGTTAGTGTTGGAGCTAAATTTTGAACCAACAACTATTGTTAAATCACTTTTTTCAGCTACTTTTTCAGCTAAAAACTGACTTACTGCAGTAGTATAACAAATTGTGTCAAAAACTTCAAGCGTTTTTATATGAATTTTTTTAATTTTTTCTATAAATTCTGCAGCTTTTTGTTTTAAAAATGTAGTTTGAGACACTATGCATGCTTTTTTAAGTAATTTCAAGATACAAATTTGGTTGTCAATGTCATCTAAGCTAGAAATTATAATCGGATGAGTGCAATGTCCTGCTGTCCCTATTACTTCTGGATGATCTTTATCACCTAAAATGATAATTTGATAGTCTTTTGCATCAAATTCACTGACAATTTTATGAACAGAAGCAACTTTTGAACATGTAGCATCAATTATTTGAAAATTTTTTGCTTTTAAGTCTTGATGGATTTTTTTAGTTGTACCATGCGAACGAATTATGACTTTAGTATTTGGGGTATCAATTATTTGGTCAATTGTATCAATAAACTGGATTCCATTTTTTGTTAAGGATTCTATAATGTGTTCATTATGAGAGATTGCGCCAAGGCAGTATGTATTGCCGCCATCAGCATTTTTTTTAGCCAATGAAACTGCATTTTTTACTCCTGGGCAAAGACCATTTAATTTTGAAGTGATTAATTTTATCATAAATATTTTTATTTAAAAAACAGCTCACTGACAGTTTTTTGCCTTTTATGCGAGAATAAAAGCTTTAAATTCAACACAAATAATGTAAAAATAATTGCAAAAACCAAAAAATAAAAGAAAAGGGAAATAATTTTTCTCAAATTCATTTTATTTGATATTTTTAGAAATATCCTTTTTAATTTGCTCTTTTAATCCAGCCGCACTATCAAACTTTTTTAGTTCTCTTATATATGATAATAATTCAATCTTTATTGTTTTTGAATATAGATTAAATACATTGCCGTCAATAAAGGATTCAACAGTAGTTAAATTGTCAGAAAAAGTAGGTTTATTACCAATGCTGGTAAGCGACGGATAAACTTTTCCGTCAATTGTCACTCTAGATTTATATACCCCAAATGAAGGCAAAAATTTATCCGCTGGCTTTATATTTGCAGTAGGATACCCTAGTGCTGCTCCTCGCCCTTTACCCCTAGTCACTCTTCCTTCAATAAAATATGGATTAACTAATAAGTTATTAGCCAATTTAATATCACCTTTTAATAATGATTCTTTAATTAAAGTAGTTGATACTATTTGTCCATCAACTTTTATTGGATTAAAGATTTTTACGCTTGCACCACGATTTTTGGCAAATTCTTTTAAGAATTCTCCGTCTCCTTCACCATTTAAACCAAATCTATAATCAAAACCACAGGCAATATATTTAATATCAAATGTTGAAAAAAGCATTTGTAAAAATGCTAAAGGTGACATGCTTTTAAAGTTTTCATCAAAACGGTAAGGAATAAGATAATCAACTTCTAATTCAGAAAGTAAATTTTTTCTATCAGAAAAAGCATAAATAGGTGATGATTTATCGGGTAGATTGTTTGAAAAGGTCAAGACTGCACTTTTATAGTTATTGATTCTAGAAAATTCTACAACAGATGAAATTATTTTTCTGTGTGCAAAATGTATACTGTCAAAGTATCCTAAGGCAAGTGCAATTGGTTTTGTAATAGAAATAAGTTCTTTCATGATTTAAGATATGTTTTTAGTTTAAAATAATTATCTTTTTGAATAGCGATTCCATATAAAATATTGTCGCAATAAATAAGAAATTTTTCAGTTTTAGGAGTGTCATTTAGAGCAGAAATATGCATTGTCATACCATTATCAAGCTGTTTTTTGTGATTAGGACGCAAATCATAGCGATGCAATTTTGATAAAGCTTTATCCAAGCTTTCTATCGCATTTTCCTTTATTTGAACTAATTCATCTAAATTAATAGAATTTTCAATTAGATATTTACCTGACCTTAATCGTATAATAGAAGTCATAGTGGCAAGAGAATTACACAAATAAGCGATATCACGACAAATACTTCTGATATATGTGCCTGATGAAGAATGTATAATAAATTTAAAAGTAGACTTGTTAATTTGAATAATTTTTATATCAAATATTTCTATCTCTGATGGTTTTAAAATTACTTCTTTACCTTCTCTGGCTAGTTTATATGCCCTTTCACCATTAATATTTTTTGCGCTATAATTTGGAGGCAATTGTTGAATTTTTCCTAATAATGATTTAATATTAAAATTCAATTCATCTAATGATGGAATTTTTTCGCAAGTTTTAACTACTTTACCATCCTTATCAAGAGTGTCAGTTTCATATCCAAATTCAAAATTAGCTTCATACACTTTATCTTTTTTTAATAAATAATCAAATAATTTTGTTCCCTTGCCTACACCAATTAACAGCACACCCTCGCCTTGAGGATCTAATGTGCCCATATGTCCAACTGTTTTGGTTTGCAAAATCCATTTAACTTTGGATACTACAGCAGTACTAGTTATCCCGCTTGGTTTGTTTATGTTTAATATTCCATCCATTTTTAAAAACAATCCATTAATGATTTTTTAACTTTATCAATTACATCTTCTTTTTTACCAAAAACCATGCACCCTGCCGCATGTTTATGTCCTCCGCCGCCAAAAACTGCCGCTGCAGCACCAACATCAAAGCTCTTTGATCTAAAACCCACTTTGTATTTATCTTTTCCGCATTCACAAATACATGCTGCTACCTCTATACTGCCTAATCGCATCAAATATCCAATTAATCCTTCTGTATCAAAAATTCCACACTCACATGCATCTAAATCTTCTTGATTAATCATCATCAATCCAATCTTGTCATTTTCAAAATATCTTGCAGAATTTATTACTCTGCCTAATAATAGATTTTGATTTTTTGAATATGATTTATATAAGCCGCTTATCACATTTTGATAATCCACTCCAAAAGATAATAGCTTTGCAACCAATTCAAAAATTTCTGCTTTCACATTAGAATGAATAAAATGTCCAGTATCAGTAGATAATCCTACTAGCAAATTTTCTGCTATTTGCTTATCAACAAGTTTATCATCAATAAGCATTTTAGATACAATCTCACACGCTGCAGCAGCAGTTTTATCAACGATATTGATTTTTGCGAAATTATCATTAGAAGGATGATGATCAATATTAACGCTTTGTTTTGCTTTTTTTAATATATTCAAGTACTTACCCAATCTATCAGATGAACCGCAGTCTACTGCAATGACAGTATCATAATCTTTTTGTGTAATCATATTCACATATGAAAAACCATTCATAAAAGAATATTGCTTTGGCAATGGGTCAGTATCACAAACAAAATCACATGGTACACCAAGATTTTTGCATGCAAAATAAAGCGCCAAACCCGCCCCAAGGCAGTCGCCGTCGGGACGGATATGTCCAACAATAAGTACACTTTTTGAAGAATTAAGGATTTCTTTTATAGAACTAGTTTTCACTATCCGCTTTAATTCCCTCTAAAATTTGATTAATCCTTTCACTGTACTTAAGTGACTTATCTAAAATAAAATTTAAATCAGGAGTTGTGCGCATATCACGCATTATTTGAGATAGCTCTCTTTTAATAAAACCAGCACTTGATCTGATAGCATCAATAACTGCATCATCATTTTCAGAAGAAATAGAAACGGTCACTTTAGCAGTTTTTAAATCTTTTGCTACCTCTACGCTTAATATACTTACAAAACCATCAATTCTAGGATCTTGCAGCTTTGTTCTAATAATCTCTGAAATATTTTTTTGCATCTCAGAACCTACTCTTTGCAGCCTTATGCTCATTATTTTCAATTCTCCTTTATGTTGGTATAATTTCCATTGTATAGCACTCTATCTCATCATCAACTTTAATTACTGTATAATCACTGACGCTTATACCGCATTCAAAGTTATTTGATATTTCCTTAACATCCTCTTTAAAGCGCTTTAAACCATTTATTACACCTTCATGCACCAATTCACCTGCTCTATAAATTCTGGCTTTATGTCCTCTTATAATTTTACCATTTAAGACATATGACCCCGCTATCGCACCTGAACCTGTAATTTTAAACACATTGCGAACTTGTGCTCTGCCTTCAATCACCTCTTTATATTTAGGTGCAATCATGCCTTTAATAGCTCTTTCTACATCATCAATTGCTTCATAAATAATATTATAAGCCCTAATTTCTATACCTTCTTTTTCTGCAAGTTTTTTGCAGTCAGCATCAGGTTTAATATTAAATCCAATAATAAGAGCATTAGAAACTCCAGCAAGCATAATATCTGATTGGCTGATTGCACCTACTCCTGCATGAATAACTCTAACCTTAACTTCAGGATTAGATAATCTAGAAAGAGATAATTTCAATGCATCAGTTGACCCTTGCACATCTGCTTTAATAATAATATTTAATTCTTTTAGCAAGCCTTCTTTGACCTTATCCATTAATTCATCTAATGATGCTTTTCTACCCATATTAGCTTGCTCGTTTCTCATTTTGACAATTCTTTCTTCAATTACCTGTTTTGCCATCTTCTCATCATCCACCACAAAAATTCCATCACCTGCCCCAGGCACATCCGAAAATCCTAAAATTGACACAGGGGTAGAAGGCGGTGCTTCTTTAATATTTTTACCTCTTTCATCCACCATTGCACGCACTCTGCCAAAAGTCATACCTGAGACTACAAAATTGCCTGTCTTAAGAGTACCATTTTGTACAATAATATTTGCAATAGGTCCCTTACCTTTATCCAACTTAGCTTCAATAATGAGCCCCTTAGCGTTTCGTTTAGGATTTGCTCTATAATTATTATATTCTGCCAAGAATAGTATCATCTCTAATAACTTATCAATGCCTTCACCTTTTTTAGCAGAAATAGGAACCATTATAGTATCTCCGCCCCATTCTTCAGACACCAAATTATGAACAGATAGCTCTTGCTTAATTTTATCAATGTTTGCCCCTGGTTTATCCATCTTATTAATAGCTACTAGAATAGGGACATTTGCTGCTTTAGCATGGTCAATTGCTTCAATTGTTTGCGGCATTACTCCGTCATCTGCTGCCACAACTAAAACAGCAATATCTGTCACTCTAGCGCCTCTGGCTCTAAGTGAAGTAAAAGCCTCATGACCTGGAGTATCTAAGAAAGTGATTTTTTCATTTCCGCTCATAACTGAATATGCGCCAATATGTTGTGTAATCCCACCAGCCTCACCTAAAATTACATTAGTTTTTCTGATAGCATCAAGTAATGATGTTTTACCATGGTCAACGTGACCCATAACTGCAATAACAGGAGGACGTTTGATTAAATCTTTTTCATCATCAACTTCTTCATGCTGAACTTCTAAAAGTGACTCTTTAGTCTGTTCTAATTTAAGTTCTAATTCAATACCTAATTCGTTTGCCACAAGTTCCATCGTTTCAAAATCAACGACAGAATTTATAGTTGTCATGATACCTAAAAGCATCAATTGCTTGATTATCTCTTGAGCAGTTTTTCCGATTTTTTCTGATAAAATTTTGACAGTTAAATTCTCAGTTGTTATAATAGCTTTTTCTACTGCCTTAGAAATATGTGCAATGTGGTCAGCATTCTTTTTAGTTTTCAGCTTACGGCTGCCCATGCGCCCTTCTTCAGTGTTTTCAATTATATAGCCTTTGCGAATAAGAGTGCGTTTGTTGTGTGGAGTTTTTCTATCATCAGGACGATATTCTTTTTTCTTTTCAGGCAGTCTTGTTTTTTGAGCGATAGGCGGCGGAGCAGTTTTTGCAATTCCTCTAAGTGAAGGATTTGTAGACGATGGCGGTTTTCCTGGAAGCCCTCCAAAAGGTCGCTGCCATTGATTTGGTCCGCCTGCCGCATGAGGTCTTGCGGGTGGTCTTGCACCCTGTGGTGTGCCTGGCTTGCCTTGATATGGCGGTCTTGCACCTTGATGAGCATGAGGAGGTCTTGACGAACGAGAATCACCACTTCTAGGAAACGGAAAATTGCCCCTATTCAATGATTGTTGTATAGGAGGTTTTGGCGGAGGAGCTATTCCTCTTATATAGCTTGGGACATATTTTTGTGCAGGTTTTTCTTCTGGTTTAGGCTCTGAATTATTAGCTTCAACTTTAGGCATTACAGGTTTTGAAGGTACTGCTATAGGTTTTTCTGCTGTCTTAGGACTTGGCTCTATTATAGCAGCAATAGTTTTCTTTTCAGTTGACGGCTGTACATTTTGTTGAGCAGGAATCTTGGGGATAATGGGTAAAATACTGCCCACTTTTTTCTCTATGGGCGGATTAGACGGAAGTGGGATATCAGTTTTTGTCTTTACTAAAACTTCTGCATTTTTAGAGTATAAAATCTCTTTTTTTGCAGCTAATATGTCACCAGTTTTGCGTTTTAGTGCTTTAATTTCAGTGAGAACGGTTGATACCGATCCATCTTTTGATAGCATGGAATTTAATAGCTTAATATTCTCTAAGCTTGTTCCATCTTTTTTTGCAGTTTCTTGCTGCGCTTTAGACAAGTTTTATCCTCCAAAAGTTGTTGCTTTAATTTATGTTTTCTAATTTAATAATGTGTAATTTTCATTAAAATTTTCTAAAATTGCTTTAATGAAATTTATATCAGTTATGGCAATTACTTTACAATTTGTTTTAAAAACGATATTTTCCAATAAATTTTTTGACTCAATAATCTTTTGAGTTGGTAGTACTTTATCAAATATTTTTTTCTTAGAATTATCCGCTAAAGATTTGCAAATCACTATTAGCTTAGCATTTTTATTGTTGAAAATACGATCTGCACCATATATTATTTTTTGTGCTTTGACTGCAAAGCCTATTAGTGTTTCTATTTTTGCCACGCTGACTCAAGCTCCTTATAAACCTCATCAGACACTTGCATTTTAAATGCTCTATTAAGTTGTTTTGTCTTAATGCACTTTTTTAAACATTCTAAAGAACAAATATAGGCACCCCTTCCTTCTAATTTATGCGTTTTATCCACTTGAATAATTCCATTTTTATTTTTAGCAACTCTCTTTAATATATGCTTATTTGATTTTACTCTACAACAAATGCACATCCTTTCAATCATTAAATATTTACTCCAAATCACCCATATCTTCTATTGATATATCAATAGTATCTAATGATTCATCTAATTCAAATTCATTTGCAATTTCAGTCTTATCTTCAGTTTCATCTGCACTATTATTATCTTTAGAATTAAAATGTGATGAAGGTTTTACATCAATTTTCCAACCTGTAAGCCTTGCTGCCAGCCTTGCATTTTGACCGTCCCTGCCAATCGCAAGCGACAACATGCTATCATCAACTGCAACCCTTGCTGCCTTCTCATCATCGTCCGCTTCAACCATTAATACTTTTGCAGGAGACAAAGCCCTAGCAATAAACTCTAAACTATCTTCACTCCATGGTATAATATCAATTTTTTCCCCGCCTAGTTCAGCCACAATTGCATTAACCCTCATGCCTCTATTGCCCACACATGCACCCACAGGGTCTATTGACGAATCATTTGTATGCACAGCCATTTTTGTCCTATATCCTGCTTCTCTAACAATGTGCTTGATTTCAACAATGCCAGCGGCAATTTCAGGCACTTCTAAATTAAACAGGCATTTAACAAATTCAGGAGCCGATCTTGACACAATAATTTGCGGACCTCTTTGACCAGGCTTAATCTTTTTAACATAAACTTTTATCCTGTCACCAATTGCAAACCTATCAAACGGACCTTGATCTTGCGGCATTAGAGTTGCTTCAAGCTTATTAATTTCAACATAAATATTACGACCTTCAATGCGGCGTACCACACATGTAGTAAGCTGATCCTCTTTTTGAGATAACTCACTAAAGGCAAGCTCACCTTCTACCTCACGCAATTTTTGCATAATGACTTGTTTTGCTGTTTGAGCGGCAATTCTTCCAAAATCTTTTGAATTGATTTCTTCAGAAACTAAGTCTCCTACTTTATATTTTTTATTTTTTAGTCTAGCATCTTCTAAACTAATTTGCGTGTCTTTATCTTCAACTTCTTCAACAACAGTTTGATAAGCAATAACTTTAATTTTGTTGCTGTTTGGATTTAAACTCACCTCAACAGCTTTTGCCTCACCAGCATGTTTTTTATATGCTATTGACAATGCAGTTTCAAGTGCTTTGATAAAAATATCTTTTTTGATTCTTTTATTTTGCTCTAATTCATCTAATGCAGCAAAAAAATCTTTATTAATCATTATTATTTTAAACTCCTATTCAAATTTGACCAGTGGTCTTGCAAAATTAATTTTAGTATTTTCTAATTTAGTTTCACCTTGTTTTGTTTTTAATACTATAAACTTATCATCCCTATTAATCAATATGCCTTCTATATATTTTTTCCCTTTTAATGGAGAAATCAGCTTAATCTCAATATTTTTATTATAATTTCTTTCAAAATCTCTTTGTGTTTTAAAGTGTCTGTCTAATCCAGGAGAAGAAACATTTAGTATATAAGTTTCATCAAACGGATCAATTTCTTCAATAATAGGGTCAATAAGGTGATGTGCCTTTTCACAATCATCTAACTGAATACCTTCTGGTTTATCAATATAGATAGTCAAATTCTCTTGCCCAAATTTTTTAGTCACTTCAATATCCACCAATTCATAGCCAAGTTCTTGTAATGGAATAACTATTTTATTTTTTATTTTATCTATCAAAGTCATTACCTCATGAAAAATGAGAGAGGCTTTTTTGCCACTCCCACTCTATTCACTCTATTAATTCAAAAGTATTATAACATCATAAAAATATTAATGCAAATGATTTAACAGTGTTTTCTAAATTATTTTTTCAAAGCAATAAATAGTTTCTTGATAATAAAACATCTCTAGCAATTAATTTTTAATTTCTTTGTCACCTAGCAGACAGTCTAATAATATTGAATCTAAATATTTGCTTTATATTAGATTTATTCTAAACTTTCAAACTCTTGACTATAGGAGCTGTCTAATTTATCCATTCTCTTAATAGGCTTTGCCCATCTAACAGCATTATTTAAAACCTGTTTTATATTCTTATCATAAAAACTTTTGTTTGTTTCGTGCCCTGGCTGAAAATAAAAAATCTTGCCGTATTCACGATTAAAAGTAACTCCGCTTCTAAAAACATTGCCGCCTTTAAACCAACTAATGAAAATCGTATCGTCTGGTTTTGGTATGCCAAACGGTTCTCCGTACATTTCTTCTTGCTCTAATTCAAAATATTCACCTAAACCCTCTGCAATAGGATGACGAGGACTTGCCACCCACACTCTTTCTTTTTCATTTTTTTCACGCCACTTAAGTGACCCGCTTGTACCTAATAAACGTTTAAAAGGTTTAGAATGATGCGCTGAATGCAAGAAAATAATCCCCATGCCTTTTTGCACGTGTGCAGCCACCCTTTCTGCATGTTCATCTAGCACAAAATCATGGAAAAAATGTCCCCACCAAATCAAAACATCAGTATCATCTAGTATTTTGTCAGACAATCCTTGAGTTTCATCATCTAAAAGAGATATTTTTACTTTAATATCTGCTTCATCTTTAAATAAATCTGCTATTGCCCCGTGAATACCTTTAGGATATATCTTATTGGCTTCAGTCAACATATTTATAACCAATTCGTGATATTCTTTAGGAAACATTGACTTGACAATTTCTGCCGATTTTTTATGGTTACTCGATTCATTCCAAATTGTTAGTTTAATTTTATTCATAATTTATATTTCACCATCCTCTGCTTTTGATATAACAGAATAAAAATCATTATAATGTTTGTGAATAAATAGTGCATTGCGTTTTTTATAAAGTTTTTGGGCTAAACTATCTGCTATGGGTGTCAGCATCTGCTCATGTGCACATTGCGTGGGAAAGATGTCAGAATAAAAATTATTCCCGTCAAAACCTAAGTTGCTATACATATAGTTGCACCTTAAATTAAGCGCACAATTTTTGCATGAATCAGGAATAATATTGGCTGCTTTTTCAAAGTGTTTCCTTTTTATCTCATCAAAGCCGCTAAAAACATCGCCTATCGCAAAATCTCTTTGATCTATGTATTTACTCATTGAATAAATGGTTCCGTCAGGTGCAATAGACGGTTGTTCTCTATTCATAACAGCTCTATCTGCGTGGTATTTTTCACCCTTTAAATGCGATAAAATTTTTGCATCAAAAGGTGCAAAATAAATCTTTTGCTCATCATTAGTCCATTTTTCATACATTTTGGCAATCTTTTTATACTCTTTTTCTAATACCTCAAAATGCTTTTTTGTCCAGCCTGCATTGGGACTATAATTGACATTCATAGATATATATTTAAATCCTTGCTCTATTAAAAACTTGGCAATGTCAGTTGCTTGATGTACAGTGGTAGGATGCAATACAGAAAGTCCAACAGCATAAGGATGATATTTTAACAATAAAGGAATTTTTGTTTTTAATATATCAAATGTTTTGTTTTTATTAGAGAATAATCTGCAAACATCCTGAGCTGGTCCATCACATGACAAACCTATTGCCATATTAATTTTATTAGAAAACAGCAAAAACTCTTCATCTAACAATACACCATTTGTAGTAATTTTATAGCTGAATTTATGTCCAGTTTCTTTAGTAACTTTATCACAATGTGCCACTACATCATAAATCAATTGTCTTTCTAAAAGCGGCTCTCCTCCATAAAAAAGGATACCCGTAGATTTATTCCCTTGCATAGCTATATCAATTGCCTTAAAAGCAATCTCTTTAGTCATAGAAATTTCACCATGCGGAACAAAGCAATAATCGCAGGCAAGGTTGCATTTATTTGTAATATGAAGTGTTAGATTCATTTTATTGTATTATCCCCTCTGCCTGCAGCCACTCAATAAACTCTCTAACTTGGGCAGTTAAGTGTTGTTTTAGTCTTTTACCAATTTCTTTTCTTTCTTCAATAGTAGGAGACCTTGTTGAATAAAATTCACCCCACTCATCATAAATCAATTCTTGCTCAAAAAAACCCTCCGTTGTACCATGAAAAACACCTACAGCTAAATCACCATCTTTTGCATCAAAAGCATCTTGTGCAATCCTAGCAATTTCCTCACTCCACCACCAATTTGACCCAGCAACATGAGCAAAAGCAATATTATTTTTTTCATTAAATAAATCCAATCTTATCTCATGTTGCGGAGCCCACTGTGAATCCCATTCTCTAACAACCACAGAAATATCAGGAGGAACATCACGCATACTAAGCCCCAAATATTCTGCTTTATTTTTAATGACCTCTAAAGCTTCTTGCTCAGTAAAATATACAACATAAACAGGCGGTCCGCCAGATCCTCCAAAATGAAATCCGCCGCCAGTGGGAATAACAAAATATGGTTGGTTGCTGTTGTTTCCGTTTTCATAGCCATTATTATTTCCATTAGTATATCCGTTGCCGTTGTCATTACCATTTTTATAGCCATTACCATTGTCGTTGGTATACCCAGGACCATTAGGATATTCAGGATATTTGGGATTTAAAGGATTAGTTTCATTATTTAAAACACAAGAACATCCTCCAAATATAGTTGACATCCCTAAAAGTCCGATACAGGCAAGTGCTCCCATATTTTGTTTCCACCTAGACGGCAATTTTTTTAATAAAGTTGGATCTAACCTTGCTTCATCATATGTTGGATATCTAGGCTGGCTGTATTTATTTAAAGCAGATAATTCAAAACCTTCTATATTATTCATATCAAATTCTCCTATGTTAGTATATGAAAATTAAAAAGATGTTTACTAATATGACAAAAATTAATTTTTAGGAAGATTGCGTATTGTACAATTAGAATTTAGCTTTTATCATCCTGTAAGCATCTCTTTTTTATTTCCTAATTTATAAATATAAACTTTTATGACACCTAAGATTTATTTTAACCCCTATTGAATAATTCCCTCTGCCTGCAGCCACTCGATAAACTCCCTAACTTGAGCGGTTAAATGTTGTTTTAAATATTCATGGTCCTCATCTCTAGTGTTTCTACTAGAACTTATAGCATTGCTATGAAAAACTTTCACTATTAAGTCACTATCCTTTTCATCAAATGCTTCTTGTGCCTCATTTGCAATATGTTCTTTATTTATCTCCCAATCCCAAAAATTATTTGCACCAACATGACTAAATGCAATGTTTTTATCTTCATTAAATAACTTTAAATTCACCTGTCTATTATCCCAGCTAGCAGTGACAGAAATATTAGGAGGAGTATCATTTAATTCTAACCCCATATACTCAGCTTTGTTGCGCATAACATCCAAAGCTTCTTGTTCTGTCAGATAGACTACGTATATGGGCATGCCAGATCCGCCCATATGTATAGTGCAGCTACCCAAACAACTATTTAGACATCTATTCAAAATAAAACAACCAGATAAAGCCGTTGTAGTACCAACGCTTAAAAGTCCTATGCAAGCTAATGCTGCAAGGTTTTTTTTCCATCTAGACGGAATTTTTTTCAATAACTTGGGTTCTAATTTTGCATCTTCATATGTTGGATACTTTGGTATGTTATAACTTGCCAATGGCACTAATTCAAAATCATTCATGCTTATATTATGACATATTTATAAATTTTTGTCAATCATTTTAAGATAAAAACTTTGCTAGCTGCATAAAAACTTTTGCAGTGGTCACAGCGTCAGTTAGCGCTCTATGCGCTTGTTCGTTTTGGATATTAAAATGAGCAGCTATGGTAGACAAGGTATAGTTTTTTAAATTAGGAAGATATTTTTGAGCCAATTTCATGGTGTCTAAAAGAGGGTTATCAAAATAGATGTTGTATTTTTTAGCAGCGCTAGATAAAAACGGCAAATCAAAATAATCAGCGTTTTGCCCTACTAGTACGGCATTTTGGCTAAACAGCAAAAAGTCTGCAAAGACTCCTTCTTCTAAAGGAGCATCTTTTACATCATTATCAGTTATTCCATTGATTTTGCTAGCTTGCTCTGGGATAGGAATTTGCGGATTAATAAAACTAGAAAAACTTTGTATGATTTTTCCGTTTTCAATTTTTACAGCACCTATCTCTATAATTTTATCACTAACTTTATTTAAGCCTGTAGTCTCTAAATCAAAAATTACAAATGTTTTATCTAATAAATACAGAGCTGTTTGGTCGGGCTGATTTATTGTAAAAAGTTCTTGTTGAGCTGTATCAACAAACGACAGCGGCTTAATTGTTTTATATTTTGAAGGGATTTTTATTTTTTTACGATTAATTTTAAAATCTTTAGGCAGAGTGCAAAGTGAGATATTTCTTATCATTAAAACTAAAGAATTTGAATATGAGTCAAAGGTTAAGTTTCCTTCAAAAATTACTTCTGTTGGCACTTGCAATGATGCAATTTTTTGATATTGATTAATAGTAGGAAAATATAAAGCAGGCATTATGCCAGTATTATCCTCAATTTCAAACTTAAAAAAATTATTGTGGTTTTTAGGATTAGTATTATTTTTTTTAGTTAACTCTCTAACTGAAATAATTTTACCTGCTAGTGTGACTAGCTTATCTGTTTCAACAGCGTCTACAATATACATAGGCGGTGAGTCTATCTTTTTGCCTAAAAAGGTTTCAACCTCACTAGGCTTAATATAACGCCCAGAATCAGGATTATCGTATATTAATTCATTACTCTCAATAACAAAAGTATCTTCTTTTTGATTGGACATTAAGACACTAATTTCAATATCTTCACAATAATTGGAATATACAAAATCCTTTAAATCCTTTAAAATTTCTCTAGATTCAAACAATGCAAATGCACTTTTAACTAAACTAATTTCTATATAAACTCTATCTAATTTTTTAATGCAAATATTCTCCTTGCCTACAGTGTTTTTTAATGAAGGATATGTATTAAAAAAATTAATAATATCTTTAATGAAAAACTCGTCATCAAAATGACTCTTTTTTAAAACTACATCAATTTTTAATGCAGTGGTATAAGCCTTTTCTACTCCGCTAATAATTTCATTAATTAAACTCAAAGATAAATCATAATCTTTTTCGGGCACAACAAAACAAAACTCTGCTTTTTTTTCATGCAAAGATATATTGATATTTGATAATCTCAAATGCTCAAATTTATTAAATGTTTCTCTATTAAATTTTTCTAAAAAGTTCTTCATTTAGTGTTTCAATTATTTTATCAAAAGCAACCGTTTTAATTATTCTCCCCTTCTTAAATATCACCGCCATCCCGTCACCTCCTCCTGCTACTCCTAAATCAGCATCCATAGCCTCGCCGGGTCCATTAACTACACATCCCATTACTGCGATTTTCATTTTCTTTTTAATTCCTTTAGTTAATTCCTTAACCTCTTTTGCCACTTTCAATAAATCAAATTTACAGCGAGAACATGTAGGACAAGACACAACTTCTACATAATTTATTAAATTAAGTGCTTTTAGTATCTCTTTTCCTGCCTTTACTTCTTCTATAGGGTCACCAGTCAAAGACACTCTAATAGTATCACCAATCCCATCAAGCAGCATTGCCCCAATCCCAATCGCAGATTTCATGATTCCGTCTTCACCAAACCCGCTTTCAGTTATACCAATATGTAGTGGATAAGGGCAGCTTTGGCTCAACAGTCTATTTGCCATAACTGTAGTTTTAACGCAGCTGGATTTAATAGAAACAATTAAGTTTTCAAAATCAAGCGATTCAAATATCTTGATATTTTCTAAAGCACTGATAGCTAAAGATTTTGCATTAACCCCGTATGTTTTTATCAAGTTTTTTTCTAAAGAGCCTCCGTTAACTCCCAGTCTAATTGCAGTACCATTAGCTTTGCAAGAGGTTATAATATTTTTAAGTTTATCTCTAGAAATATTGCCAGGATTAACCCTAATTTTTGAAAATCCTATCTCACTGCATTTAATTGCCAATTTATAATCAAAATGCACATCAGCAACTAATGGTACACTTGAATAATTCAAATATTCTTTTGATGTTTTTATAGCTTCTTCATTTTCAATAGCCAATCTAATGACATCGCAGCCCTCATTAATCAATGCATCAATTTGATAAAACACTGCATCTTTATTAAGTGTATCACAAGACAGCATAGACTGCACTAAGATACTGCTATCACCGCCTATGCTTTTACTGCCAAGTTTAATTGTTTTTTGACTCCCCATATGCTATAACCCGCACCGCACAAAGATTCCGATTAAGTCTGCTATAATTACAAATGCAAACAAAGAAAACATTCCGATTACATGAATCCACATTTCAACTTTTTTATTAATAGGTTTTTTTCTTATCCATTCAATAGAGGCAAAAACAATTTTAGAACCATCTAATGCGGGTATAGGTAATAAATTGAATATCCCCAAATTTGCAGATAATAATGGCAGCAAAATTAAAATATTTCTCCAATTTAAAATGGATAACTCTGCCATTTGAGTAACTGTACCTACGGGTCCTGTCACATCAGTTATAGGTACACGTCCGGTCACAAGCTGTCCTAGCGCACCCAAAACAAGCCATGTCATACGCCCAGTATATGGCACAGCCCAAACAATGGCTGCCCCAAAACTTTGATTTCTATCGTTTCTTATTCTAAAAGCAAATCCCTGATAATTTTCAACAGTAATAGCTTGACCGTCCTCATTAAGCACAGGTGTACCGTCTTCTCTCATTAAGGTCACATTTTGACTGTCTTCGCTAACTGTACGCCTTAAATTAAGTGAGATTGGATTAGCTATCCCCGGTCTCTCTATTACAAAATTAACAAATTCATCAGTAGCTCCTTGCAAAGCATCATGAATAGTAACCAAATAAGTAATACGCCTGCCGTTTGCTTCTATGATTCTGTCACCGCTTCTTAAGCGTGCTCTTTGTCCATTTTCATAATGATGATTACCATGCTCGTCATAGCTATAAACCAAGACATTGCCAGCTTGATTTTCATAAAAAAGTGTGACAATGGGTTGTTCAGGCAAGCCTACAGCCAGTATAAAAATCATCGAAAAAATAACAGCAGCTAAAAGATTGAAAATCCCGCCTGCAGCTAATACGATTATACGTTTCCAAGGCGGCTGCTCATTAAATTTTTTACCTGTTTTGATTAATTCAATAGACTCAACTGACTTTGGTTTTGCTAATTCATAAGTTTCATTATTGACAATTTCAGAAAACACTTCACCTTCTGATGCAGTTTTATCTTTATTATCCTCTTCTAACCCTTCTTCATCCTCAAATGCGCAAAAACCACCTAAAGGAATAGCTCTAATAGAAAAAATCTCACCAGTTTTTTTGCTTTTTTTAGAAAATAACTTAGGTCCAAAACCAATTGCAAACTCATTAATATTAAATCCCAGCCATTTTCCTGCTAAATAATGGCCTAATTCATGAATTGTTATCATTATTAATAAAATTAATAAAGCCAATATGATAAAAGCTATAAAAATTAAAATGTCCATTAACACTCCTTGATTATCTCATTATGAATTTCAATTATATCATCAATTGAATGCACTTTTATATTATTGTATTTTTGTAAAGCAGCCTCTACCTTTAAAGCAATGTCCATAAAACCAATATTGCCTTCTTCAAAATTTTTGACTGCCGCTTCATTTGCCGCATTAAATACTGCACCTAAATCATCGTTTATGTCTATCAGCTGCTTTGCTAATCTAGGAGCTATAAACACATCCTCACGCTTAGGTTTAAAAATAAGATTTTGAGTCAAGTCAAGACATTTAATATTTGATGGATACTTATTAGGATAAGTCAAAGCATATTGAATAGGCAACTCCATACTAGGATTAGACATTTGCGATAATATTGACCCGTCATTAAACTCAACCATAGAATGAATAATGCTGTTTGGATGAATGCAGTAATCTATATTTTTTGTATCAAACAGCCACCTTGCTTCAATAATTTCTAACGCTTTATTCATCATTGTACAGCTATCAATTGTAATTTTTCTACCCATATTCCATGTCGGATGAAAAATATCTTTTGCAATAATTTTATTTAACTCACTTATATGTTTATCATAAAATGCACCACCGCTTGCCGTCAAAATAAGTTTATTAAAATCTTTGTTAGCCTCTAAACATTGAAAAATCGCACTATGCTCACTATCAACTGGTATTATTTTTGCATTACATTTTTTGATTAAGTTATTAACAATTTTTCCACCTGAAACAATACTCTCTTTATTTGCAATTGCAATTTTTTTATCATTTTTAATTGCACTAATCAATGGATAAATACCATTTAAACCAGTCACAGCTATTAACACCATATCAATGCTGCTTAAGCTGCAAGAAAAATCAAGTGCCTTGCTTCCACAAACTAGTTTATAGCCAGAAAACAAATTTTTAGCCTCATTAAAAAGTTTTTCATTAATAACTCCGATATACTTAGGGTTAAATTCATCTGCTTGCTCTTTTAATTTTGCTAAATTTGAATGCGTAACTAATGCTTTAATATTTAGATTTAAGTGCTTTGCTACATTTAAAGCCTGTTTGCCAATACTTCCAGTGCTGCCTATTATACTTAGCCCTTTGGTCATACGCCCAATCCCATCATAAAAAATGACATGTAAATATAAATTGCTCCCGCCGCCATAAGCATTCCGTCAATTCTATCCATTATTCCCCCATGTCCAGGTAATAAATTAGAAAAATCCTTAGCATTTGCTTTTCTTTTTACCATAGAAGCAATTAAATCTCCAGCTTGCGTAAATATTGACCCTAATAATCCTATAAAAATAAAATGCATTATATCTAAATTTGCACTAATTGGTCTGAGTGAGAAAAAATCAAACAAACCAGAAACTATCATTCCAAACACTAATATGCCAGCTAAAACTCCGCCAATTAAGCCACCAAATGCACCCGAGATTGTTTTTTTAGGACTAATTTTAGGGGCAAGCTTGGGTCCTTTTAATATGGACCCTGTCAAAAAAGCAAAAGTATCCGTAAGCGGAGCTATTAAAAATAACAATAAAATAGAAGCTGCTCTTATGTGGATTAAAGGAATAGTATTTATCCCTAGCATAAATAAAAATAATGACAATGGATAAATAAGTACAAATGATGTGGTAACAGCATGCTGCGTTGACTTGATTTTACTAAATTTAACAAGTACAAAAGATAATGCAATTGCTAATACAATAACACCAATAAAAGCCAAAATCGCAAAATCTTGAGTATGACTAAATTGGTCTAATATAAAATATGCACTGAAAGATAAAAATATGGTGGCAATTATCAAAATTTCATATGGTTTTGCAAACTTTTGTTTAATAAGTCTAGTCACTTCAAAACATGATACAACAGCAAGTACTAATACAAAAACATCAAACACATAAAACAGCCTTCCCTCTAAAACAATAGAAACAACTGCTATTCCCGCCCAAATTAAGGCAATTATTAATCCTGTGATTAATCGTTTTTTCATTGCTTTAATCCTCCAAACCTTCTTTCTCTTTTAGCATAATTTTCTAGTGCTATTAATAGTTCTTCATTAGAAAAATCAGGCCATAGTGTATCACAAAAATACAACTCAGTATATGCCAATTGATATAACATAAAATTTGACAATCGTTTTTCCCCGCCTGTTCTGATTAATAAATCTGGATCGGGTATGCCATTAGTATATAATAATTCTTTAAAACTTTCTTCATCCACCTTTTTACCTTTTACCACCGCCGCATTAACTCCTCTTATAATCTCATCTCTTGCACCATAATTTAAACATAAATTGGCAACTCCGCCTTTTCCACTACCAGATGAATTCATAGCCTCACCAAAAACATCTAGTAATTTATCAGAGAAAATACTTAAATCGCCGCTTATAATCAACTCAATATCATTTTTTTGCAATCTTTCTGATAGACTAATCAGCCTTTTTTCTAAAAGTTCTAATAAATAATCCACTTCACTTTTAGGACGAGACCAATTTTCAGTAGAAAAAGCAAAATAAGACATATATTTTATGCCTAACTCAAGCGCTTTTTCACTTAAGCGCTCTATAGTTTTTATGCCTTCTTTATGCCCTGATGTCCTTGGCATAAGTCGCTTTTTTGCCCAGCGTCCATTGCCGTCCATAATAAAAGCAATATGATTAGGCAGACTATTTTTTTTAGACTTCAAGAATCTCTGATTCCTTTTCTTTTAAGAGCTTATCAACTTGCTCGATTTTTTTATCTAATATCTTTTGTACTTCAGTTCCATTCCCTTTTTCTTCATCTTCAGAAATAAGGTTGTCTTTTTTATATTTTTTAATTATCTCCATCATGTCACGTCGCTCATTTCTTAAAATAACTTTGCTATCTTCTGCCGTTTTTTTAACTTGTTTGACTAAATCCTTGCGTTTTTCTTCAGTCAATTGCGGAAAGTTTAATCTAATATTCTTTCCATCATTTGAAGGAGTTATCCCTAAATCTGATGCCAAAATCGCTTTTTCAACATCTTTTAGCATAGATATATCATATAAAGAAATCAACAGCATCCTAGCTTCAGGCACGCTTATGTTTGCCATGCTAGATAAAGGTGTAGGTGCACCATAATAATCCACAGTAATTTTTGATAAAATCTGCGGATTTGCTCTGCCAGCTTTAAGCAAAGAAAACTCTTGCTTTAAGTGGTTAATAGCCTTATCAAGCTTAGCATCATAACTATTAAAATCTAGTTTTAAGTCAGGTTTTTCTTTAGACATAATTTATTTTCCTCCATAATTTACCAATTATAACAAAATTAAAAATAAAAAGCAAGCAATAATCACTAATTACTTTAACCATTTTGCAAAACTATTTCACTATATGTCGTAATTTGCATATTATATGCTTGCAATAAAAAATTAAATACTGTAAAGTAATATTATCATGGATAATAAATTTAATAATAATGACTGCCCAGAAGAAAAAAAGAAGTGGTCACTTAAAAACAAACTAGGTCAACTAATTTTGTCAGGTGAAGATGAAGAAAAACTAGCAAAAAATGCTGCTGCTTATGAAAGAGCAAAAAAACGCCGTAAAGTTCGCAAAATCATTATTTTTGCTATTATTACGGCTGTTATTTTAGCCACATATGGTTTTGCATTTATATTTGTTAATACCCTGCCATACTATTCTGCTATCTCTCGATTTGCTCAAGTACATATTCTAGGCAGAGGTTATTATTATTCTTATAGATATTATTTTTATATAGATGGAGTACGCCATTATTATGACCAACCTGTTAGATATACCGTTGAAGCTGCTGGCAACCGCTTTTTACGTTCAGCCTTAGCTATATTAACTGGTTTTATTATTATCACTATCGTTCACTTTATAATCAAACTTACGGCAAGAGGGGATTCTAAAAGAAGAAAAACTATTGTTTCACTTGTAGCTAGCTTAACAAAATATATTGGCTATATAGTTGTATTAATCATTTTATTTGAAGTTTGGGATGTCAACCAAGCAGTGCTAGCCGCTGCAATTGCAGCTTTGGGTATTGCTATCGGTTTTGGTGCACAAGGACTTGTTGGCGACTTATTGACTGGATTATTTTTGATTTTTGAAGACAATTTACAAGTTGGTGATATTGTTACCGTAGGCGATTTTAGGGGTGAAATAGAAGATTTAGGCATAAGAACAACAAGACTTGCAAACATTGGCGGGGATGTAATGATAATTAACAACAGCCAGTTTGTCAGATTTATAAATATGAGCATGCATCGTAGTTTTGCTGTATGTGATGTAGTAATTGAATATGATGAAAACTTAGAAAAGATTGAACAAATAATTAACGATAATTTAGAAATTATAGCAGAAAAATTCCCTGCTATTACAGACGGACCGTTTTATAAAGGTGTAGTTGAATTTAATAATAGGGGTGTGATGCTAAGAGTTGTAGCTAAAGTATCAGAAACGGCAAGATTGCAGCTTAATAGAGATTTAAATAGAGAATTAAAAATATTATTTGACCGACATAAAATACGCTTAGCAGTACCTAAAGTTGAAGTTGTTGAACATTGTGAAATCACAGCTGCTGCTAAAAAGAAAAAGTAAAATTTTTTTAAGATAAAACTAATCCCCTCATAAAAAATTGAGGGGATTAGTTTTATCTTAAAATATTCTAAATAAATCTATCTCACTGCCTCCCAAAATGTTTGCCCCGATTCACTCATAGGTGATACACCTACAGCTAAACTTGTATTTATACCATTTCTCATTCTAAAAAACCTAAACTTACCCACAGCCGTCACACCATATACAACTATATCCCCGCTTTGATATCTATTTAAATTCCCCCAATGATTAATCATATGCCCAAAATTCCCTATCCATGCATTGCTTAATTTGTTCCAAGTTCCGTCATCTAATACATGAAAATAATAAAACCCTCTACCATTAGTAGGGTAAATTATTATACCATCCACACCCACGTTAGGAATCTCAATCGCATCATGAATAAGCACCCAATCACCGCTTCCCACGCTAGGATTAAGCGATGACCTATTGGGCGAAAACCAAAACTGCTTTAAATCTACCGCATTAATTGTATAAACAAAGTGCTGAGTAGAAGTAAAATTAATTCTGATCCACCCTGACCCGCCTATGGAATTTATGTTTCCACCTGTCGGTATAGGCAAATTATTTCTCCACAAAGCTACCACCCCGTCTTCAATAGTATAAACATAAGGATTGCTGACACCTAAAACTCTTCTAGTCCAATGATTGTTTGCAACTGAAGGAGGCAATGGATTAAGATTAGTGACAGGATTAACCAAAGTATTTCTATCCCAAATAATTGAATTACCCATTATGAAAGAAACAATTATAGTATCCCTAACAGGAAAAGAATGCCTTCTCCAAAAGGGACTTCCATCAAATGGATGATTTGCTGTTTGACTAGATAGTGACTCCCAAAAAATTTTTTCTCCTGTATCTATATCAATAGTATAAGCCATATTTATTGTGGCAGTTGACCACGTTGCTGTTGTATAAATTGAAGAAAAAGTTATTACAGGTGTCCATTCAGATACTCTTCTAAACCAATTGTTGGTTCCTATAGGCTGCCCTGAATACGGTGTACTAGGAGTAACCGAGTTTCCTGAAGTAATATCACCATGAATAAGCACTGAATAAAAATGAGTATCACCTGTTGTCACTTTAAAGATAGTATTTCTACTCCAGCTGCTTCTTGTAAACTCTATCGGTCTTTGAGTTTCTTCCCATGTACGTACTCTGCGCCAATGGTCAAATGCTTGCACTGGAGTTTGCCCTAAAGGCGACCAAGTGCCGCTTAATTGAAAAATTGCTCCGGCATAGTTTACTAATGCACCTAAAAATGCTGTTCCGCTATAATGAATACTAGGTGACCAATAAGGCACACCTGTTAAACCATGCCAATTATGCACTCTTCTCCATTGTCCATATGGAGATGTAATAAGTGAAGTGCCGCCTGTATTGTCTCTTCTAAAAAAGGCTATTTCGCCATCTGCTAATGTATGTCTAACCAAATCGCCCACTAAATGCGGTTGAGAACCATACCAGGGCACAAGATTTTGTCTGTCAAACTCATTTATCTGCTGCCACAAAGGACTTGTGATAGGATTGGAAGAATTGTTGTTTGCAACTGATGCAAAATATATATTTTGATACTCTACAACATCATGAAGATTCCATGATGCTTGAGTATTAAAATTTGGCGCAGATTCAACATTAATGTCTATACTTGTTAGTGATTGCCAATAGGTTGTATTTAGCGGAGCAACTATTTGAATGGAATCTATGGTGTTTCTAATTTTTTTAAAGTGGTTGCCGTTATGTTCTACAATTGCTCCTAACGGATAATTTTGTGGCAGCCATGATGGATTAACTAAAAACCAATCAGTCCCCATTTGAGGAACAGAAGTCACGCTGTCATGACGTGCTAAAAATTGTGAATTGTTATGACTAACTGGAGCATGAAATCGTGTGTAGACATTCCCTGGTCTAAAGAGATTATGATCTGTTAAGTTAGGGTTTGTATGTGTTGGATTAAGCGGATTATTTATTGCTGTCATTAGGTTTTCCCATGAAGTAAATGTAGCAAGAGGCAACGTGCCAATAATTTGCACAGCAAATATAGATGTACCATACTTAAATAATAAAACATCATTTTGAATTAAAGCAGATGGAATATTAGGTGCAGTTTGATAATTGGCATCGCCTAAAATATGAATTCTGTTTATGCCTAGTTGCATAAAAGGGTCTGCCTGTCTGATTATAAAATATGCATCATCAAAGTTTGTGACAAGTCCTTGATTATCATCGTCCGTATCCCACACGCCAATCCTAATTATTTGATTAAATTCACCATTACCTGGCCAAAAAGTCAAGCTAGGTGCAATAAAATATAAACTAATTATAAACATAGCACAAACAGCAGCGATAATTATTGCCGCCTTAATTTTAAAATTTTTATTTGCTATGTTATTGTTTTGTCTCATAACATAAAAGCAACAACATTTTATCTTTAATTTGGTACACCCGACAGGAATCGAACCTGTAATTATTCCTTAGGAGGGAATTGTAATATCCGTTTTACTACGGGTGCTAAAAATACAATCAAATAATACACCAAATTAAGTTTAATGTCAAATGAATAAGTTGCTATTATTAAGCTTCTCCTCTTTTTAATTTATCTTTTTTTATCTTTTCAGGTTTAACCATTAAATAAATTATCATTAAAATAAACATATTTAAAATTGCAGCAAGTGTTGCATACGGAGACCTAAAATATGCAAATAAATTGCCAAAAAATCTACTGCTGCTAAAAACAACTCCTACAAAAGTATTTGTAGCACTCCCTCTAAATGCTGTTCCGTCTTCTGTCATTAAGTTTCTGTCATAGCCGCCTGCATTTATTCCTCTTGTAACAAATGCCCTTTGCCCACTTTCAACACACACTCTATATCCAGCAATATTGTGTGTAATATAAACTTCTTGCATTATTCCTCTTATCCTAATTTCTGTTTTAAAAGTAACAGTATCCCCTATTTCTAAACTACTAAAATCCGTGCGTCTGACTACAATCAAATCATTATGAGTTAAATCAGGTTCCATACTTTGTGTGGGAGCAATCGTAAAAAAACCCACTCCTATTACATTTAATGGAAGCTGGGGTGATATAGCCTGCATAATAAAAAATGCCGCTAAAAAGACTGCTATCGTCAAAAACACTATCCAATTGATAATGCCCCTGACCTTTTTCCCCTTGGTTTTTTGCATATAATCTCCAATATTATAAGCTTAAAATGTCATTAAGACAAAAGGCAGGACTGGACTATTTAATTAAATTTCTTATTATTATTTTAGAGCTAATCCCCCTAGAATGCTTACTAGGAGGAAAAGTCTATTTTAATTATCTTTTGATTATGGAGTTATTAGCAAATCATCAGCAGTTTCAACAGCAAAGTTTATTGTGAAAATTGCTTGCCTATTAATAACACGATTCATTTGTTCTCTATTTGCAGGGCGATTCATAGTGATTGTTATTTGCACTGGCACACTGTCATCTGTAGTTATATCAGTGCCCTCTGGAAAAACAAACGCCACTTCAAATAAAGCATCACCTTCTAATCCTCTCACTACTCTTCGTGTGTCTTGATAATTTTCAAAGAAAGAATCACCAGCCAGCAAGTTGTTAGGGTCAAGAACAGCAGTATAAGTCGGAGCAATGTGAAGGTCAACCCAAGCAGCTGTTAGTATACCTATCTCACCCTCCATGTCTTGAGCATCAAGATTATAAAAAGGTCTCCATTCTACATCAACTGTGAAAACAATTGATGTAGTTTCAGTTGTCGAATCATATCTAACACCAGTAGGAACAAGCCTAAGGTTAGTAATATTTGGGTCACTAATATCTACTACTGTATTTATTGCACCTGGTGTACCGATGGTAACTGAAAATCTACCATCTTCATCATTACCGAAAATACCTGAATTCCAAAACACCCAAGATACAGCGATTGTTGCCACCATTAACATAGACAGTAAAACTATCAAAATAGATTTTTTCTTGCTTTTCATTTTTATTTATTTGACTCCTTAAAACATATTAATAGTAGATAAATATACAATATTATCCACTATATAATATATATAAATAATATTATATATGTGATAAGTTTTGTCAAGTAAATTTTACATATTTTTACATTTTAGCTTATTATTTAATAAAATTCTTTAAAATTTTTAAAGAGCAAATAATAAAATAAAACCTATAAACACTAGCACCATACCAATTAAACTGATAACAAATGCCATTTTAGTTAACTTGCCTTTAAAAGCAAGACCTAATGCAAACGGTGTAGAATTTATAGATATCGCTATAATTAAAAATATTAAAGCTATTATTTGTGCAATTATTGCTATACTTCCTATTATTGCAAGGATAAATGCAATCAACGACACAATAAGTCCTATGATTGCTATTATTAATAATGCTATTGGAATAATTTTGTTCATCAAGCAATAATACCACTATTAGTGAGCTAAATGCAAGCATAATTTGTTTGCATTATAATTTTTTCTATGTTAAACTGTATAAATATCTTTTTAGGGAGAATAATTATTATGAATTGCAATTCATGCGAACAAGAAGTTGATGAAGATGATATAATTTGCCCTCATTGTGGTGTTATTTTAGAAGTAAGCACAGATAGAATAGCAATAATAAACTAAAGCGGAGATTTATATAAATGTTTTTCTTCAAAAGAAAAGACGCAAAAAAAGTGAAAGGTCTAAAAGGTGTGGCAAAGCTTATGCCTATATTTATGCCGGGGCGTGAGGGTAATGTCAATAAATATATGTTTAGTGAGTCTGCTAAATATTTTGATGAATATATAAAACTTAAAAAAGAAACATATGGTATTACTTATACTTATAGAGATTTGGTGTTAGCCATTTTAATTAGGTGTTTTAAGTGCTATCCCCGATTAAATAGATTTATTACCGCACAAAGGTTTTATCAACGCAACAATATTGACGTTGCGTTTATGGTGCACCAGTCTCTTAAATGCGATAAACCTGAAGTCTCAGTCAAAGCAAGCTTTAATGGTGATGAAACATTAGACCAAATCAAACAAAAACTTGACAGTGCAATTGAAGTTGCAATAAAAAGTGTTTCTGCTTCAGATAAAACAGCTAGACGCATGGCACGTACCCCACTATTATTTTTAAGAATGACATTAAGAATATTAAGAATTGCAGATTATTTTGGATGGCTATCTAAAAAATTTATGTTTGAAGTTTCTCCTTTTCATAGTTCAATATTTTTTGCCGATTTAAAATCCATTGGGTTAGGACCTGTGTCACACCATTTATATAATTTTGGCAATTGTTCTTTTTTTGCTACTCTAGGAAAAGAACAACCTATGCCTATTATAAATGATAATGGAGAAATTGCTATTGACAAGATTTTTCAAGTAGCAATTAGCATTGACGATAGATGCGTAGATGGATTGTATTTTGCATATATGCTGAGATTTATAAAGAAAATCTTAAAAAATATGAGCATATTAGAGAGAGCGCCATTAGAAAATGAAATTAGAGAGTAACAATATCGTATGGAATTGATATATTGTACTAAATGTAAGATAATCTTTAATGATAGTCACAAAAGATGTCCTAGATGCGGCAATAAAAAATTAAGACAACCATTTGATAATGATGCTGTATTTTTAGTGTACATAAATGAACAATTAAAAGCAGATATGTTAATGAATATGCTAAAAGAAAATGATATACCTTTTATTAAGCATGATAAAAGCGGTGCTGCAGCATTTAGAGCTGTTTTTGGCGCAAATTTTTTATCCATAGCATATGACATCTTTGTCCCTTATTCTGCTTACAAAAAAGCAACCGATTTACTAGTTTATTTTAAGACAACTAAAGCTATTGAAATTAAATTTTTTATAATATTTAACTATGAATTTTTTAAAACCATCTAAAATCCCAATAAAAGTGCTTGACAAATAAAAAAAAGTTTGATAGACTGTTTATTAGTAAGTTTGTTTTATACTTAAATTGTTGCCTGATAAATACAAACCCTTGGAGAGATACCGAAGCGGTCATAACGGGGCGGTCTTGAAAACCGTTAGATGTTAAAGTCACGGGGGTTCGAATCCCTCTCTCTCCGCCATCAAGACACGACAGAACGGAATGTGCTGTGGTGTCTTTTTTTATGCTCTTTTGCCCTTAATATTGATATGTTTGGGGGTAAATACTCAAAATCATTTACTTATCGTTCAGGTCGCACTTTGCCGTTTTGCTGTATGGGATATGAACTTAGCATAATATTACTTTTGGTTCGGTTGCTAAAACTCGCAAAAATACGCAAATAAACTCAAAATGAAAAAAAAAGCGGCAGAGCGTTTTACTATTGCCCTGCCGCCTTATCTATTATATCCTACCTCTATCCTTATATATAGCATAGTAAATTATGCTGCGTCGCCGTCTGACTCCGCTTCGATTTTCTAAGGGGCGTTCATTTGGGTGCGTTTTTGAAATGGTTGTTTGTTTTTGTTAATTAGAACCAACCTAATGCTGTGGATAGATGTCTTATTATATTGCCCTAACTCTTATCCTAAAAACACAACCTAACTTAATGACAAGGCGGTTATGTCATACTGAGCGAAGCGAAGCATCTAGCGTAAGCGTATTATTTTACGGCACTTCGTGCCTAGATTCTTCACTTCGTTCAGAATGACTAGGTTAGGTTGGTCAAACGGATACCCATAAATTAAAATAGTAGGGGTGAGCAACGCGAGCCCGCTGTTTGAGTTTGAACACAGCAACAGAATGTAGGGGCGGGCATCGTCCGCCCGCACTGCAAAATGAATTAAAATTGTAGGGGCGGGCATTGCCCGTCCGCCGCCCCATTCCGTGACCAACAGCGGGCGGCAGGTTGCCGCCCCTACATGGTATCGCCACAAAACACAACCGTTGCTGTGTGGTCCCCAAGTGTTGCGGTAATCGTTACTTCACCAACCGCCACGAATGTCACAAGCCCT
>WRAF01000002.1 GCA_009780325.1 Bacillota bacterium | reverse complement strand
GTCTGGGTATTGCACTAGTTATGATATTTGGAATGATAGGGCTTAGCGGGTGTGATGGTTCAAACCCTAATGAGGGATATATCTATGGGCTAGATAATGCTAGGTTTATTGCTCATTTTGATAAGAGTTTCACAATTCTTAGTATTAGTGACAATGAAATAAAGCTCATTAACAATAGGAATGAATTAATAGAATGGCAAAAAGAAGAATTGAGAAAATGGGATGAATGGGGAGAGGTTGGCACTAATCACTTAGAGAATTTTGATTATGAAAATTTTCTAACAGAGTATGATAATGCTTTTTTTGTATCATATCAACTTATTTTTATTGAATTTATGGGAAGACCTCCTGATGTGACAGGTTATGAGGTAAATATTATGAAATATGCTAATAATACGTTAACTATAGAATTTATCACGACTATGCGAATCGGAACAATTAGAGATTCAGCTTATTCTCACAAAGCAATTATTGAAATAACAAGAATATCGGATAATCTAACAATAACATTTTCTAGTCGTGATAGAAATTATCATAGATAATTATTGTGAGCTACACAAACTACAAAACACTTAATCAATAGGAGAAAAAAATTATGGCAACAAAAATCAAAAGAAAAATAATTTTTATATTCATTTTATGCTCAGCATTAGTTTGTTTTGCACTATTAAATATGGGTTTTATAAATTCTGACAATGCTTATGCTTTTGAAATTGACAGTGCAGAAACATTTTCACAGCAAAGACTTAATAATTCTGCACGCAGTATTGAAATTTTTGAAAGTATAATGCCTAGCATTAGGACAGAAACTATAGATAGTGAAAATAAAGTACACTATGTTTATGATGACAGCTTTGCAGGTGTTTTTATTGATGAAAACGGCATATTGAATATTGCAACTGTGACCAATAGATTTAGTACAATATCATTAAATACTAGACAATTTAACGAGACAGTCAAGCATAGACATTTTGCATATTCATACAATCACCTGCTGCTTATAAAAGAAACAATTTTCCCGCTAATGTATACGCATGAAATTTTTAGAATATCCATTGACGAAATGAATAATAAAGTAGTTGTTTTTTTAACAAATTATAATTGCAAAGCTTATGCGATTAACTTGTTAAAATATCAAGGACTTTATAGTGAAACATCTATTAATTTTATCGTTGATGCCTATGGCGGTATTTCATTAAATTCATTGCATGGAGGCGATTATTTATATGAACGGCTTTCTGAAAATAGCTTTAGGCATGCAGGCACAATAGGTGCTCAAGCAATTTGCACAATAACCGGACAAATTGGAGTATTGACTAATGAGCATGTGATGTCTAGTATTCGTCGTGATGTTGCTTATAATTCCGGATTTAATGTCGGAATTATTGAAAGAAACAGAACTCGTATCGGGCAAGTAACGAGAGGTGAAATTGGCACTAATGTTGATACATCTTTTATTGCCTTTGAAAATCAAAGCGCTTGGCAACCTTCTCCTTATGCAAGGCGTACTATTCTTGATCCTACTACTCTTAGAGTAATAAGACAAGATTATTTTAGAAACATAAGACTGGGCAATGAAAATCAAATTGTGCAAGGTGCTGCTGTAAAAAGAATAGGTTACGCAACCGGAATTACTTTTGGTCAAATATCAAGCCGCAATGCTTCTACTAGTAATATATTTGAAGGTTCTAGACGCACAATGCGTGATAGTTTCACCTATACCAATTATGGTATGAGCGGTGACAGCGGAGGACCAGTGTATATCAGAGGAGCAAATAATACTTTATATCTAATGGGGTTACATTTTGCTACTGGAAATACAGGTATACTTTGGTGGGAAGAAAGAGTTGGATTTGCCAGCCGCATACATAATATTATGTCAGCATTAAATGTCAGACCTATCACAAATGACTATGCGCCAACAATAATACAGCCAGGGACATATGAATTGCCAATTTCTACAAACAGAATAATTCATCTGCACGGAAACTATAATACTGTTAATATTCAATTGCAGTTTTTTAATGGACAGACAAGGACACTGCATATACGCGGCAACAGTGCTTATACAACTTTTGGCACACATGCATCTGAGTTTCAATCATTTAACAGAAATATTGATGCTAGAGTTATAAGAATAGTTTTTAATACTAGCAGTTTTAGAATACAAGTATCAAACAGAGCTAATGTTTTAGTATGGGATCAAACCTTTAGGCTAGGGTTTCCCATTCCTCAATTCAATACTATTGGACAGATTCAGCTAAGCGCAACACATTCTGCAAGTTCAAGAAATATAATTTGGGGACGAATAAGTTCTTTTACTCCACGTTTTGTCAGCGCACCCTCCTCCCCTATGTTAAATAATAGCATGTATAATATAAATACTATAGATAGTGCTAATACAATCCCTAAATGGATAAAATATAATTATTGATTATAAATGTTATAGAGCATTGCAAATGCTTGACTGAAAAAATTTATAATGATACACTATAAAAGCAGGCATAAATTTGATGCTTGCTTTTATGCTGTTTACTTAATTTTGTTAATATTAAATGGAGGTATATAAAACTATGGCTAAAGGAAAGATTGAAATTTCGGGAGAATTATGCAAAGGCTGCAACCTTTGTGTTGACGCTTGCCCGAAAAAAATCCTTAAACTTGGCGCTAAAACCAATGCAAAAGGCTATAATATAGTTGAATGCATTGACACTGACGCTTGTGTTGGTTGCGCTGCTTGCGCTACAATGTGTCCAGATGTAGTAATTGATGTCTATAGAGGATAATAAATTGCTATGAAAGACACAAAAGTTTGCCCAAAATGTAATAATAATTCTATTATTACAATAGGTTCTCATTATACTAATCCTATGATCCGCATCCCCTTTGGGATATTAAACTCTGCAATTATTAAACCATACATATGTTCAAAATGCGGATATACAGAGTTTTATGTTGATAATCAAAAGGATTTAGAAAAATTAAAAACTAAATATGAGAACAAAAACCTAATTAATTAAAAAATCCTAATGGAGGAGTAAAAATTAACTATGAAAAAGTTATGGAAAGGCAATGAAGCAGTAGCAGAAGCAGCAATCGCAGCAGGTTGCAGATTTTTCTTTGGCTACCCTATCACGCCGCAAAACGAAATCCCTGAGTATCTCTCTTGGAGAATGCCTGAGGTAAACGGCACATTTATTCAAGCAGAATCAGAAGTATCTGCAATCAACATGGTATACGGTGCAGGCGCTGCAGGCGGCAGAGTAATGACAAGTTCATCAAGCCCTGGTATTTCATTAAAAACTGAAGGCATAAGCTATTGCGCTGGCGCTGAGATTCCTTGCGTTATCGTAAATATCTCTCGTGCAGGTCCTGGCTTAGGCGGAATTCAACCTGCACAAGGTGATTATTTTCAAGCAGTAAAAGGCGGCGGACACGGTGACTATAAATGTTTAGTTTATGCACCAAGTTCAGTGCAAGAGTTTGTTGATTTGACAGCAAAAGCATTTGATAAAGCTGATGAATACCGCAGTCCTGTTATGATGATTTCTGATGGTTTATTAGGTCAAATGATGGAGCCAGCTGAAATTCCTCCTATGGTAGATTTAAATAAATTACCTAAAAAGGATTGGGCTACATGCGGAAATGACCAGTATCGTCAACGCATAATTGAGTCTATTCATATATCTCCAGATGATTTAGAAGCTCATAACCACCACTTATTCAAAAAATATGCAGCAATGCAAAAAAATGAGGTGATGGTTGAAGAATATAAATGCGACGATGCTGAAGTAATTTTGGTTGCTTACGGCTCTGTTGCAAGAATAACTAAAGCAGCTGTTGATGAGTTAAGAGCTCAAAAAATTAAAGCTGGTTTAGTTAGACCAATTACTTTATATCCTTATCCTACTGCTTGTTTAGAAAAATTAGCTAAACAAAAATCTGTTAAACGTTTTATTACAGTAGAGTTATCTATGGGGCAAATGGTTGAAGATGTGCGACTAGCAGTAAACGGCGTTAAACCAGTTGATTTTTATGGCAGAGCAGGCGGTATTGTAATGGTTCCTTCTGAAATTGTTGATTTTGTTAAAGGAGGCAAAAAATAATGAAAAAAGTATTTGGTAAATCAAGACTACAAAACGAAGTTCCTCTTCACTATTGCCCTGGTTGTACACATGGTATTGTGCATAGACTGATTGGCGAAGTATTAGAAGAAATGAATGCTGATAAAAATGTTGTTGGTGTATTCCCTGTTGGGTGCTCTGTATTTGGATACAACTATTATAATGCAGACGGAGTGCAAGCGGCTCATGGCCGTGCCCCTGCTGTTGCAACAGGTGTTAAAAGAGTTGCGCCAAAAAGTCTAGTTTTTACATATCAAGGTGATGGTGATTTAGCATCAATTGGTATGGCTGAAACTGTGCATGCAGCAACTAGAGGTGAAAATATCACTATTGTTTTTATTAACAACGGTATTTATGGTATGACAGGCGGACAAATGGCTCCCACTACTATGTTAGGTGATAAAGCAAGTACCTGCCCTATGGGTCGTGATCCAAAAACTCATGGTCATCCTATTAAGGTATCAGAAATGCTTGCAACTTTAACAGGTCCTGCTTATATTGAAAGAACTGCCTGTGACACTGTTGCGGGCGTATTGAAAACTAAAAAAGCATTGAAAAAAGCATTTGAATATCAACAAGCTGAATTAGGTTTTTCTATGATAGAAATATTAGCTACTTGCCCTACTGGTTTCCATATGAGACCATCTGATGCTCAAAAAGATATGAAGCGTGCTATGGATTTCTATCCAGTGGGTGTCTATAAAGATATTAAGGGAGGCAAATAGAATGAATAAAAAGATTATTATTAGTGGATTCGGAGGACAAGGCGTGCTTTTATTAGGTAAGCTGATTGCTGAATCTGCATTAATACAAAAATTAAATACTACTTGGATGCCATCTTATGGTCCTGAAATGAGAGGCGGCACTTGCAACTGTACAGTACAATATGCTGATGGTGAAATATCTGCACCGGTAGTTGATAAGCCTGACATTTTAATTGCTATGAATGAGCCGTCTTTAGATAAATTTGGACCTAGAGTAGTTGAAAACGGCATAATCATCACAAACTCAAACATCGTCTTTAAAAAATGTGACAAATTAAACAAGGGTGTTAAAGTTTATGAATTGCCTATGGATGAGATGGCTGTCAATATTAACAAACGTGGCGGAAACATTGTTGGTCTTGGCGCATTTGTGAAATTGATTGGTGATTTAAAGCAAGAAAGTGCAATAAAAGCAATTGAAGAAACATTCTCTGCTCCAGATAAACAAAAATTCATACCATCAAACATTGAATGCTTAAAGCAAGGTATTGAAAGAGCTGGCAAGCTTTAATAAATATATGAAAAAGAATGCTGTCCAAAAGCATTCTTTTTTTGTTGTGATTACAGCATCATGCGATTTTATAGTAATATTTCAACGAACAACCCGCAAGCATCCTTCAAAAAGAAACAAAAGTGCCCTTCGGGCACATAATAAGCCCGTGCTATGGGGTCTTCGTGGGCTTGCCGCCTTGCGGCTACTGGACGCCTTGCATAGGCGCCCTTTTTGTTGATGCAAGCATCTTTCCTTTCAGACGATTTTTCCTAGCGCATAAATAATGAATAAAATTCTTATAGATAGAATGACAAAATTTTAAAACGGTACAGTAATTGCATTTAGTAATCCAATTTAATTTTATGTCATTCTGTAAGAATCTCATCACTAGACCTGTCTTGAAAATAAATTGGGTGTATAGTAAGCATATTTTTGATTGCCGTGCCAAGAAGTATTCGTGGCAATACACTTTCGTGCCAGGATAAAAATGAACACTTGAAAAAGGCTATACTAGCAGTATTGACGACCGAATGCGGAGTTTTTGAACAACATAGATTCCACTAGACTTTCCTATTTTATTTTCAAGACCAGGGCTAGTAATGCAAAAAAATTGTGTGTTGATTCTAAGTCGTAGATTATTTTATAGGCACAACTTTACCATCCTTATCCCAAGAATTAAATTGTCAACTAAAATCACAAAAAAACTGACTATTGATTAAACAGTCAGTTTTTATTGATTCTTAAATTCAAGATTACTTTGCTTTTGCTACTTTTTTAACAGGTGCAGCAACTACTGGCGCATTTGGATAAACACTAATTTGCTTTCTGTTTCTGCGCATTTCAAACTTGACAATACCGTCAGTTAAAGCAAACAAAGTGTCGTCTCCTCCTCTGCCTACATTGAAGCCTGGATGGAATTTTGTTCCCCTTTGCCTTACTAAGATATTACCTGCTAAAACAAACTGACCATCACCTCTTTTAGGTCCTAGTCTTTTTGCGTGTGAATCTCTACCATTTTTAGTTGATCCGCCTCCTTTTTTTGAAGCGAATAATTGAATATTAATAAATGACTTAAAATTATACATTTTGATTTCCTCCTTGTTAGTGTATTCAAGCAACGCACTGTCGCCCCTATTTTATTTTCAAAGAAATAAACTTTGAAAAATTTTCATATAAATCGTTTATGCCCATTAACATAGTTTCTAAAATAATGTCAGCATCATGTCTTTGCATCTTATCTAGTCTAGGCAAATCAAATTTCAATATACCTTCCTCATCGTTTCGCTTAAAATCAATTTGGATTTTTGCAACAGTCAATAAACCCAAAAGTGCCGTTTGCATTATGCTAGAAACAGCGGCACACACAATATCCTCACCCTCTAAAGCATACTCTGTATGACCTTCTGCCGATACAGATATAATGTGCCCATCTTTTTTTGTAATAATAATTTTTGTCATCTTAATCCTAGATACTCAAAATTTTAACTTTTGTTAAATGTTGGCGATGACCTTGTTTTTTACGAATGTTCTTTTTAGCTTTATATTTAAAAACTACAATTTTTTTACCTTTTCCATGTGACAAGATTTCAGCCTTAGCTTTTTGATCTTTAGCATCACTATCAGGTTTGAAGATAATATTAAAATCAAGTTTGTCACCCACATTGCCGCCCAAAGAATCAACCTCTAAAATATCACCTTTTTGTACTTTAAATTGCTTAGAACCAATGTCAATAATTGCATACATTTGTTTTAGTCCTCCTTATTAAATGTCTCCGTTCATAAGGTATTTTGCTTTGTAAAACAAAAATTTACAACACCTTATTAAAGACGGCTCAACTGCAATTATATAATTAATAAAATCTTTAGTCAAGCATTTTTACCACATTTCTGAAATTAATTTTAACCAGATTCTATTCGGCAATATCAAGCCCTAAGTCCTTTAATATATCCGACAACTCTTGCGTAGGATTAAGACATTCTTCATAAGAAAAACCGCTTGACTCACCTGGTTCTATAAAACTATCTTTTTGCGGAATATTCAAAGTCTCTAACACCTTCTCCTCTTTTTTTAATTCTCTTTGCTTAATCTTTTTTTGCTCATCTTCTACAACCTGCCTTCTTAATAATTTTCTAATGCTCTCCTCAGGATTAAATTCTTTTTCTTCACTACCATGCATTTTTATTACTTTTAATCTTTGCTGCTCTTTTTCAAAGTGAGCCTCAATCTCTCCTACCTTTTCTCTTTCATCTGCATCTCCCATCAATATACTAGTCATGTTTTTATTAAATTCCCCTAGCGCATCTAAATCGTCTGTCAAAGGATATTTTTGCATTATTTTATTATAAAATAATAACCATCTTTCATGAAAAGCTTTTAAGTGTGCTAAATCATTAGAATATTTTTGTCTAGTAATATTTTCAATTTGCTCTGCTTTTTGAATAGCATTCATTATAGACTTGGCAATTAATTCTTGCCTTTGTCTATAAGAAATTAATTCGCTCTCTAAGCTAGCGATTTTTTTGTCTTGCTCTAGTATTCTTTCTTTTTGGGTCAAAATTGTAGCATTAGTTGATTTAACATGCTTATCAACTTCATTTTTATCATAACCCTTTCTTTCTTTATTAAATTTCATAACCATTTTTTCCTAATAATGACTTTTTTAGATTTATTAATTCTTGTGACAGATTCACTTTGTATATTTGAGGAGTATCTACTCTTTTGTATTCTTCCCAAAATTTATTTAACTCAAACTTAGCTTTTTTTGCATGCTGATTGATGCTTTTTAGTTGATATGCTTGTTTGCCATTTTTAAATATGGGCAACAATAATTCTCGCTTAGTAAAATCTTTTAAAATAAGCTTTTTCCAAACATCTGTTTCATGCTTTAATATAAGCGGACTATTTATTTCTTCATTTTCTAATGCAATATAGTCTGCCTTTGCCATACCATCTTTATCATATAATCGATACACTTTTTTCAATCCAGGATTTGTCATCCTATCTAATGAATTAGAAATTTTTATTTTAGGATGCTCTATTCCGCTTATATTGATACTTGCTAATTTATATACTCCGCCAAGTGACGGAGTATCTTGGCTAGTAATCAATTTTGTGCCTACTCCATATACATCAATTTTGGCATCTTGGGCTTCTAATGAAGAAATCACTTTTTCATCGATATCCCCGCTTGCAAAGATAATACAATCATTAAATCCTGCACAATCTAGTGCTTGACGGCATTTTTTTGATAAATATGCTAAATCACCGCTATCTAACCTTATGCCAATAGGTTTATGTCCTTTTGCTTTTAAATCGTTAAAAACTTTAATAGCATTAATTAGTCCGCTGTTTAATGTATCATAAGTATCAATTAATAAAAGGCAAGAATCTGGATAAGAATTAGCAAAATTTTCAAATGCTTCTAATTCAGTATTGTGACTCAACACCCATGAATGTGCGTGTGTACCTTTAATATCTAAATCAAATAGTTGCCCTGCTAAAACATTGCTTGTCCCATTGCAGCCGCCAATGATTGCTGCCCTTGAGCCATACACTGCTGCATCAGGTCCTTGAGCACGCCTAAGTCCAAACTCTATTACAGATTTACTTTTTGCTGCCTGAACTATTTTTGATGCTTTAGTTGCAATTAAAGTTTGATGAGAAATAATATTTAAAAGAGCTGTTTCTATTAACTGCGCCTCAATTAGCGGAGCCTTAACTATTAAAATAGGCTCATACGGAAAAACTATTTCACCTTCCTCACATGAATATAAGCTGCCAGTGAATTTGAAATTAGCTAAATATTTTAAAAATTCCTTGTCAAATATGTTTAATGAAGCTAAATAATCTATATCTTGACTAGTGAATGCAAGGTTTTTTATATAATCTATTGCTTGCTCTAATCCAGCAAAAATAGCATAATTTAATTGACCCTTGTGCCTAAAAAACATATCAAAGGTAGCAATATTTTTATAAGAACCAGACAAAAAATAACCATTCATCATTGTCAGTTGATAAAGGTCAGTCATCATACTCAAGTTGCGTTGGTGCATAATAGGGCTATTTTTTGTCTTTGTCATTAGGTTTCCCTTTAAACGTTATAATAATGAATAATATAAAAGCTAAAGCAATGAACAAAAAGATGCAAGCAATCACAATGCCAAAATGGAGATTAAAAATACTGTTTAATGCAAATGAAAAACTTAATGCTGATAAGGGAAGAATTATTTTTAAATGCGGCTTTAATTTAAAGTTGTCATAAATTCCTACTATTAATGAAGCAAGTGCTGGAGACAAAATATAAATTGGATATAGAGTAGAAAAATTGCGATTGCAGCAACCAAAAATAGATATAAACGACACTATAGCAGCACATAAAAATATTATAGACACCCAAATTAAAAGTGTATTATCTTGTATAAAACCAAGAATAAATAACACTATTCCCCCAATCAAAGGGATAAATAAAACCGCCGCCTGCCATAGTTGAAACTGCAAAACATCTAAAGCAACTAGCAAAAACATGACCCCAATTAAAATGGTAGAAACGGCAATAATTATTTGACATAATATAATTTGTCTTTTAGTCAATAAACTCATCTTGCTCCGCTTTATTTTGAGATTCATCACTTGATTCAGATTCTTTATCGTCGCTAGAAATATCATTAATATTATCTGCACTCACTAGTGTTTGCGGTTGTTTTTCTCTTGCAAAACTAAACCCGCCTCTTGATGTTTCTTCACTCTTTTTTTCTTTTTTAGCATTCTTTATCAAATATTCAATCGTATTCTCATATCCATAATATGCGTTTGATAAATCATTGTGCTTAACAAATAAAAACAATTTTTTGCCCGCCTTTTTTGATTTATAAATATGCATTGCAATAATTCCTGCCCCAAGCAGCAAAATGCCTATACTTATCAATACATTGACTGGAGGCCCCCCATCCCATACTCTCATAATACTGTTAGGCTGTCTAAAGAATTCTAACACCGTTCTCAAAATGCCATACCATACACAATAAAACGCAAAAATAAATCCGTCAAAACTGCGTCTTTTTGAAAAGAACATCCATACCATAAATGCAAAACCTATCAAATTAAAGAATGCTTCATAAAAGAATAGCGCCTGATAATAATTGCCACTTCTTCCTACAACTGCTAACGGAAACCATTGATTATTAGGGTTTGTAATCTGTTGTCCATATAGTTCAACATTGTCAAAATTCCCCCAACGCCCTATCACTTGTCCTAATATAATCAAAATAAAAAACACATCATAAATTTGTAAAATTGACATTTGCTTGTGCGGTTTATCCTTAAATTTTTTGTTGTTTAAGTTCTTACCTAAAAACGCACCCAATGCCCCCGCTATCAAACCACCATAAATGGCTAAACCGGATAAGCCTTGAAAAGCTAAACGACCATCTGCCCCTCTATCAAAGCCAAAAATTCTGCCGTTTTCAAACCAATATGAAATTCTTGACCCAATGGCTTCAATCCATGTATCATATTGAATCCAATGATAAGGATAATTTGAAGTTCTAGTCGGATACGCCAAAACATCAAAAATAACAAAATGTAATCTTATCCCTATGATAGCAAGCGGAATACAAATAAGTACCAAATCAAAAATAATTTCAGAATTATACTTTTTGTATTTAAGCATAAAATAGCCGCCGGCAACAGCAATGATAAATGCCATTCCGATTAAAAAACCATACCAACTAAATGAAGATGCTAATAAAAAATTCATAATCTTAATATTATACAATATTTTTATTTGATTGTCAACGATTCGTTTGCTTTAATTTGTAAATTATTGTAAACTCTTTCTTATGATTTATTGTCCGCCTCATTTAACTGAATTAGCAAAAAAAATCAATCGCCCTATTTATGTTGTAGGGGGATTTATTAGAAATCAATTTTGCAATTTACCTTTAAAAGTTGATATAGATATTGCAGGAGATTTTGACGGTGAAATTTTAAAGAGTGCTGGAGCAAAAGTAAAAGTAGTTAATAAAAAACTTGGGACAATGTGGATAGGCTATAAAAATGAGGAGTATGAGTATACAAGATTTAGAAAAGAAGAGTATGCCCTAGATGGTGCTCACTCACCTATTAATATTGAATTTATTTTGGACATTGATGAAGATGCAAAGCGAAGAGACTTTACGGCTAACAGTATTTATTATGATGTATTAAACAAAAAAATTATTGATCCGTTAAACGGAGTCAATGATGCTAAGAAAAAAATATTAAGGTGCTTTGACCCCGAATTCGTATTTAAAAGTGATGGACTAAGGCTTTTAAGATTAGTTAGATTTAGCGCTGAATTAGGTTTTGAAATAGATACAAACACTAGTTTGACTGCAATTAAATTTAAAAATCACCTTGAAAATATATCGCCAGAAAGAAAACGTGATGAACTAGATAAAATATTGCATGCAGATAAAAAATATGAAGTGGACGATGGTCACTATAAAGGACTTAAGCTATTATGGAAACTAGGCTTATGGGAATTTATTTTGCCAAGTATGCTGAAAATGGAAATTGAACAAAACCCTAAATGGCATAAGTATAATGTGCTAGAACACACCTTTATGGCAGTGAAATTTAGCAATGGGAATATTAAAAATCTAAGATTGGCTGCACTCATGCATGATACAGGAAAACCTGTATCACTAATACAGTTTGGAAATATGCATAAGCATGCTGAAATTTCTAGTAAAATTGCAATGCAAGAGCTAGGGCAAGCCGGATTGAAATATCCTAACTCAGTGATAAATGAAGTTTCTAAATTATGTGCAATTCATATGTATGATTTGGCTGCAGATACATCAGGCGCTAAAATGAAATTGTTCTGCGCTCAAAATTTTGAAATTTTAGAAAAACTAGAAGCACTAAAATATGCCGATGCACTAGCAACAGGAAAAGATAGAGAAAAATTTTTTCCTCCTAGGTTTTTATATTTTAAAGATAAATTAATTAAAGAAAAGGCTCCAATTGATATTAGAGACTTAAAAATTAATGGAAATGATGCAATAAAAGCTGGTTTTGAAAAAAGTGAAATTAAAAATATTTTAAACGAATTATGGAAAGAGTGCATTATAAATCCTGTCTTAAATAATCGTGAGTGGCTATTAAAGCAGCTTGAAAAAAGAAAATTATAATTGCAAATTAATCCAATTTTCACCTTCATCATATTTATCACTTTTTCCCATGTTGCAACTTTCACATAGAGTCTGCAAGTTATTGATGTTAGAATCTCCGCCCTTTGAAATTGGTTTGATGTGGTCAACATGCAGCTTAACTCTACTGTCCGCACTAGCCCCGCAAATTTTACACCTAAAACCATCTCTTTTAAATACATCAAATCTTATGCCGTCAGTCACTTTAGACCTTTCTATTCTCCTTCTATAATGTTCACTGCTTTTTTTTGTTAAATCATCTAAAATCTGTGCATGCATATGTTTTATATGATTATAGTCAAAATATCCGCTGTCATTATAGTGATTTTTGCCCTTGTCGCTTGTATAAGATTTAGTGATAGTTAAATTGATAGAAATTTGAGGCATCAATTTATTTTTTGCCAGCAGCTTTTTTTCAATGTCATTATATCTATCTTTGGAGATTTTCAAATTTGTGTTAGTACTTTCACTTTCTAATAATATTTGATATTTTTGACAGTATATATCATACAAATTAATATTGTTTTGAATTGCTTTAAAGGCTGAATTAATAATATCTAATGAATGCCTGATATATTCTAAGGCAATTTCTTCTAATGTGTTTTTTTCAAAATCTCGCTTAATTTTAAAAGACTTATGATAATAGAGATTTCCTAAACTAGAGAATAAAATCTCTTCGTTCATTAAAATTAATGCCTTATATTTATCACTATAATTTTTAACTAATTCAAAATGTTTTTTTTGCGATAATTTTATAGCCAATATTATAATCAACGCTAATATTATTAACCCTAAAATGATTAACCCTGAAATAATTATCTCTATCATAAAGCTATAATATCATATTTTGTAAAACTTTGTCAAAATATTTACATACCCATTTTTATCCAACAATATTAAAATAAACTTTGCATAAAATATTATTATGGGAAACAAGTGGATAATGAAAACCATGATTTTAAGTTTACTGGTTGTACTGTTATGTATAACCAGTTTTTCCCATTTATTTAGACCAATTGCTGCTAATGCAAATACTAATACAGTAGTCACAGCCGATATGCTTATCAGCCTTGATGAAAAAAGAGCCTCTGCTGCCCCTTCATCATATAACCAAGAAACAAAACCCGTTTGGAAAAAAATCTTTCCCAAATTAAAACCTTACACAAAACCAGGTAATCCTAAAATTAATGAAACCCATTCTAAAATTTTATATTACAATAAAAAAAGGACTCCATTAAAAATTAAATCCATTAAAGATTGCACAGAACAAATTTCTATTAAACTTAAACACGGTGATAAAGTTTTTAAATATGCTGATGAAAAACTGACTCCTAGCAACCATTTAGTCGCACTAGATTTTCATAATAAAAAAATAAACGGAACATATACAGAAAAAAAACAACTAATGAATCAATGCTTGACAAGCGGATCTACATATAAATATGCTGTGCTTTTTTCTATGCCGTTATTAGAAAATATTGTCAATTCACTAGTTTGCACAGTATTTTCTGATGCTAAAGATAGTAAAATAATTTTTAATCCTAATCAAGAAAATATGTTTGATATCACTAAAGAAAAGCCAGGATATAAAGTAAATGAAGAAGCTTTGTATAAGGATATATATTTTTCACTTCTTGCTTCACCTAATGTCGAAATAAATATCAAAACTATTGCATTGTCACCCAATATCACCGCAAAAGATAATGCAAAATTAATAAACTTAACAGCAAAACACAGCACAAATTTTTCTAATAGTTCAGAAAATAGAGCACACAATATAAAGCTTGCCTTAAAAAAAATTAATGGAACAAGACTTGAAGCAGGCGAAGAATTTAGTTTTAATCAAGTAGTTGGTAAAAGGACAAAAGACAGAGGTTTTAAAGAGGGAAATATTATAGTGAGCGGAAAGTATGAAAAAGGAATAGGAGGCGGCGTGTGTCAAGTATCTACAACACTTTATAATGCAGCACTATTGGGTGGAATGGATATAACTTTGGTTAAGAATCATTCTTTAGAATGCGGATATGAATTACCATCATTCGATGCAATGGTATCAAGTGCACAAGATTTAAAATTTAAAAATAATGGCAAAACTCCTGTTTTTATCAAAGCATTTTCTGAAAACGGGCGTGCAGTGGTGGAATTTTATGGTGAAAAAATGCCGCATATCTTAAGCAGAAAATACGAAATAGTGCATAGAAAAGAAGCTCCTCCAATTAATAAAATAGTTGATACGGGATATAAGTATCATAATGAGGATGCAATAAGCGGTGAGCAGAAAGTAGTTTATTATCCTAGAGGAGAATTAAAAACTATTGGATACTTAGTATATAGCAACTTGGATGGCAGTTTTATTAAGCAGCGTAAAATAAGACAAGATGTTTATAAGGCAAGCGAGGGTTTATTGGCTATTGCACCTTAGTTGTATGCTTATTATCTCACCCCTATTATAACCGTGTTATTACCTGCAAAAATTCTTAAATTATGAGATGATAAATAATCACTTGCACCTAATGCAGATATTAAGCGTTGTCTTAATGGATTATTGGCTACATTAGATGCTAATACACTCATTAATGGCGGAGCTATTATCAAATTCTAATACAAAATATTGAATGGTCAAATATCCTGTATATGCCGTATAGAATGCCCCGCCTGCTCTTGCCCATTCCTCTGCTCCGCCCACAATCATATCTACCACTCTATTAAGCTGCTCATTTAAGCAATCTGAATCATGGATAAATCGCCCATTTTGATAAAACCAATTAAAATTATGATAGCTGCTCAATGGATTATTTATTCCCTGCTCAATTCGCCCGCCTGAAACATCAAAATCATTCAATAAAAACCAGCCTTGACTCATTAATTTAAAATTTATTGTACCCAAGCTGAAACTAGGAATCCCCCATGTTGTATCAACAATAAACCATTCTCCATACAGATTAATTTTATTCCAAGCGTGCTGCCCAAATTCACTTTCTAATCCAAATCTAGCGGGACCTATTATTCTAATTGTTTCAATGCCAACCATCTTTGCCATCAAGCCAAATGCCTTTGCCATCCCATCACACACAGCAAACCCTGTTTCAAAAACTCCCTCCATATAAAAAGCAGGATGGCGCACAGCTGTCCCTGTACACATATTAGGATCTAACATTGCATAATCATAACTTGATAAAAACATTACATAATCATAAATGGCAGCTGCTTTTTGTGCTTTTGTCATGTTTTCATCCACTATTTTCTTTAAAGCATTGTATGCAATATTATAAATTCTTTCAGCAGCACTAGCAGCACTATTAGAATCAAATATAGGATTAAATCCATTAGTAACCGCAAAAAATAGTTGATCAGATGTGCGGGCAACTGAATTTGCAATCGGATAATAATCAATAGGAAGAGAACAGCCTTGCCAGCCTGTTTGAGAAAATTGCGGTGCTCTAAAAGGATTAGCTGTTACTTTTCCTTGAGAGGAAACATATATGCCATGCATATTGGGTTCTAGTTGGTCTACAAATTCTATTGAGATAGTTAATCTAGAACCTATAGTTAATCTATTTGTGTTTCCAGTTGTACTCGTGATAGAAAAAAAATATCTTCCAGTAAAATTAATATGATTTCCGATAGTACTAGTTAAAGTATTTGGAGAATAAATTGAGTTATGGCCGATATACACAATAACTCTAGAAACATATGTTTGTACAGCATTAAAATGGTATATTGCACCAGCTGAAGCTGTTTGACGAGTTTGATTTGGTCTAAATACAATCATATAATTTAGTATATCATAAATATCTTGGTCACTTTGCATAAAGTAATTGCCTAATAAATAAGTAGAGCGGACGAATGAAAGCGCAGAATTTGATATCGCCGCAAACTCATAACTGGCAAAACCACCATCTATAAAAATACATTCATAAGTTTCACCTGCTAAATTCTCCACCAAAATATAAATATTTTGTAAGATATTAAATGACCCGCCATCTACTGAAGATGAATAAACAATTACACCGCCATCATTAGCATTGACCCATACTTGATAAAATGCTAATGAGCTAATATCATTTAACAATTGCACGCTAAACATTGTATTCTCTCTATTATCCCATGTTATTTGAATCTGCGGATAACGATTTAAACAAACTGCAAGATTATCAATTTGAATAGACCCTCTAAAAATAATCTCGATATAATCAATCTCTCTATCGTAAAAAACTGATATTCCGTTAACCCTTGCACTTATATAAAATTTTCCTGCCCTATCAGGATTAAAATAAAAATCTAGTAATTCTGAATTAGAATTAATTGCTATGCCGCTTTTAAACACTTGATTGTTTATTAACCATTCTATATAAAGAGGCGGATTATTTTGCACAAAAAATGTATTAATGCCATGATCTACCAATGAAAAAGCGGCCGTATAATCGATTGAATCATATGTTTGGCTGCCATTATTAATTAAAAGCGGCATTTGAAAATTGTTGTATACTCTCACCGTTTTGACTGCTTGGATGTTTGGATAATTTTGCGCAACAGCACGAATAACAAACTCTCCTGTTTGGCTTTGAGAACTTAGAGTGAACGAATTTGTACTTGAAGATATTTGACGCTGATTGTTTATATACCATCTAAAATTAAGATCAGGTCTAGAGCCTAAATTTGTAGTAGCAGTAAAAGTAACTGGACTAGTATTATTTATTTCTTGAAAAAGCTGCCCCGTATATCTTAGACGCAATGCATGCGGCGGATAAAAAATGTATTGTGTGTTTCCTCCGTTAGAACTCTCATCTTCAAAACAAGAAACAAAAAAACATCCTTGCAAAACTATAGCAAGAGCAATAACTAAACTTATACTTAATAATTTTTTGATTTTCATTATATATACTGTATCATAAAAATTTCTAAAAAACTAGCGTTTTTTTGTGAAAATTTAGAATTTAAACATCTTATAAAAATTAACAGCAAAATACTTTATGTAATTCTGTACAAACTAATGTTTGTACAGAATTATTTTTTGTCACATAATCCTACAACATCTTAAAATCTTGATTCACAATTAAACCTAAATCCAATCCTTATCATAATATGACAATATCCGACATAATAATACTTAATATGAAAACAATTGTTAAAGCCGTTTTTATTATGTCATTCTTTACCTTTTTTGATAGACTTTTAGGATTCTTTTTTAAAATCTATCTTTCAAGACAGCTAGGTGCAGAAATGATGGGCATCTATCAAGTTGCGCTATCTACTTTTATGGTGATGGTCACATTAATCACAAGCGGCATGCCTTTAATTGTATCTAAGCAAACAGCAAAATTAAGAACCAACAAACAAATTCGAGAAGAAAATTCTACTGCAACTGCCGCTTTTTTAATTAATATAGTTATATCCTCTGCCCTAACTTTGTTCATTTTAATCTTTAACCGTGCAATTGGCAGCCTTTTTGCAAACGATTTATCCCGCACCGCCTTATTATTTATGATTCCCGCTTTGGTCTTTTCTTCTATCTATGCATCTTTAAGAGGCAATCTTTGGGGACGTGGAAAATATACAGCTGTCAGCCTATTAGAAATTGCAGAACAATTTGCCAGAATCGGCACATGCGTCATTTTATTTAGTTTAGGCTTTGATAGATTAAGGGTAGCAGCGTTTGCTATGACAATTGGATGTATAGTTGCAGCTTTAACATGCATCATCTGCTATTTTGCCACAGGTGCAAGGTTTAAAAGCCCCAAAGGTTTTATAAAGCCGCTCATCAAACAAAGCACCCCGGTCACCGCAGGAAGAGCAGCAACCGCAGCAGTAAACGGTTTTATAGCAATCTTAGTCCCATTTTTGCTTATATCAAGAGGCGGTTTAACTCAAACAGAATCTATGTATCAATTTGGCTATAGTATGGGGATGGCTATGCCTCTTTTATTTATTCCGCTTACTTTTGTTGGCAGTCTAGCATTTGTAATGATTCCTACTCTGTCAAAAGCTATGGCAGCAAAAGATGAAAAAGCAATTAGGCGGCAAACTGAAGCTGCCATAAAAATGTCTATTGTGTTAGGAAGCATATTTTTTCCGCTATTTTTTGCACTAGGAGAACCAATAGGTATTTTTGTTTATGGAAATGCTGATTCTGGACGATTTTTAAGAGCTGCAGCATGGCTGTTATTGCCGATTTCAATTGAAAGCATAACCTCATCTATGATGAATTCACTAGATATGGAATTAAAATCATTTATTCATTATTTGATTGGAGCAACTGTTATGTTTTCAAGCTTTTTAATTGCTGGATCTAATTTTAATATCAGAATAATGGCAATCGGCATGGGTTCTGGATGGATTTTATCATCTATATTAAATATTTGGGCAATCAAAAGAAAAGCCAAATTTAAATGGGGCTTTTTATGGACATTGCTAATAAGTGTGAGCTTGACTGTACCAGCAATTTTATAACTAGTGGTTTATATAGCATTTTTGGGATGATGCCTACATTTTTAAGAATTTTTATTAGTGGAGGAATCGGGATTGTATTTGTAGTATTAATGAACTTTGTGTTTGGCAACTTCAAAATAGAATACTTTTTTCAAGGTAAAAAAGGCAAAAAGCCCCTTTTAGATAAAGGAGCTCAAAGAGCTGCAAAAGCTTTTAGTTTGCCGTTTTTGTTTTAAACAACCAAAAAACATTATATAAGTATCATGAAAATCACCGTGAATGTGCAGAGTTTTATAAATCAGTAAAGCGCTATTTTTGACTAATCATTTACTCACCATAGTTAATCCGCCCGCCTTTGCTGCGCTGATAATTTTGTCATATAAACTTGTTTGGTCGTCCTTAGACGCTCTATAAATTAAATAAGGCTTTGTCTTGCCATCTTGACAAGCAGTCACCTTCACCCAATTATCATAAGTATAATTAGGGGCAACATACCGCACCATATAACCAAAGCCAACAGTAGAGAATGTAACCTCATCAACCGTATTAGATGTTTCAACTCTGACAATTTCTGAAAATTTATACATTCCTACAATGCGTCCCTTGTTTTTAATTAAAAACTGTTTTGTATTAAAATCCATTTCAATACTTATCGTAAAACCCTTTCGCTGTCCTGCGATAGTCCAAAATGTCCTTTTAAATCCTGTTTGCTTTGTTTTATGCTTAAACTTAACCTGAGTCGCACCTTTAATAAATATAATAACCGCCGGCACAGCAAAAACTGCCCCAACAATAATCCTGACTCCCAAATCATCGCTTACAGTAAGATGTCCTGTAAAAGAAAACACAGCCACTATCATCAAAATCACCGGCACAATCACAAAAACATAATTTCTTTTAGTTATACCGTTAACAAATATAAGCACAGCCAAGCCTGCAAGAATTATCCCCAGAACTGTGCCCGCTGTACCAATTAAAGGAATCCCAATTAAAAAAGGAAAAACAACAAAAAGCCACCTGAAAAAAACCACGCCCAATGCCAGCAAAATTATTGACACAATCATATAGCCCTTGCCGCCCTTTTTTTTATTATCAGCCATAAAAACCCCTTTCAATTATTTTCAAAAAACCATTGTCAACACAAAATCGTTAGTTATCAATAATTAAATTTTCAAGTATAGTTTAACTGCTGCTGCTGCTGCTGCTTGTCAAGCGAAATTTGTACTTTTTGAGGAATTTTATGCAGTTTTTTTTAGTTTTTGTATTTTATGCAAAAAAAGTTATTAACAAAAAAACGCCCGATATTCGGGCGTACAACTTTTTTATTCAACATTATTAAACTATCCGTTTCTTATTCTTGTTTAAGATTATTAAAATATTCTTTCCCTAGGGGGCGACTATCAATCGCCCGCTTTTCATTTCATTATTTAGGAGCGGGCAATCCAGACCGCCCAAATTATGCAGAAGACTTTAAACACTCCTATGAGCTATCATCACCAATTACATTCCCCTAAAGGCTGCCGTTTAAACACTGACCTGTTTAAAGCAGGCACAAGCATACTCATTAAGAATAAATTTATACCTACCCAAACTGGCTGCGACACTAATTGCGCCATTAAAATGATTGAGAACGAATTCCAAGTCGGCGGAAATCCTGCCATTCCCATTTGAATTAATAAATGGATTCCCCAAACACTTAAGCCTAGTGTAGTAGGAACAAAAGCGACAATTGCTGCAAATATCGTTTTAGCGAACCATTGATTGCTTGCTAGTTCATTCTCTTTGCCCTCTAGAATTCTCATACCCATTATTTTATATACACCAAAGACTAATAATGATATTGTTATGGCGATTATTGCTACTCTTACGCCGTTGTGCATTCCTGTCGCAGCTGTTGGCGGAATAACCTCATACAAAAATCGCCCATGTTCATCAGTCTTATATACTCGTGGGGTTGATATATATAGCCGTCTAACAAATTCATGGATTCCATCTCCCCCATCTGCACACGGAACATAAAGATATTCATTGCCATAAAACTCATGTCCAGCAGCTCTTTCTAGTATTCTAGCAAATCGCTCAGGTTGAGCTGCTTGAAACGGACCTACATAATATGTTGACATAACTGTAGCCACACAAATCAAAACAAAGGCAACAAGCAATACATTTTTTAGCGTTTTTCTATTAAACTTGATCATAAAAATAAAGCCGACTATCATTGAAACTGTTGCATTTGATAAACCTATTAGCGGCATATAAGGACCTTCTGGTCTTAATATCCAGCCTAATCCGTCAGCAGTGAAAGCAACTAGTGCACCATAAAAAGGACCAAACAACATTCCGCTTAAATACATAAACATATATACAAAACTGACACGCCCTAATCCTGCAACTTGAAAAGAAAATGCATTTAATACAGTGCCCATAGCAATCATAACTGCCATCATTGCAATGAATAGTGTGATTCTAAAATTTTGACCTTGTCCAAATCTTTTAGGAGGAAGAAATATTCTTTTCCAAATCGGAACTTTTTGTGTGCTGTCTGTGTCTGTTAGTTCTGTTGCTAAAATGCGTTGTTTTACATCAGCAATTTCTTGCTCTTGAGCAACAGCCGCTTCTTCTTGCTCTTGCATTGTTTCTTCCATAAAATAAAAAACCTCTTTAATTAAATTTAAGAGGTCCGATTAAAAACACTTAAAAATTATGCGCCAAACATATGTTTGCAATAATTTTTATATGATTTTAGAGCGGACGCGAGGAGTTTATCACAAAGATAAATTTTTAATTTTATCTTTTTCGTCTATAGGCGACATCCCATCCTATAGCACTTTCCGTAAACTCTTCTACTCTCTTACTGATTTATTCTATTATAATAAAATAAACTTGTCAAATGTTTTTGTGCCTTATAAAATATCAATATCATAAAAATTTTCACACATCAAAAAAGGAGCTTCGCCCCGACCCGCCCTTGCAGTAGCGGTTTTTTTGGTTTCCAAGCATTCTCAAACCAGCGTGTTCTACGAAGTATTTTTCCTAGAGCATCAAAAAAGGCGCCTTATATTAGACGCCTAAATCACATTAAATTGGTCGACCATCTTTAAACTCGCCTTCATATCTGCGACCATCAGAATAATAATAAAAACCTTTGCCGTCTGGTTGACCATTTTTAAACTCACCATCATAACGATTGCCGCTTATGAAATAGCAAACCCCCTGACCGCTTGGATGTCCGTCTTTAAACTCTCCCTCATACTTATTTCCATCAGCATAATAATATTGACCCCGACCTTCTGGTTTTCCGTCTTTTACATTACCTTCAAACCTTCTGCCATCCACATAATAAAATGCACCTCTGCCATGCGGCTTTCCATCTACAACGTCTCCCTCATATCTTGACCCGTTCGCAAAATAATATACTCCTCTTCCGCTTGGTCTCCCAGCTGAAACCTCACCTATATACCTAGTCCTGTCCGAATAAAAATACTCACCCTTGCCATTTTGCTCTCCATTTAAAAATTCGCCTTCATATTTAGAACCATCTACATAATAATATATACCTCTTCCGCCTATTTTACCATTTTTATACTCTCCAGCATAACGACTTCCATCCACAAAAAATTCACTTCCCCTACCATTTGGCAGCCCATCTTTAAACTCACCTTCATATTTATCTCCATTTGCATGTATTAATGTCCCAACACCGTCTGACTTTCCGTTTTTAAATTCCCCGTCATATTTTGACCCGTCCGAATAATAATAAACTCCTTTTTGTGATGGATCTCCGCTTAAAAACTCACCTTCAAAGCGACTTCCGTCTGTATAATAATATACTCCCTTGCCTTCTCTTTTTCCATCTTTATATTCACCGTCATATTTTCTTCCATCTGGATAATAAAATAAACCTCTGCCTTGCTGTTTGCCGTCAATATACTCACCATCATATTTTGAATTATCTGAATAATAGCAAATTCCTCTGCCATGCGGCTTTCCGTCCTTGCACTCACCTTCATAACGACTGCCATCTGGATAATAAAAAATCCCTCTGCCTTCAGGAAGTCCATTCTTAAACTCACCATCAAATCTGCCGCCCTCCGCATAGGTATATATCCCACGCCCTTGCCTTATCCCTTCTTTATATTCACCGTCATATTTTGAACCATTTGCATAATAAAAAACTCCTCTGCCATCTTGATGCCCATTTTTAAATTCTCCATCATAGCGGTCACCATTCGACAAGATTTGAATGCCTCTTCCATGCCTTATTCCATTTGAAAAATCACCCTCATATTTAGAACCGTCAGAATAACAATATATTCCCTTGCCTTCACGATTACCATGTTTTATTTGTCCCTCATAGTGACTGCCATCTGAATAAATTTCTCTGATAAAATTATTGTTTTTTTGATTGATATCCATTCTTTTTTCTCTCCTAATCATAGAATACCATACTTGTTTTTGTATAGTCAAGCAATTTGAATATTTAAGTAATCATCTTGTGAATAAGCATAAATAATAAACACAAATCTAACTGAACCTAAAAATAAATCTTCTATAATATAAACATTTAGTCTTTGATTATTAATATAAACTATCGGAACTTGTAATTGCCACGCTGAATTATAATACCATGCTCGCCTGCCAAAAATCTCTAAGATAATCTTAGAGCCTCTAGTGGTGTTCATATATTTTTCATAATATACATGTCCGTTTAATTCAATAAATGTATATCTAAAAAGTGGATTTATCTGCAAATTTATCGTTAAATAGTTTGATAATTCATTTTCATCATCTTCATTTTCTTCGCATTTATCATGCTCATCACTTTCTTTTTCATTTTCACAATATTCATCTTCAATTATATCGCAATCTTTATTATTGTTTTCACAGTCATTGTATTCTTCTTCATCTCCATTATCTTCTTCTATGTCATCATTTTCTTCTATGTCATCATTTTCACAAGACTCATAATCATGTTTCCAAACTGCTAGCAGAATAACATCCAAAGTTATTGGCATGTCAGCATCAAAATACTCATTATTAAGCGACCAATACAAAAATATGTATCCGTTTTTATAGGGAATAGGTATTTGACATATTTTTTGTCCGTCTCTAATTAATATAGACTCTAGAATAAGACCGCCGTTTGAATCAAATGTAACTAAAAAATAAACAGGTATTGATGGAATATATTCTTCTTCATTATTCTCACTACACTCTTGTTCATAATCATCACATATATTTTCATCATCAACATTATCTTCATTACATTCTTCTTTATCATCACAATTTTCTTCTTTATCACATGCATCATCATATTCATTATAATCTTCTTCTATGTCATTATTTTCTTGCTTATCTTCATCACATTCTTCTATATCACATGTATCTCCATAATCATCGCATACATCATCATATTCATAATCATTATTATACTCATCTTCATCACACTCATCATTTTCAACATCACATTTATTATCCTCATTATCTTCTTTTTCATACTCATTACATTCATCATTATCTTCATATTCTTTTTCCTTATCTTCACATTCTTCATCTCCACCACCCTCATCATTACATTCTTCACCAATATTACATTCTTGATTATTATTCTCACAATCGTAATCCTCTTCCTTATCCTCATCCACTATATCATCATTATCACAATCACTATCATAGTCATTGTCATTGTCATTCTCACTATCATAGTCATCTTTATCATCCACCTGACCACAACACTCTTCAATTTCATTTTCATTTCTATACTCAATAGCATCATCACATGCACCAATAAAAAAGATTGCCATGAAACTCATGCACAAAATCATGATAAAAATTAGTTTTTTCATATGTTTTCCTCTATTATTTTTTTCTTTTGTAAAAGTTTTTTAGATTATATCTCTTTTCTGCCTAATAACTCATCTAAAGATATGTCAAAAAAGTCTGCTATCTTTATTAACATGGCAAAATCAGTTTCACTTCTTCGATTTTCCCAATCACAAATATTTTGCCTTGTCACACCCAGCTTTTCTGCCAAGGCTATTTGAGTCAACTCATTTGATTCTCTTAATTCTTTTAATTTATTACTAAACATAATATTATTTTACATTTTTAAGTAAGAAATTTTCTTTATTCGTAATTTCTACACAACATATCGGTTATCTAATATCTTCTTTAAAAATATTCCTGTATAACTCTTTTCATTATTAGCCAATTCTTCAGGCGTTCCAACGCCAATAATTTGCCCGCCTGCATCGCCGCCCTCATATCCTAAATCTATACAATAATCTGCCGTTTTTATTACATCCAAATTATGCTCTATTACTACAATAGTATTTCCGCTTGAAGCTAAGCGCTGCAATATTACAATCAATCTATCCACATCTGCCATATGCAAACCCGTTGTCGGCTCATCCAAAATATATAATGATTTTGATGTAGCCCTTTTTGATAATTCTGTAGACAACTTAACCCTTTGTGCTTCACCGCCACTTAAAGTTGTTGCTGACTGCCCTAATTTTATATATCCTAACCCCACATCATAAAGTGACTTGATTTTTGTGTAAATCTGAGGAATATTTTCAAAAAAGCAACACGCATCCTCAATAGTCATATTTAAGACATCTGAAATATTTATACCTTTATATTTTACTGCTAAAGTTTCACGATTATATCTTTCACCTTTACACACCTCACACGGGACATACACATCAGGCAAAAAATTCATTTCAATTTTAATGATTCCATCTCCCGTACAATGCTCACATCGACCACCCTTTACATTAAAACTAAAGCGTCCAGGAGCATATCCTCTCTCTTTTGCATCGTTAGTTTTTGCAAATAATTCTCTAATAGGAGTAAAAACACCAGTATAAGTAGCAGGATTTGAACGAGGAGTACGCCCTATTGCACTTTGGTCAATATTAACAATTTTATCAACAAGATGCAAGCCGTCAATTTTTTCATGTTTACCAATTGGCAGTCGTGTCTTATTTATAGTGTTTGATGCAGCAGGAAACAAAATTTGATTGATTAAACTGCTTTTCCCGCTGCCTGATACCCCAGTTATAGCCGTCATTACTCCTAAAGGAATACTTGCTGTCACATTTTTTAGGTTGTTTTGACTTGCCCCGACAATCTCAATAAATCCATTTATTGTTTCTCTTCGAGTTTTAGGAATAGGAATATTTTTTTCGCCAGACAAATACTTTCCAGTCAAAGAATTAGGTGCATTCATTATGTTTTGCAAGTTTCCTTGAGCAACAAGCTCTCCCCCATGCACCCCTGCAAAAGGACCAATATCCACTATATGGTCTGCTCTTTTTATAGTATCCTCATCATGCTCTACCACTATCAAAGTATTTCCTAAATCTCTAAGTCTTTCAAGTGTAGCAATTAATTTTTCATTATCCCGTTGATGCAGACCAATACTTGGCTCATCTAAGATATATAAAACACCCATCAAGCCTGACCCAATTTGAGTAGCCAGCCTTATCCTTTGCGCTTCACCTCCGCTTAGCGATCCTGCACTTCTTGATAATGTAAGATAATCTAAGCCAACATCCATTAAAAACTTTAAGCGCTCATTTATCTCTTTAACTATAGGTGCAGCAATCAATGTTTGAGTACCGTTTAATTGCAAATTACTTATGAATGCACATAGTTTTTTTATCGACAACCTGCAAATTTGAGCGATATTTTGTCCGTTCAGCTTGACTGCCAGCGCCTCTTTTTTTAGACGCAAACCATTGCACTCAGAACAAGGTGTTGACCTCATATATTTTTCAATATCAGCTTTAGAACTTTCCGATGCAGTAGTTTGATAGCGGCGCATTAAATTAGGGATAATTCCCTCATACGATTTATGAAAACTTCCACTAAAGCTATAACTTTGATATGCAAGAGTGAGTTTTTCGCCACCATTCCCATACAATAAAATTTGTTTAATATTATCTGGCAATTCTTTATAAGGTGTATCCAAAGAAAAATTATATCTTTTTGATAAGGCCTCAAAATACATTTCACCATAATAACTTGCATCCAAATTCCAACCCGATACAGCCAATGCTCCTTTTCTTAAAGATTTTTCACCGTCACCATAAATTAATACAGGGTCAATTTCATTTTTATAGCCTAAGCCACTACAGGTGGGACACGCTCCAAATGGAGAATTGAATGAAAATAACCTAGGCTCAATTTCTGATATAGAAATGTTGCATTCTGTACAAGCATATTTTGTACTAAATAAAATTTCCTCACCGTCATTATCAATTATAACCAAACCTTCTGCAAGTTTTAATGCAGCCTCTATACTGTCAGTTAAGCGCTTAGATATATCTTCTTTTATGACTAATCTATCGATTACTACTGAAATACTGTGTTTCTTTTGTTTGTCCAAAGAAATATCATCATCAAGAGAATGAATCTGACCATTAATCATTACTCTTTGATAACCGCTTTTTTTAAAAGACTCTAATAGTTTTGAATATTCACCTTTTCTGCCACGAACCACAGGAGCATTAACCAAAATCTTTGAGCCTTCTTTTTGAGACATTACCTTATCAACAATTTGGTCAATTGTTTGAGTAGATATTTCTTTATCACATTTAGGACAAAATACTGTACCTGCTCTAGCATAAAATAAACGAAGATAATCATATATTTCAGTAACCGTCCCCACCGTAGATCTAGGATTTCTGCCCGTAGTCTTTTGGTCAATAGATATTGCAGGAGAAAGTCCGTCAATGCTTTCAACATTGGGCTTATGCATTTGACCTAAAAACTGACGTGCATATGAACTTAAGGATTCAATAAATCTGCGCTGTCCCTCAGCAAAAATAGTATCAAATGCTAAAGAAGTTTTCCCACTGCCCGAAAGCCCCGTAAAAACTATCAACTTGTTTCTAGGGATAACTAAATCAATATTTTTAAGATTATTTTCTTTTGCGCCTTTTATGGTAATAAATTCTTTCATTTGTTTCCTTCTCTAAGATTTTTTATATCATTTGCTTCCATTTTTATCAATGCAATATTATTTCCCATTCAATCCCAGCTCATTTTATAAAACCCTGTATAAACCTATGATCGCACATAGTTTTTTTAGGTTAATTATATGCAAACACTAGTTTGTATATAGTTTTCTATTTCATCTTTCCCTGCATCTTCTTTAACTGTGCAATCTTTTCTCTCAGCTCAATCGCATGTTCAAAATCTAAACTGCTAGAAGCTATAACCATCAAAGCTTTTAACTTTTCAATAGTCTGCGGAATATCTTTTGCATCCACCTTAATTTCTTCTTTAGATGAAATATTAAGTGTATTCTTAATCGGTTTAACAATTGTCTTAGGCACTATTTTATTTTCTTTGTTATACTCCTCTTGTTTAGCCCTTCTTCTATCTGTTTCACCAATCGCCGCCTCCATAGATCTAGTTATAGTATTTGCATACATTATTACCCGCCCATTTGCATTTCTTGCCGCCCTGCCAATTGTTTGTATCAGCGATGTTGTACTTCTTAAAAAGCCTTCTTTATCCGCATCCAAAATCGCCACTAAACTTACCTCTGGTATATCCAAGCCTTCCCTCAACAAATTTATACCAACTAGCACATCAAAATTTCCTGCCCTCAACCCATTAATTATCTCTATTCTCTCAAGCGTATCAATATCAGAATGTAAATACCTGACCTTCACCCCATTTTCTGACAAAAACTTTGACAAACTCTCCGCCATTTTCTTTGTCAGTGTAGTGACTAGCACCCTTTCATTATTTTTAACAGTATCCTTAATTTCATCCAATAAATCATCAATCTGACCATCAACTTTTCTAATAAAAACTTTTGGGTCAACAAGACCCGTCGGACGAATAACCTGCTCACTAAACGCCACATTATTATTTTTAAAATTTTGCGCCTCACTAGTGTTTGTATCAATTAATCCTAGCTCATAAACAGAAGGAGTTGCCGATACATACACTGCCTGTCCAATCTTTTTATTAAATTCTTCAAACATCAAGGGTCTGTTATCATACGCTGCAGGCAGTCTAAAACCATAATTAACCAAATTAGTCTTTCTTGCCAAATCACCTCTATACATTGCTCGCACCTGCGGCAATGTAATATGACTCTCATCCACAAACAGCACAAAGTCTTTAGGAAAATAATCCAATAGCGTAAATGGAGGCTCACCAGGAATTCTGCCATCAAAATACCTAGAATAATTCTCAATACCCGTACAATATCCCAACTCTCTCATCATCTCTACATCATATTTCACTCTCTGACTAATCCGCTGTGCCTCAATTAACTGTCCGCTTTCTTCAAAAATTTTCACTTGTTTTTCTAAGTCAATCAATATTTGCCCAATTGCCTTATCCAAAATTGACTTTTCTACAGCATAATGCGACGCAGGAAAAATAGCCGCATGTTTTAATTTAGAAATCACTTTTCCGCTAATCGCATCAAACTCGCTTAAATCCTCTATCTCATCCCCAAAAAACTCTACCCTAACACCGCTCTCACTTTTATTCGCAGGAAAAATCTCAACAGTATCTCCTCTCACTCTAAACATTGTTCTTATAAATTCCACATCATTCCTTTTATAATTAATAGCAATCAATTTTTTTATCAAATCATCCCTATTTAGTTCCTGCCCAGGTCTTAGCGACACTCCTAATCTATAATAATCCTCAGGTGCACCCAATCCATATATACAACTCACCGATGCAACAACTATAGTGTCTCTTCTCTCTTGTAATGAACTAGTAGCACTATGACGCAATTTATCAATTTCATCATTTATCGCTAAGTCTTTTTCTATATAAGTGTCTGTCGAAACAATATATGCCTCTGGCTGAAAATAATCATAATATGATACAAAAAACTCTACTCTATTATTAGGAAATAGTTCTCTAAACTCGTTGCAAATCTGGGCCGCTAGTGTTTTATTGTGCACAATCACTAGTGCGGGCCTATTTATTTTAGCAATCACATTTGCCATAGTAAAAGTTTTTCCTGTCCCAGTTGCCCCCATCAATACCTGATGCTTTAATCCGTCCTCTAATCCTTGAGCTAATTTCTCAATCGCCTGCGGCTGATCCCCCTTAGGCAAAAACTCCGACACTACTTTAAATTTATGCGGAGTTTGATTATCATTATTCTGTAATTCCTTATCAAGCATTATTATATTGTATCTTGATAATTTTGCTTTGTCAAGGAATTTCATAATTTATTTGTGAATATAGAAAAATCCTCCCTGCCTTAGAACTATATCTGAATTAAAAGCATTAGAAATTGCTTGGCATTATATTTCCTTTGCTGAATTAAAGTTAATTTGGAAAAATGAAAATAATTGTAAGATATGTGATTTTTGGGTGGAAAATGAACCTAAAGCACCAACTAATTGTACGATACATATCAATGCAACTCTTGATTCTATATTAGTTGACAGCGATAAAGTTAAGCAGCAACTCAAAGAAGTATAAAGATGGCGAAATTGCCTATGCCATAAAAAAAGGAAACACAATATAAGCATGATACTAATTTGTGCAAATTTCTTAGAATGCTTTTGATTATATTCTCAATATCATTAGTTTTCTTTGTAGTTTCGTTTTTTGCCTCATACACAGAGCAAGTTCAAACTTTGCCTGAATATCATGAAAGTAATTTTTTAGCAAGAATGGGCAATGCATTAGGATTTTGGGCAGTAGATATCATTAGCTTTATTTGGAGCTAGTCTGTTTTTAATACTGCGAATTTGCCATAGATGAAGGCTCTTATGTTAGTTATGGTGACCCCAAAATTGAGATTAAGCATAAAAGGGTGATACTTATACGGGCACACTTAAAAGAAGGAAACAAAAGTGAAGGAAGTTATAAAACAAATTTCATATGCACAACTTGTGGGCATATCCAAAACAAGAGATCTAACTAAATTTATAAAAAACGCTTGTGTTACAAAACTACACAAGCGTTTTTTTGATATCGCTACTCTTTATTGTTCCCTACAAAACCTAATGAAATCAATAATGCCTTATCCACTTTATTAATCGTCATTTTGTCTACGCTGCCGATCTTCTCCTTTAACCTCCGCTTATCAAGCGTCCTAATTTGTTCGCATAAAATTACTGACGTTTTTGCTAAACCAAAATCACCTTCTTTGACTTCAATATGAGTAGGTAATTTTGCTTTTGTTAATTGAGATGTCACCGCTGCCGCTATAATAGTGGGTGAATATTTGTTTCCTATATCATTTTGAATAATAAGTACTGGTCTTAGACCCCCTTGCTCACTGCCTATGACTGGGGACAAATCCGCATAAAATAAATCGCCTCTTCTAATACTTATGGGCGTGGTTAAAAAAGATTTTTCCATTGGGATTATTTCCCCCTTCTCTTTTGTGGATTATAAAGAAAACACAAAAAAATTTGCAATAATCATATGATTACTCAGAATTTTTTAAGTAAAAAGAATGAGGGAAATAAAAAAGCTATTTAGCCAACTCTAAGTTTATTTGCCCCATTTCCTCATACCCTTTTGCCATGCTCTCCTCATTTATTATATGCGGTGAGACAACATATTGCTCTAGGATTTCTTTAACAAATTGTTCTATACCGATATTTTTTAGTTTAGATGTTTCAAGCAAAAGGTTGTGCATCTCCTTATCCACATTAATTATTAGTTTATACATAATTTATCTCCATCTTTTGTTTAGTCTATACTAAGATTTAATTTTATTATTTTCTAATATATATGTTTTTATGTAATTTTTTGGCAAAAATTATAATTTTTTTGTATGTTAATTTTTTTCTTTACAATATCATAAGTATCAGAAATCATATCGCCAAGAAGTCTTATCCAGTAATCATAATCTTTAAAATCACTTTCTTCTAATAAGCTATTATCTTTTATAAAACCGTCAAAAAGTTTTGCTATATATTTTGTAGATTCAAAAAGCTGCATCACTGAAAAATAATAATAGTTCTCTATAGCTTCTGTAAGAATTATTGAGGAACCATGAATAATCTTACTTGCCTCAGAGTATGCCTTGTATCCATCTTCACACTCTGCCAACTTTAATACTCCTCGCCTAAAGTTCAAATGAAAACCTTGTTTCAAATCAAAATTATCACAATATATCAACCAACCATAATTAGCAAATTCTCTATAATTTTCCACACTATGTTTATTTGCTTCTTTTTTTACTTGCGCCTTTATTGAATCATCATCTTCATAATTTGCAAATTTTTGATGTTCTAAATATTTTTTAACAACACTCTCATTCTGTTTAGCCAGTATTGCTATAGTACACTCTAATTCAAATAAATTGCGCCAAAGAGCTATTGCACTAATTGTATTCCCGTCACCTACTAGATTTGCCACACCCTTCATAGTAAAAATTGCCACTTGAAATAAACCCTTCAATATGCAAATTTTCTCATCATTCTTGACTTTCAACTTAACACCTAATAACCTATTATAAAAATTCATTAAATTTATAACTTCTGGCGATTTTGAAGACGTCATTGATAAAATACTCATTTGGGCTTCTTCATCAAGATAAATCGACCACCCAACATTTTTTGCTAATTTCTCAATATAATTTTCGTCTACTTTTATCGCCTCTCTTTGCTTGTTATTTAAATGAGACACTGTAAAATAATGATAATGAAATATATATTCGGCAAATCTACCCAAATCTAACTTGCCAACATCTAAAACTTGGTTATTCATGCCGCACTGCTTTGCAATACATCTATATTCTTCAAACACTTTAGGCATTAAATTTAAAACAAAATTCTTGTTGACTTTTTTTAATTTTTCTTGCTGTGTTTGTTTAAGTTTCTTCCAAGTGTTGTCCAAAAACGGCTTAATTGCCGCCATTTGCTTATTAATATTATGTGACTGCATTATGTTCTAGCCTCCTCATTTTAGTGTTTTAACAATTATTATTCAAAGATTTCATTAATTTATCAAATAATCATTGCCACCGCAATTGCAAAACCACTGTCATGAGAAATTGAAACATTCACTAGTTTGTCAGAATTTAATCTGTGATAAGGCTGTCCTTTTTCATTATGCAAAATCTCAATTTTATTAAGTCTTAAATCAACTATCCCTGTCCCCGTCGCTTTTAAAACAGCCTCTTTAGCAGCAAAAATCCCCGCCAGGCTTTCAAAATAATCTTTTCTAGATTTAGCATATTCAATCTCATTTTTAGAAAAAGTATTTATTAAAAAATACTCACTCTCTACTGCCTTTTTTATTCTCTCTATATTTATTAAATCTGTACCTATCATTCTATTACCTCTTTTTCAGATTTCTTTGCGTACTCAATCGCATTAGTAATAGCTCTGCTTGCAGCCTCAACTGCAGCCGCTTGCAAAAACGCAAAATTAAAAACCTTCTTTTTCCCTGTTGCCAAACAAAACATAGTATCCCCGTCATAATCAGTGTGCACAGGCTTAATAGATTGAGCTAAACCGTTATGAGAAATACTCGCCAACTTATTTGCTTCCACCTTATCTAATTTTGCATCAGTAATAATACATCCTATAGTAGTATTGCCACCTACATCAAACCCCGAATTTTCATCGCTTTTGCCCACCCCCATCAGCAGCCTTAAAAGCTTTCCGTCTAACATAGACTTATTTGTATTAAAAAACTGGCCGCCTCTATCCAAAGCTCCGGCAATAATTTTTCCATTTTTATGATCATATACATCACCAAACGCATTGACTACAACAAACGCTGTCACCATTACGCCCATCACAGTCACAGTAGCAATACCCACTCCACCTCGGCTAGTATTTTTAGGTCCCCTTATTTTGCCCACAGTAGCCCCCCTTCCAACACCAACACTTCCACTTTTTGGGCATAAGTTCGCCTCTACACAAGCTAGATACCCCATTTCTTTATCAGGAAAATTATATTCCGCATCATCTAAATCAAAAATTACAGCGCTTGGGACAATAGGTACATATTTATCAAAATTTTTGATATAATATCCTCTTTTTCTCTCACGCAAATACTGCATTACTCCATCTACTGCGCTTAGTCCGTACGCCGACCCGCCGCACAACACAATGGCCTGAACTTCCCTAATCATTTTCTCTGATTTTAAAAGTTCAGTTTCTCTTGTGCCAGGGGCAGCTCCCCTCACATCAACTCCTGCCACACAGTCAAAGTCAGTCATTATCACACTAACTCCCGTATAATCATTATCAGCATGTCCTATCCTAATTCCTTTGGGCAATTGTATATCATATGTTTCATTATATAAAGCTATATTAGACATGTTCTTTATTTTTTTATTGTTAATTTTCATAATCCTTTATCTCCTTAAGATCTTCTATTGCGAATAATATGTCATCTGATGAATAGCCTTTGCTATATAAATATCCATACAATTTTTGCTTAGAAACATCTTTTCTTGTGGATAAATATTTTTCAGCCACCCTCTTTAAGCTGTCATTATCCGAATAATTTAATAGTCTATCAATAATATCCCTATCAACTCCATATTCTTTTAATCGCATACAAACATAGTGTTTCCCATATTTTTTAGAATAACTTTTAATAAATTCATTTGCAAAATTTTCATCATTTATATAGCCATATTCATTTAATTTATTTATAACTAAATCCACAATTTCATTATCATATTCTTTGCTAAACAGATATTTTTCAATTTCTTTTTTAGAATGTAGTCTGCTTCCTAAATATTTTATTGCTTTATTAAATGCAGTATTTATATCTGATTTAAACGCAACATCTTTTAATCTTTGCTCATTAATCTCGTCTCCTATTTTTATGCGTTCTTGTATTAATACAATTTCTTCTAATCCTAATACAAACTCACCATCAACATAAATGCTGACTCGATTTTTGTTTTTCTTTTGTTTTTCAATACTAGAAATTATTCCCATTTTTTAAATATACCATATTATCCTATTAAAAAGCAAGAATATTTTTCATTAAAAAAACAAATGTTAATAAAGGAGGTAAAAATCAAATGACAACTAAAAATTTGACAGAAATTTCTGAATTAATGAACAGCGAGCTTTTAGCTTATAAAAAATGCTGCAATTATGTTGGCTCTACTTCTGATACAGAATTAAAACAGAAACTAGGCTGCTATGCAAATAAACATAAAGCTAGATTTGAAGCATTATTCAATTATCTAAATAGCGAAGAGTAAAAATTGATTAATTCTGCTTGAATGCAAAATCATAAAAGTTTTTTGCTTACTTTTTTTCTAAAAAATAAGACAAGGAGAAAAATTAAAATGACAACAGACAATAGACCAAATCCTATGAATTTTAAAGATATAGGAAGTAAAAATGCAAATTATACAGGTACGAGCAATTATAGTGCCGATGATGAAGAGAATGAAACTGCATCAAATTTAGAAGCAGCACAAGATATGGTGTCACTAGATGATGAATCAATTGCAACTGATGTATTAACTACTCAAAAGGGATTATGCAAAATGTATGGAACAGCAATTACAGAAGTATCTTGCCCTAATTTAAGAAACTTATTGCACAACCAATTTAGCGAGTGCGCTGACGACCAGTTTCATACTTTTCAATATATGAATGAAAACGGAATGTATGAAACTGAAGATGCCGGCACTGAAAAAATGGATGAAGCAAAACAAACTTTTGCAGAAAAAGAAAAAGAAACTTTTAACAAGTAATATTAGCTGTCCCGACTATTTAATAAAAAACTCTGTACTAAATTGGCGACAACACTAGTTTGTACAGAGTTTTTTTGTTTCTTAAAACAAAAAAACAGTAAAGGGAGAGAGAGTCTTCACTGTTTTCTTGACTAAAGCCGCAAATCATAAAATTTATTGCCCTAGTCTTATTTTTGACCTTAATAATTTAAAAGTCATTATTCATTATTTGGCTCATCACACCAACTAATTTGTAAAAAAAATATTTAACAGTCTAACAATATTCATTTAATACTAAATCAATATCGTCATAACCTCCTTCTTGATCACTATAAGGATTATAAGTTTGTCCGCCTGAAATAACAACACCACTAAATGACATACTTAGAACTACAGACCAAACCATAATTGCAGATAAAACAAATATAACTGCTAGTTTAATTTTAATTGACTTAAATTGCTTAAATCCCCTCATATGATAAAGCCCCCTTTTTTGTGATTAATTTATGTATAATGTGATAATTTCATCATCAACCATACACACATTATACACACAAATAATATACATGTCAACTGTTTTTCACACAATTTTCACATATTTTTCACATTATTTTGAAGTTTTTTTAGTTTTTTTGTGTTTTTTAACCCTGTTTACGGTTTTTTCCCTACTAATGTGATAGTCTTGTGTGCGATTTTAACTATAATAACATATGGTCAACACAAATCAAAAAAAGTATTTTGTCTTAACGCTTCATATAAAACAAGCGCAACACAATTAGATAAATTAAGCGATCTAAGATTTTTACTCATTGGAATAGAAATTATCCTATCTTCATATTTATTAAGGATTTGTTTATCTATTCCTGTTGTTTCCTTCCCAAAAAATAAATATGCATCTTTATAAAACTTTACTTGAGTATAATTTTGCACACCACCTGTTTCAATAAAAAAATACTCTCCCTGATTTTTATTGAAAAAATCATCAGCATCTTTATAATAAAAAATTTCTAATTTATCCCAATAATCTAATCCCGCCCTTTTTAAAGTTTTATCATTAATATCAAACAAGGGTTTTATTAAGTGAAGTTTTGCACCAGCACAAGCGCAGGTCCTTGCAATATTCCCAGTATTTTGCGGTATCTGCGGCTCTATTAAAACTATGTTAAACATATGTTTTACTCCTTTTTTCTAACTACTCTACTCCCCTATATAAGTGTCCTTTTGTAAATTTAGGGAAAATATTATTGAAATTATTATAATCAAAGTTTTTTAAATCTGAAATTTTTATAGCAGTAAAGTCAAAGAGCTTGCCGCATAAAGCATTTCTTGACTCTAAAGCAGCTGTTGCATTAACAGGAATATTATTAAATAAAGAATGATAACAATTAACCAGCTTTGTTTTTTTTATCATAAAACTAGCGCCAATTTCGTCCTTTAGCAAGGCATTGTTAGCATTGCATGTATGGCAATTTTTTGAAAAGCAGTGACAAAATATCATAAGCTGAGGTATACCAAAAGCATAAACAATATCACTATTTAAAAATTCTCCTTTAGATTCTAATGATAATATTCTATTATAATTTTTAAATGTGTTATTAATTAAATTTAATCCCAGCCCCAACATAACATTTTTATCTTTTGCCAATTCAAGTGCATATAAATTGTTTGCCACCACATTTTTAATTTTATCGCTTAATAGAATCTGGTTTAATAGCTTTATATCGCTATGTCTAGCAATAATAGGCAAATTTAAATATACGGGAATTTCTAAAGCATCAACAAGGCTTTCAATATCATGTTTATCATATTTAAATGGCGAGAAAATTAAACAATCCACTCCATCTTTAATTAATTTAAACTTCTCTAAAGTGTCTACCATCGCCACTTTTTTATAATGTCTCAATGCACTTTTTATATCAGATTTAATATCAAACAAAATATTTTCTCTTTTTGAAGTTTTTACATTATAATTTTTAAGTATTTTTTCTTTTAAAACATTTATTCCCCTTCTTCTTAAATCATTTATCATTGATACCGCCATAAATGCATCATTATCCATCTTAATATCCATATTGTCAACTATAAACTCAGTCATGCCCATCTTCAAAATATTTTTTCTTATCTTATCTTCATTAAGCGGAGATGATATAGATGCTTTAACCTCATCACCAAAAACTTCTACCCTAACATCACCATACTCTAACACTAACTTAACTTTCTCTCCCACCCTTAAAATGCACTCAGCATCAACTTTTAACTTCGGGTCAAAACTAGTACTCTCATCAATATTAGAAACACCAACATGTCCCCTATCCAAATCACAAATTGTTTTAGCATTGGCATTAAACAAAAATCCTTCAGTTCCGCCATCCCTTAAATAAACAGAATCTAACTCCAATCTATCTTCCTTATTAAATATAAATCCATTATCAATAATTTTGCGATAAACTCCTGTAGCCACCTCTGTATACTTAGTTCGTCTCATTCTTCCTTCAATTTTAAAACTATCTATACCCGCATCTGCCAACTCTTTAAGTTTATTTGCCATCATTAAATCTTTTGCAGACAGCCAATATCCTTTTTTGCCTCTTAATTCGTACTTTTTTCTGCAAAGCTGCAAACATCTGCCCCTGTTCCCGCTTTGACGCATCAATAAGCTACACAAATAACAATTTCCGCTAAACCCGACACATAGCGCCCCATGACAAAAATATTCTAATTCAATATCACAATTATCTTTAATCTTTTTAATATCCTCTATCGTAGTCTCTCTTGATAAAACAACTCGTTCTATCCCTAGTTTTTTTGCCGCTAGCACCCCCTCAAGATTATGAATACCCATTTGTGTGCTAGCATGCAAAACTAACGATGGTATTTCTTTTTTTAAAACACATGCAAAACCCAAGTCTTGAACAATCAAAGCATCAACTTTAAATTTATGTAATTGTTTCGCCAAATCAAGTGCTTGTCCTAATTCATTTTGATACAACAAAGTATTCATCGCAACATAGACTTTTACATTAAATAAATGTGTGTATTCTAGTGTTTGCTCTATATTATTTATAGAAAAATTATCAGCTTTTGCCCGTGCGCTAAATTTATTTAATCCACAATATACAGCATTTGCACCGCTTGAAATTGCAGCTTTTAATGCATCAAAATTGCCTGCCGGAGCCAATAATTCTATATCTCTTTTTTTCAATAAATTATCTTGCATCAAAAACCTCATTGCAAATTTTTTCAGCAAAATCTTTTTCATGGCTGACTAAAATAATACTGCCTGGATAGTCAATAAGCGCACTCATTAATGCATCTTTTGCCCTAGTATCCAAATGATTTGTAGGTTCATCCAATAATAACACATTAGAATTCTTTTGCATAAGCGCACATAATCGCACCCTGACTTGCTCTCCACCCGATAAATCTGACACAGGCTTTGTTGCTAAATCATTTTTAATCCCAACATTTGCCAGAATACTTCTTAAATCTTTTGAATTAATTTTAGGAAATCTATCCGACATATAAGCCGCTGCATGCATATTATGCATTTTCCCAAAATCTATGTCTTGTTCTAAATATCCTTTTATAGCCGCCTTATGCCAAAAAATTTCACCGTTAATTAGCGGCAAATCACCTATTAAAGTTTTAATTAGCGTAGTTTTTCCTATTCCGTTTGTACCCCTAATCCAAATTTTTGAGGCGGAATTCAATATTAAATTGATTGGAGGCAAAAGTGAAACTCCATCATACCCTATTTGAAGATTTTTTAAATTAAGTAATTCTTTAGTGTGTAGCGCCAAATAAGGAAAACTAAACTTAGCATCATAAATTGTAGTTGGTTTTCTTAAAATATCTATTTTGTCAAGCATTTTTTTGCGTGAGTTTGCCATGCCTGCCGTAGCAGCTCTTGCTGAATTCCTAGCAATATAATCTTTCATTTTTTCTATTTGCTCTTGTTGTCTATGATAGCTATGCTCATATTGCTTGGCATTTTGATCCGCTTGCTCTTTATACTCAGAATAATTCCCAAAATATTTTTTGATTTGCCCATTTTCTATACTAATAATAACCTTGCATACTTTATCTAAAAATGCTGTATCATGAGAAATTACTAAAAAAGTCCCTTGATAGCCAGCTAAAAAATCAACAAGCCAATCAACATGCTCTATATCTAGAAAATTAGTAGGCTCATCAAGCAACATCATATCAGGATTTTCTAATAAAAGCTTAGCAAGCATAACCTTTGCACGCTGTCCGCCGCTTAAATTAGACATCATTTTTTCATAACCTAAACTACCAACTCCTAAACCATTTGCTACTTTTTTTATACTAGGCTCTATATCATAAAAACCTTCATTTGTTAAATATTCTAAAATAGTACTAGATTTTGTGATTAATTTTTCTAACTCATTACCTATTGCAATTTCCATAGCCGCATACATTTTTTCCATTTGCACATTTTTTTCAAAAAGATGCGCAAAAGATCCTTGCAAATATTCCATAATGGTTTGATCTTTTTCTATTTGTGCATGCTGGTCTAAATAACCCTTTCTTATATTATTATTCCACTTGACCTCACCGCTGTCTTGAATCAATTTGCCTGCTAGAATATTAACAAAAGTAGATTTGCCCGCACCATTTAAGCCCACAACTCCAACATGCTCGCCATTATTAATTGACAATGATGCATCTTCAAAAAGCGGCTTGTGATCAAATAAATGTGATAAATTTTTAATCTCTAATATACTCATAGATTTCCTCCTTACTTAAAAAACAAAGAGCCCTAATATATTCATCAGTACAGTTTTTTAAGCTATCATCTGATCCTTCAAAAATAATTTTTCCTTGATTCAATATAATAATTTTGTCAACCAAGTCTTTAATAGCATCATAATCATAGGTGCAAAATACTGCGCTAAACATATGATTGTCACACATTTTACTTAAAATTTCATAAAAATAATCTACATCATCAATAAATGTAATAGGCTCATCTACAAGAAGTAATTTTATGTCTTTAACAAATGCCCTTGCTATCATAACCCTAATCTTTTCTTTCTCAAATAAATCTTTAACCTTTCTATCAAGCTCAGTTAGTTCAAACTCGCTAGAAATTTCTATAATCTTTTTTTCAACTTCACTTTTTTTAATACCTCTCTTCCTTAAAGGATAGCTTAAATTAAAATACACAGACTTATTAATAAATAAAGGAGTGCTTGATGATAATAAAGAAATTTCTCTATTCTTGGACTTAATCGCCCCTATTTCTTTATCTCCTATAAAAATATTGCCGCTATCAATTTCTTCTAGACCACTTAATATTTTAATTAAATTAGTCTTTCCAGCCCCGCTTGCCCCAATAACTCCCACTTTAAAAAACTCCAGCTTATCAATAGTCAAAGCAGGAGTCTTAAAATAGCTTAATTTAATGTTTTCTAGTTTGATTTTATTCATTATTTAAATTATCTGTTAAAACTATCCTGCAACTCTTTCACGATAATCTTTATATATACATCAATCATATGATTACATCAATTTTTTAATCTTATCTATAATATTATCTTTAGTCAACCCATATTTTTCAAATAGAATTTCAGGCTTTGCGCTTTCTCCAAATCTATCAATACAAACATAATCCCCATCTAATCCAATATATTTCCCCCATGATAAACTAGAACCAGCCTCAACAGCCACTCTTGCTCTAATCCTATCAGGCAACACCTCTTCTTTATATTCATCGCTTTGCCTATCAAACTCTGACATACATGGCATTGATACAACCCTAACAGGAATCCTCTCCTCGCTTAATTTCCTAGCCGCATCAATTGCTAAAGCAACCTCAGACCCGCTTGCCAATATAATCGCCTTTGCTTTTTTAGCATCATACACTACATACCCGCCTTTAAGCGCCTCGTCTACACTAGTCCCAATATAATCTTCATCCAAATCCGACTTATCTAAACCTATCAAATCTTGTCTTGAAGCAATTATTGCAGCAGGTTTTGTTTCAGAAAATGCAGATTTATAAGCCGCCACAGTCTCACATGCGTCTGCTGGTCTAAAAACCTTTAAATTCGGCATAGCCCTAAGACCTGTTAAATGTTCTATCGGCTGATGAGTGGGTCCATCTTCACCAACCCCAATACTATCATGCGTAAACACATACACAACAGGGATATCCATAATCGCACTCATACGCACAGCATTTTTCATATAATCGCTAAATGAAAAGAAAGTAGCACAATACGGTCTGATTCCGCCATGCAAAGCCAATCCATTGCAAATTGCACCCATTGCATGCTCTCGCACACCAAAATGAATATTTCTTCCGCCCCGATTATCTTTAGAATAACTGCCCTTATTGTCTAAAATTGATAAATTACTGGGACCTAAATCCGCACTTCCCCCCAAAAACTCTGGCATATATTCAGATAAATTATTTAAGACAATACTGCTTGCTTTTCTTGTTGCCATTGTAGAGGCACTAACTTCCGAATAAATCCTTTCAAAATCAATCCTTGATAACGCAGGAATAGCTGCCAATGAATCTTTAAATTGTTTATATAGGTCTGGATGTGCAGCCTCGTATTTATTTAAAAGAGTATTCCATTCTTTTTCTAAAATCTCACCTTTTTCTGCAACCATATCACAATGCGCATAAATTTCATCAGGAATATAAAATGGCGGATGATTCCAACCGATTTTTTCTCTAGTTTGCTTAATACCATTTTCACCCAATGGTGCCCCATGAGCCGACGATGTACCCTCTTTTGGAGAGCCATAACCGATTTTAGTGTTGACTATGATTAAAGACGGCTTATTTTTTTCATTTTTTGCGTCCGTTATCACTTTTGAGATTTCATCTAGATTATTACCGTCTTTTACCGCTAATACTTGCCAGCCTTGAGCAATATGCCGTGTCGCAATATTTTCTGAAAACGCAATATCAGAATGACCTTCAATTGTGATTTTATTGCAATCATATAAAACAATTAATTTGCCTAGTGCAAGCGTGCCCGCCAACGACGCTGCCTCATTTGCGATTCCCTCCATCAAACACCCTTCACCACATAGTGCATATGTATAGTGATCAATTAAATTGAATTTATCTCTATTAAATTTTTCTGCCAGCATTGTTTCTGCCATTGCAAATCCCACCGCATTTGCAATGCCCTGCCCTAACGGACCTGTTGAACAATCTACACCAGGTGTAATGTGTGTTTCAGGATGTCCTGGAGTTTTATATCCAAGTTGTCTAAAATTTTCAATGTCTTCTATTGAAATGTTATATCCAAAAAGATGAAGCAGGCTATAAAGCAACATTGTACCATGTCCTGCAGATAAAACAAAGCGGTCTCTATTGAAAAAATCAGGATTTTTCGGATTGAATTTTAAATGGTTAGAAAATAATTCATAACCCATTGCTGCCGCACCCAAAGGCAAACCAGGATGTCCTGACTTTGCTTTTTGAATTGCGTCTATCGATAATGCCCTGATTGCGTTTACGCATTGATTATCTAAGTCGTTTCTCATTTTTTCTCTCCTAAAAATGAATTTTATTGTATACAAACACTAGTTTGCACATGGTTTTAACTATTAAATTATTAATCCCTCAATGCCATGCAGTACTTGAAATAAAATTTTCTCAATTTTCTCAGCTCCACCCTCATTATCCGACTCAATGTTAATTGCTAGCACAGGATCATGAACTGACATCCTTGCTTGCAAAAAACCTCCTTCTAAATAAATTCTTATACCTTCAAAGCTATCCTCTGCCACTTTATACTTATGCCCAAGCTTTTCTAAAGCCTTTAAAACATTATCTCCCGTTTTTTTCCAATCTTGCCCAACCAAATCCAATCTAAATATTTTTTCCTCTTTAGGCTCTTTTAAATCTTTTATAAGATAATCTAAATCTTTTCCTTCTCTTTTTAGTTTAATCGCTTTAATCAATAATTTAGCCGCCAAATAAGCCCCATCATCTAAATAGAAATTTTCTTTTAAAGCAGCATGACCACTAGTCTCAATTGCTAAAGGAGCATTATTGCCTTCTGAATGCAGCTTTTTAGCATATCCAATCACATTTTGATACCCCCTCTTATATCTGATATGTATTCCACCCAATTTACTTATAAAATCTTTCAATCCTTCACTAGTAATACTATCAGTCACTATGATTGGTGCTTGTTTTTCTTTATTTTCTTCAATTATAATGGCTGCAGCTAAAGCAATCAAACGATTTCTATTAATTTCCTTACCATTTTTTAATACAATAGCACTTCTATCACCGTCCGTATCAAATATGATACCTAAATCACTTTTTGTGTCTACTACTCGTTTAGAAATGCTTTCAATAGCATCTTTGTCCTCAGGATTAGGCACATGATTAGGAAAATTTCCATCAGGCTTTAAAAACTGGCTAGAGGATATGTCTGCACCAAGCGGCCCTAATATCCTAGTCGCATAAAAACCCGCTGCCCCGTTTCCTGCATCTACTGCAATTTTATATCCTTTAAGTGGTTCATTATGTCTCAACTCACCAATAAAATAATCTCTCATAAAAGCGCAATAGTCTTCTAAAAAATCTTTTTTGACAACCATACAAGACTTTGACACAATAAAATCCCGTGCAAACACTAGTTTTTCTGCAATTTCTACAATTTGATCCAAGTCAGCTTTTGAAATGCCGCCGTCTTTTGTGAAAAATTTAAAGCCATTCCTATTTTTAGGATGATGAGAAGCAGTAAGCATTATTGCACCATCACATCCATTTAACACGGTAGTCATAAACATTGCAGGAGTAGATGATAAACCACAAAAATATACTTCATCGCTATTTAACATCAACCCCTCTATTGCAGCCTCACTTATATTGTCCGCACTAAGTCTAGAATCATGCCCTATAGAAATCCTTAAAGATTTGTTGTTGTCTTTCTTATTTAGTACAAAAACAGTAAAAGCTGCAGCCAATCTTTTTGCAGCATCAATTGTTAAATTAGCACATTCACCAATAGCAATTCCTCTAATATCCGTACCACTTTTTAAATCTTTAATATTCATCTGTTAATTATAACCTTTAAAAAAAATTAACGCAAGAGATTTTGACCCACAAAATTTTATAAAAAATTTATAAAAAATCCCTATAAATTAGTCAAAACTATGTGCAAACATTAGTTTGACATTAGTTTTTTTGAATAATTTATCAAAAAATTAGATAAAAAATTAGTTGCAATAAAAAATAAAAAATGTTAAAATTTTTTTAATATGAATAAAAATTTTAAAATAGCAGCCATTACTCCCAATATTTTTATAGGAAACATTAAAAAAAATACTGCCCATATAATTGAGCAGATAAATAATTGCGATGCAAATTTAGCAGTTTTACCTTCTAATGCCATTAGTGGAGAGATTTATGATATGCGTATATTTTCCGCTGTAGCAAAAAATACTTTAAGCGCATTAACTAAAATAGCACAAAATATATCTATCCCTGCTGTTGTAGGCTTTTATTATTATGAACACAATCTTGCCGCCTTTATTGAAAATAAAAAAGTTAGAGGCGTAGCTATATTAAATGAACACAAAAATCAAACAATTCTAGATTTTCCACATAAAATTACTAATAACTTTATTTTAGAGGACGGACAAAAATTACTAATTGAAGGGCAACATATTTTAGAGGAAATACCTCGTCTTTTTGATGAGATGTCTATTATAGCTATCCCTGCTAGCTATCCAGCTTATTTAAACGGATTTGAGAATAAAAAAAGCGCACTCAGAAAATTAAGTTTTAGAAACGATGGCTGCTATACAGCATTATCATGCTCTCACCCATCAGATTCTACAAAAGATTTTATTAGAGCCGGAGACAAAATAATTGCATCAAAAGGACAAATTTTAGCTGCATCTACCCTAGACAACAATAATTTTATCATCTCTAACAGCGAAACCACACTTCCCTCACCCATAGACTCACCTTCAGTTTTATCATTTATGCCAGAAAATTACAAAGAGGCATTTGATATAATTGCCAGGGGAATTTATTATAGAATGGAAGAAACGGGCAATAAAAAAGCAATTTTAGGTTTAAGCGGAGGATTAGATTCAGCATGTGCTCTGTTATTAACTATCCATACATTTGACAAATATAATCTTGACCGCCAAAATATCATTGCAGTAAGCATGCCATCAAATCCAACATCAACCCGAACCAAAAACAACGCATACACACTAGCAACAGAGCTTAAAGTAACCTTTCACGAAATCTCTATCGCAAAAAGTGTATCTCGCCACTTAAAAAATATCTCACACCAAAAGAAAGATATTGTATATGAAAACACACAAAGTAGAGAACGTGCAAAAATTCTGCTGGATTTATCCAATAAACACGAGGCACTTTTTATAGGCACATCAAACATGATAGAATCAGCGCTTGGCTTTTGCACTTATGGAGGCGATACTTTAGCACACTACAACCCACTTAGTTCATTAGTTAAATCTGTAGTTAAAACGCTTGTAGAAAAATATTTAATAAATTTAGAAGAAAACTCTGCACAAACTAGTGAAAACACCAATTTAATTTTAATACAAGCACTAAAAGATATCTTGGACACCCCTTTTTCACCTGAGCTAAAAAAAGGACAAGATACCCAAAAAATATTAGGTCCTTATCCTTTGCACGAATATTTTTTGTTGCACCTTATTGCCTTTAATGAAACCTCAACCCAAATCATTGAAGGGGCAATAAATGCATTTCCTAAATTGAGCAAGATTGAAATCAAAAAATATTATAAACTGTTTATAAATCGCTTTTTTAAAAACCGTTTCAAAACCCTATTCTCTTGCGACGGAATAAGACTATTCCCTCACGCTTTAAATAATTATAATATCTGCTGGAATTTTTCTAATGATTTGTATTTATAATAAGATAGTAAAGATACGGCATAACAAAATTTAAAATTGTTCAATAAACACTAGAAACTACTCCGCTTAAATCTAAATTTCATGTCATCTTGCAAAAATCTCTTCTTTATTTATTTTTGTTGCATAATATTATCAGCCCGTTATAAAAAATTATTAATATAAAAATCGCACTTAGTTATGAAAGTGCGATTTTTATATTGTATTTTCTTTATTTATGTTTTTCCAGCTCTTTTATAATTTCCTCTACTACCTCTTCTATACTTTTATTATCAGTATTCACCGTTATGTCCGCATACTCAGCATATTTGCTTTCTCTTTCATCAATAATTTTAGCCAAAGCTGGAGGAGAATTATCCTTTATAAGCGGTCTAGTAAAATCATCTTTTATTCTATTATAGATAGTATCAGGACTTGCAGTCAAACGCACCTTGATATAACCGTCCAATATATCCATATTTTCTTTTTTTAATGCCACCCCCCCGCCGCATGCTATCACTATCCTTTCGTTCCAAACCACCTCTAAAAGTGCATTAGTCTCATAATCTCTAAAAACCTTTTCACCAAACACAATAAAAGCCTGAGCAATAGACATCCCCATCCTATTGATTAATACATCATCTAAATCTGAAAAACTAAGCTGCAATTTTTCTGCAATTTTTCTGCCGCTTATACTTTTTCCTGTTCCCATCATTCCAATAAATGCAATCCTGTTTAATGTCTTTTTCATATGTTTCTCCTTCTTATTTTTTATTCAGCAATTGCTGTATTGCCAATTTATAACCATAAATTCCAAAACCGCTAATTACCCCATCGCATACCGCTCCAGTTATACTTATATGCCTGCCTGTTGAGTGAATATTAGTTAGATGAACCTCAATTATAGAAACAGTCAAGCTTTTAATTGCATCAGCAATCGCCAGTGAATAATGTGAATAAGCACCAGCATTTATTATCAAAGCATCTGCATCATTATTATGAAGCTCTTCTATTATTTCCCCTTCATAATTAGAAATGAAAAATTCTAATTTGATTTTACTGTTGATTTCTTTAGCAAACTCTTTAATCTTATTGACCAGCTCATTATAGCTTATATTCCCGTATTCACTCCCTCTCCGCTCTAATATATTAAGATTTGCTCCACTTATAATTTTAATTTTCATTTTGTATACACCTTAAAATTTTTGAAAAAATGCTCAAATTAATCTTAGTCCCTAAAAATAACTCCGATGACAAAATCGCTTGATAAATCAGCATTCCAATCCCACTTATCCCCTCATAATCATTATACTTTAAATCATACACCTTGTCAAGCCCAAACTTAACTGGTGTAGCATTAATAACCAAAGATGGATTGATTTTTTTTATTGTATCAAAAACATCGTGCTTTCTATCATGTATAAAAATTTCACTCTCAATTTTACTCAATTCGTGCATAATTGATATTGCCGCTCCGCCGCTCCCAATTATATATACTCTTTTTATATTCAAACCAAGTCTTTTTGCATCAAGCATAAATCCTAATCCATCAGTTGAATACCCGCTTAAATTATGTACAATCATCGTGTTTACACTATTTATTTGAGCAAAATTATGTTTTAAATATTTAGTGATTTTATCCTTAAATGGAGCAGTGATATTTAATCCATCAGCAATATTAAATAGTTTTATGGCTTCTTTAATATCTTGAATCTGATATAACTCATACTTAGCATCAATATCGTATTCTCTATAAATAATACTATGAATTTTTGGAGACAACGATTTAGAAATATCATTACCTATTAAAAAGAATTTTTTCATATGTATTTAACATCCTCAAAAAAATTAGGATAACTAACTGAAACACACTCTGGATACATAATATCACATCCTTTTAATAGTTTGCCCATTATAAAAGCAGCCATTATTATTCTATGATCTTTAGATTTAATCACAGGTTTTTTAGTCTCTTTAAACTCTCCGCCATTTATTTTTAAAGTATCTCCTATCATTTTTATATCAACTCCAAAGCTTTTCAGCATATAAAAGATTCCGTTTATCCTATTTGTCTCTTTATTTTTTAATGCTCCTAAGTTTTTAAAAACACTCTCACCCTTAATAAAACTTGCAACCATACATAAAATTGGCACCTCATCAATGACCCTAGCTATGTCATCGCCATCTAGATTAAATGGTGACAAACTAATGTTTGCATCATATTTTACATAAATACTGCCTACTTTTTCTAGCCCATATAATCCATTTTCAATTATATTGATATTAAATCCTGCATTTTTTAATGCTTCAATATATCCAGTTCTAGTAGGATTTATCCCTAAACTGCTAATCTTAAGCATTGCACCTTGTTTTAAAATAGCTAGCGCTATAATAAACGCCGCAGCCGAAATATCAAAAGGAATCTTTAAATCAATTTCACTATTTTTACAAAAACTATTTAAATATTCAAGCATAAGCTCAGTATGATTTCTTGTATGCACCCTTTCATAAACAATAGTCTTTTTATCTAAATTAAAACCCGCAAGCAGCACCGCACTTTTAATTTGAGCGGACAGTTTTTCATTATTAAATTCAATTGCCTTTAGATTATCACTCTGCTTCACCCTTATAGGAGGCAATATTTTATCAGTTTTTTCAATGCCAAACACACTTGCGTTCATATGTTTTAATGCATTTATCAAACCTTTCATACACCTTTTATTTAGACTTTCATCTCCGCTAATTTCAATTTCTCTCCTTAAGCCAACCGCTGCCCCAACCAATAATCTAAGAGTAGTTGCAGAATTTCCAGCATCTAGCTTAATAATCTCATTAGAACTTTTCATCATTTTCACACATTTTTTTGCACTTAAAATATCTTCACATAAGCTGCCGTCTAAATAATCTATTTTCACTCGTCCATCAAAAAAAAGCTCGCTAATTATAATCGCTCGCTGTGCAATACTTTTGTCAACTACATTAAATTGTGCTAAACTATATTTTTCCATCTATTTTGAAATTCTTCCCTTGTAATTTTAATCATCTCAGCTGCCCCAATATCTTTTAAAACAACAAAGTTTAAAAGACCGTCCTCATTTTTTTTATCCATCATCATAGCCGTTAACACCCTCTCAATGTCAATACCAAATTCAAACACACCCTCGCATAATATACTAGTCCTATCATATATCCAATTCTTTATGTCTTTTTTGATGTCACCTAAAATCTTATACTCCAACTCAATCCCTTTTGCTATACACACACCATGACTAAATCCATATGCACTTTCTAAACCATGTCCAATCGTATGACCTAAATTTAGAAATTTTCTAATCTCTGTATCTAGCAAATCTTTTTTAATAATCTCATTTTTAAATCTAACGCATGCTTTAATAATATCAATTAATTGTTCGCAAACACTAGTTTGTATCATATTTTTTTTGCCAAACACATTAACTAAATCAAAAATGTTTCTATCTAAAAGTGCTGTTTTAATTATTTCACCCCAGCCATTTTTAATTTCTGATTGATTAAGGCTCTCTAAAAATTTAAAACAAAAAAAAGTCTTTTTAGGAACATGAAAACTCCCTACAAGATTTTTGAAACTAATCCCATCTTCTTTTGAAAAATTAATCGCTGTTTTTCCACCGATACTGCTATCAACCATCGATACAAGCGTAGTAGGAACATTCACCCACTCTATCCCTCTCATATAAATAGATGCAACAAATCCAACTAAATCTAAAAGTGCACCACCACCTATAGCTGCTATTCTATCATTTTTATTAAACCCTTTCTTAACTAACTCCCCAATCAATATTTTAACCGAATCAAAATTTTTTATAGACTCTCCGCCACTCATTACAATACAGTTTTCAGGTAAAAACATATGCCATTTATCATAAACATTTTTATCTATAACTGTAAAATAATTTTTAATAAAAGCCTTTAAGTTTTCAATTTTTAATTCTATCATGCTTCATAGTCCTTTATCAATTTATCCATTGTACTTGAATTAAACTGCAGAATAATCTGCTTTAAAATTTCTATTGCAATAACAGCCTTAACTACACACGATACACTTTCAACTGCACAAACATCTGTACGTAGTTTTTTTAAATTCGCTTTTTGCAAAGTATTAAAATCAATGCTTTTTATATCTTTAAAAACACTAGGCAAAGGTTTAACACTAAATCTAACCAAAATCTCTTGTCCATTAGATACACCACCCTCTATTCCGCCGCAATTATTAGACTTGCGTTTGATTGTTTTTGCATCTAAATAAATTTCATCAGCACACTCGCTTCCAAGCAGCATCTCAAATTCTTTTCCTCTCCCAATCTCAATTGCCTTAATACTAGGCACACTCATCACTGCCCCCGCCAATTTTCCATCAAGTTTATCATTCAAACTAGCATAACCGCCCACTCCTGCTCTTAATCCCTTAACCACAACTTCACCTGCGCCGCCAGCCGTATCCTCCAACAATCTTAATCCTTCAATAAATTTTTCTATACCATCTTTATCTTTATAATCAATACCAGCAATATTAATAATTCTGTGTGCAAACTCTATCCCTAATTTATCCAAAACCTGCATACATATCGCCCCAGCTGCAGAAACAATAACAGTATTCCTTCCACTAGCCGCCTCACTAATTATAGAAAAATCAACGTCCCCTCCAGTATCTATCATCCCATTTTTAATCGCCCCAGCCAAATCTGCATGATTAGGTCTTGGCACACTAAACTTCACTCTATCTTTGACTTTATTATTTACACAAAAAACAAGCGGAGCGCCTACACTAATCCCATCAATAATTCCACTTAATATCTTAATTTTATCAACTTCTGCTGCCTGTCTTTCACTTCTACCTAATCCAAACTGCCGCTCCTTTAACAATTCATTAATCTTAAACTCATCAATTTTCAATCCAAAAGGAATACCCTCTAAGATACCATACATCCCTTCAGAATGAGAAAATCCACCATAATTAAATTTAATCATAGGTGGATTATACCACAAAAATTCAGATAAGTCTAATAAATTCCACTTAATTCTTAATCAATAATACTTTTAGCCAACTCATTTTTAATACTTAAACAAAAGTCTCATAAATTAATGAAAATTTACAAGACTTTTTTATTTGCTCATATTGTTTCCCTTTTCAAACCACACTTAGCGCATACTCCGCCAAAAGAAACATTGCAGCTGCTTATCTTATACTCGTCACTCACCACAATGGTATCCTTTAAACTCCCTAATAGATTTTCATCACACTCAACATCAAAAATCATACCACAAACATTGCACACAAAATGTGCATGCTCATGTAAATTATGATCATAATGCGTTGCGCCTAAAAATGAACCTATATTTAATAACTCTCCATCCTTTGCCATCTGACTCATATTGCGATATACTGTGCCCTTGCTAATAGTCGGATTGCTCTTAGCAATAAAATCATACACTTCTTCTGCTGCTGCATGGGTATTAAGCTCTTTAATCGCTTCTAATATCCATTTTTTTTGTATAGTATTTCTTTTTATCAGCCTCATAAAAGCCTCTCCACCTGATTATTTATTGCCAAAATGTCTTTGCAATAAACCATTAAATGCCCTACCATGCCTTGCCTCATCCTTTGCCATTTCATGAACAGTGTCATGTATCGCATCAAGCCCTAGCTCTTTTGCTTTTTTCGCAATATCAAATTTACCTTGCGTCGCTCCTTGCTCTGCCATAACTCTAGCTTCTAGGTTTTTCTTAGTAGAAATATCCACAACTTCACCTAATAACTCTGCAAATTTTGCCGCATGCTCTGCCTCTTCAAAAGCAATCCTTTTATAAGCCTCTGCTACTTCAGGATATCCTTCTCTATCAGCTTGACGACTCATTGCAAGATACATACCAACTTCTGTGCACTCTCCCACAAAATTTGCCCTTAACCCCTCAACTATCCAAGGATCAATGCCCTTAGCAACACCAATCCTGTGCTCATCTGCAAAGTTAAGACTGCCCTCCTTAACCTCCACAAATTTGTCAACTCCCACTTTGCAAGTGGGACACTTATCAGGCACAGTTTTGCCCTCATGCATAAATCCACAAATTGTACAACTAAATTTTTTCATTTTTTCTTTCTCCTATTTATAAATAATTAGTAATAATTACTTATTAATAATCATTACTAATTATTTATACCATATAAAACATATATATGTCAACAGTTTTTTAATATAAAAATAAAACTATTAAAATTTTTTTAATAGTTTTAAAGCAAATAATAATATTCATTCATCTGAACTCGAAACAATTTTAATGATAAACAATAGCAAAATAGATTTTTAATGTCAACTTAAATTCATTGAATTTATTTGTGCTATATTCTAGCTGCTACCCAACCACTATACCTGTCATGCTTGCATCATTTAATAAAGTATGTATCGCAAAGAAAATCACAAAACCAAGTTTTTGCTGATATTCAGTTGTCGCTAAAAGCCTCTCCTCTTCTGGATTAGTCAAAAAACCACACTCAATCAAAATACTGGTGAACTGCGTTTTCTCTAATATAAAATAATCCCCCACCGCAGCTGGCGCACTAGATACAAGCGCATTATTCATACTAGACTGCACATGCTCGGCAACCGCTTTTCCATCTTCACTCCCCTTAGCATAAAAAACTCTAGGTCCACGCACACTAGCCCCAGGAAAAGAATTCTGATGAATACTCACAACCAAATCTGGTCTAGCCTCTTCAATAATTTGTCTTCTTCTATTCATATCCGCCATTTTTTTATTCTGATCAGTAGGCGCATATAATCCATCACTATTTCTCCTTGTCAGCACAACAGTATACCCTTTCTCAAGCAAAAACCTCTCAGCAGCCAAAGCAATAGCCAAATTTATATCCGACTCTCTTATCCCAGTGCTGCCAATCACTCCTCCGTCTCTGCCGCCATGCCCAGGATCAAGTACAATCGTCTTGCCATTAGCAATGTCAGCACTTGCAGGACGCACTGCAAAATATATCCCAATACCAGCACCAATTACAATTATTATTACTAAAATAATTGCAATTGTTTTCATTTTAATTGTAACAAACATATGTTTACTCCTTGTTTAAATATAATGTATAGCAATAATAATTATAAAATTATCTAACAGCCGTTATCCTTCCATTAAGCCAGCTATCAAAAAAACTTGCTAAGTTTCTTCCGCTTGCATTTTCAAACGCTTTAATCAAATCATCACCTGTTGCTATACCAAACATAAACTCACTATAAAAATTTTTAAGACCATCAAAAAATGCATTATCACCTATCCATGCCCTTAAAGTATCAAACATCAATCCGCCCTTTGTATATACCAAAATCGCATATTCAATAGATGTGCTAAACTGGTATAAATGTCTATTCATACTTGTATCACCTCTCCCTCCATCCTTATATAAATCAATAAACAACACATAATTTCTCCAAGCTGCTGATATCCTTTGCTCCATAGTCACACCATGCCTAGGATTAAACTCAAAAAATAAAGAAGTAGAGTACTCTGCCAATCCTTCATCAATCCATGGCTCTGTAATTTGACAATTCCCTACAGCCGCATACCACCATTGATGAGCAATTTCGTGAACCACCACCTCAATAAAAAAATCTAAACTCAAAGCATCAGAAATAAAAATAATCGCAGGGTATTCCATTCCTCCATGCAAAAACGGAGTTTTTACTATAGACAAACTATCGTATGCATAATTCCCAAATAATTTTCCAAAAGTATCCAGCGCCTCAAATGCAACAGTCAAAATCTCATTAGCATTTGTATGCTGTTTAAAATAGAAATTTACCTCTACGCCGCCCCTAGTCTCACTCACTACATTAAACTCTGCAATAGACGCTGCAAAATCCCTAGCATTATCTATCCTAGCGATAGTAATTCTTCTCCCATTTTCTACTCTAGTTTGTTGACTCCCGCTAGTTGCAACCACCAAACTTTCTCTAGTACTAATAGTCACATCAAAATCTGCTACTCGGCTAAAAAATGGGTCACCAATAGAAAAATATGGAAAAGTAGAAAATTCACCATTTTGAAAAACGCTTGCTATAGGAAACCAATTCCCTAGGTTGACTACCCCATCAAAAATGCCTAATCTATGTCTAACTCTAGGTAGATCCACCCTAAATTTGATGTCAAAAACCACTCTTGCTCCTGGCGCTATCTCGCCTTCAATGAATAAAATATCCTCATCTTCTCCTGTTTTTATAATAGATACCTCTTTGCCTTCTCTATAAACAGACAAAATAGTCATATCTCCATAGCTAATACCATTAGGAAAAGCTGTTGCAATTTCACTAGCAGATATTGCAGGAAACCTTGCACCCTCACGATATGCTCTTGGAAATAAATGCAGTTTTAATCCGGGCATAGCAATATCTGTGCAATTAATAAAATCTAAATTTAATTCAGCATTGATTATTCCATTTTCACAATCAAAATCAGCGATAATTGTATATTTTGAGTTGCTAAATTCCACCCTATTACATGCAGAAAAAATGACTACACCACTAAAACTTATCGCAGCCATAATCAGTGCAAAAAAAACAGCTTTAATTCTCTTCATAAAAATCTCCGTGCGTATTTCATACACGAATTATGTATATTAAAAGAATCTGTATTTTATGCTTGACTTTTTGTTAATTTTACATAAAAAAATTTTAATGTCTATGGACAACTGTCTATGGACAACTGGAGCTGATGGCGGGACTCAAACCCGCGACCTCGCCGTTACCAACGGCGTGCGCTATCAACTGCGCCACATCAGCATATATTAGCAGTTTTGAATAAATTTATTATAAAATTATTATATCAAATTATCAAAACTGCTAAAAACATATCAAAAAAGGCTAAAAACGGGGTGTTTTAAGGTAAAATGTTACTAAGCTATCGTAGTTACCAAGGATGTGCGCTACCCCTGCGCCACAATAGCACGATTAATGTTATGCACAAAATTGTATGCAACCCATCTTATCATATCATTTAAATCTTTGCAAGCATTTTATCGTATCTAATCAATTTCTCTCTTGCCAAATAAAAAGGTGGGCTAAAGCTCACTTCCCCGCCTTGTAATGACGGGCTTTTTTGATTTTTGCGTGTTTTTCAAACATCAATATCTCCTTATAAACATAAACAATGTTGCACCCATAAACTCTAATTCAATGTTTCCATCATCTAGTATTCTGCCTATATTTTCAATCGGATAATCAAATTCTATATAATCACCTCTTAAAACAAAACTCCCAGCTGCATTTTGTCTAGATGCTATGCCCCATGTGCCAAACTCATACCATTCAATCATAAAATTTCCATCTGGACGAATTGTTAATACAATATGATTACTATCATAATTTCCATAATAAAAACCTGTGATTCTAAAATATCTGCACCCTAAAAGCGACAAGAATGAACTTGCCGCTAGTATCAAACACAAACAAAAAATAGCTATTTTCTTTTTCACATACTGTCTCTCCATGATTATCAAACAAATTTAAACGTGCTCCAACTTATCACCATATACAAGAACATCAGCCACCCTCATCGCCTTTTTGGAAATAGGCTTGCCTATATGCGTCCTGCTCTCTAAACTAAACACACTAGAAATAAAGCCCTGTTTATATCCATCATCGCTTTCAATGACCAAGTTAATAGGTTCTTTAATAATATGAGCAAAAACAAGTCTTTCTCCGCTCCCTTTAAAATCAATCAACTTAACACCTTTGCTATATCTGCCTATAATATCAAAAGCATCCGCTTTTACTCTCTTAGCAAATCCATCCCCCGTCACAATCACAACTTCTGCCTTTTTGACTTTCTCACTCTCAACCGCAACTTCTCCTCCAACCTGCCCAATCTTAATACAATAATCCCCTTCTGAAAGCTTAATACCTTTGACCCCCGCAGACACTCTGCCTTGACTAGGAATATCCGACATGTCCGCATTCAAGCAAATTCCGCCCGCCGTAATAAACATCAAACTCGCCCCTTTTCTATATTGTTCCATGCTAACAAGTTCATCACCATCATTAATTTTAACCGCTTGATAACTTGATTTTAATACGCCATATTCACTCCAGTTAGATTTTTTAACCATACCTTTTTTAGTATAGAAAAGCACCTCACCTTGCGGTAAACATTCATTAATAGGCTCTCCAAAAGGAATTATATAAACAACCCTTTCATTCTCTACAAGCTGAGGTATAGCTTTTTTAATATTAACTGCCTTAGTCTCTTTCCATTTATTATCAGGTATATCATCACAATCTACTTTATAGCAGTTGCCTAAAGATGTAAAACAATGCAGTCGCTGATTTGATAACATCTTGATAATTTGATTACACATTTCACCTCTTGCAGAGTTTTCACTAAATTCTTTAACCGCCTGATTAAAGCTTTTAGGAGTCATTTTTTTCAAATTTCCGTCCGCATTTAAAGCAACTATAAACTCTTCTATAACTTTTTCATCATCATCTGATTTAACCTTATAATCGGCTATTGTCCCAATTATTTCACTTCTTCTAGCATACTTAAACTGTTTCTTTATAGCTAACAACTCATGTTTTAATACATCAAACTGCTCTTTTTTAGATGCCAATATTGCTTGCAATCTCTCTATTAATACCAATAATTCTTTATATTCTTGCTCTAATTTGTATATCTCTAACGATGTTAGCTTACCTAATCTTAAATCAATAATAGCTTGAGCTTGCCTTTCTGACAACTCAAATCTAGCACGCAATCTCTCTTTAGCTTCAGTAGTATTTTTACTTGCCTTAATTATCTTAATAACTTCATCAATATTTTTAACAGCAATAATCAAGCCTTCTAATATATGAGCCCTTTCTTTTGCTGCATCCAAATCAAATTTAGTACGCCTGACAATAACCGACCTTTGATAATCAACATAATATGCAATGATATCCAATAGCCCCATCTGCTGCGGCTTTCCGTCTGCAATTGCCACCATATTTATACCAAATGTAGTCTGCAAGTTAGTGTACTTAAATAATGCATTTAATATAGGCATAGGATCAATATCCCGTTTAATCTTAACAACCGCCCTTATCCCGCTTCTGTCCGATTCATCAACAATCTCAGCGATTCCTCCCAATAAATCCTTTTTATCCTCACGACAGTCTAATATGCTTTTTAAAAGAGCCGACTTGTTTACTTGATAAGGCAGTTCATCAATGACAATTTGCTTTTTCTCATTCTCAATATTTTCAATATGCACCTTTGCCCTAATGTGAATTTTGCCCTTGCCTGTTTCATATGCTTTTTCTAATTCAGTTGGTATAACCACACCACCAGTAGGAAAATCAGGACCTTTAATAATTTTCATTATCTCTTTTAAAGTGACCCTTGGATTAATTATATAAGAAATTACTGCATCAATGCTGTCTGCTAAGTTATGCGGAGGAATATTTGTGGCTAATCCTACTGCAATACCGCCTACTCCATTGACTAAAAGATTAGGAAACCTGCCAGGAAAATAATCAGGTTCTTCAGTGGTATCATCAAAGTTTGGTGAAAATCTAACCGTATTTTTTTCAATATCACGGATTAACTCTAGCGCAAGCGGAGCTAAGCGAGCCTCAGTATATCTCATTGCTGCAGCACCGTCTCCGTCAACTGAACCAAAATTTCCATGCCCGTCTACTAAAATGCTGCCCATGTTAAAGGGTTGCGCCAAACGCACCATCGCTTGATATACAGATGTATCCCCATGCGGGTGATATTTACCCAAACAATCACCAACAATTCTTGCACATTTTTTATAAGGTTTGTCTGGCAATATTCCTAAATCATACATTGAATATAATACCCTGCGCTGAACAGGCTTTAATCCATCCTCAACTCTAGGCAGTGCCCTATCCATGATGACATACTCAGAGTACGGCATCATAGACTCATGCATAACCTCTTCCATTGTCTTAATAATGGTTTTGGTTTCTATTTTTTCTTCTTGTATTTGTTTTTCTTCCATGGTAATTTTCCTTGATTTACAATGCAATATTTTTAGAAACTGTTTTTTCTGGCTTGCTTCGTTGCTACCTAATCATTATTTTATACTTCCTATCTAAACCCGTCTTCTCTGTTAAAATTAGCATTTTCAATGATATAATTTTTTCTTTTTTCAATCGCATCACCCATCAAAGTAGACACAAGCATCTCTGCTGCAAATGCATCATCTATACTCACTTGGATTAGCGTCCTGCGTTTTGGATCCATAGTAGTCTCCCACAATTGATCCGCATTCATCTCTCCTAGTCCCTTATATCTTTGCACATCATATCCTCTGCCCACTTTTGACTTTGCCGCCTCTAATTCATTATCATCATAAGCATACTCAATCACATCTTTTTTGTGCACTTTATATAGCGGAGGCATGCCAATATAAACTTTTCCATCTTGAATAAGCTGTTTCATATATCTAAAAAAGAAAGTTAAAAGTATTGCCCTAATGTGTGCCCCGTCTTGGTCAGCATCTGATAAAATGATTACTTTATGATAATTTAAATTATCAATAGAAAAATCATCTGCTATACCTGCACCCAATGCAGAAATAATAGTCCTTATCTCTTCATTTGCCAACACCTGATCAATACGTTTTTTCTCTGCATTAAGCGGCTTTCCCCTTAAGGGTAAAATCGCTTGAAATGCTCTGTTTCTTGCTTGCTTTGCAGTACCTCCCGCACTGTCGCCCTCTACTATAAATAATTCATTTTGCTCTGGTCTTTTTCCGCTGCAAGCTGATAATTTACCCACTAAATTAAAACTATCAATACTATTTTTAGCCCTTGATATCTCTTTAGCTTTTCTTGCATCTTCTCTTACCTTAGCCGCAAGCACCGCCTTTTTCAATACAGAATCTAATATTGGCTTATTTTCAGCATCTTCAAAATATTTTGCTAGTCCAGATGCCACAATTGTTTCTACCGCAGATTTAGCCTCAACATTACCCAGCTTTGTTTTAGTCTGCCCCTCAAACTGAACAGATGCCATTTTTAATGAGATGACACCCGTCAACCCCTCTAAAAAATCCTCGCCTTTTAAGTTGTCATCCTTTTCTTTAATTAATCCTGCTTTTCTGACCGCTCCGTTTAATACTCTGGTTAATGCAGTCTTAAACCCAGTCTCATGTGTCCCGCCTTCTGTAGTCGGAATATTATTTACATAAGAAAACAGGTTGTCCGTATAAGCATCTGTGTGTTGAATAGCACATTCTAATAATACACCACCCTCTTTTCCGCTTATATATATAGGCTCAGAATAACTTGGCACTTTGGTTTCATTTAAATATCTAACAAAATCAATAATGCCGCCCTCATACAAAAATTCTTTTCTGCTAGGAGTACCGCTTCTGCTATCCTCAACAATTATTTTTATGCCTTTATTTAAAAATGCTAATTCTCTAGCCCGCCTTGCTATAGTTTCAACATTAAAATTAACTGTATCAAAAATCCTAGCATCTGGCTTAAATCTAATAAAAGTCCCTTGCTTTTTGCCTTGAATACCAGTATCAAAAAGACTAAACTTAGGTACTCCTCCCTTCATTTTGCCTTCAATCTCTTTTGCTTCAAATTCTTGCCTAAAAGTAGTCTTGTTTTTATAAACTTCTACCACCAGCCATTCTGACAGCGCATTAACAACAGATGCCCCAACGCCGTGCAAGCCTCCGCTGTGCGCATAGTTTTCATTATCAAACTTGCCTCCCGCATGCAAATGAGTAAAAACCACCTCAACAGCACTTATGCCTAAGGTAGGATGCAAGTCTACAGGGATTCCCCTTCCATTATCTTCAACACAAACAGAACCATCTGGCTCTAATATGATAGACACACAATTTCCATGTCCATTTGCCAATTCATCAATTGCATTGTCTACAAGTTCCCAGACTAAGTGATGTAATCCCTTAGCACCAGTAGTACCTATATACATGCCAGGTCTAAGCCTAACAGCATCTAAACCTTCTAAAACCTTAATATCTTTTGCTTCATATTTTCTCATGAGAAGTATTATAACACACTTTTTTTATTAAATCAACTAATATTTATACATTATTTTGTGTTATTTTTTTTACTCAAACGCTATTGACATATTTATAATGCATATATATGCATTATAATGAATAAATATGCATTATAAATATATGAAATAAATTAGAATTCACCTAATTATGCCTTATGAATTACGCATTGTGCATTAATTAAACGCATACATTAATATTATGGAGAAACCTATAATTGTATTTACTGGCGGCGGCACAGCTGGTCACATCATGCCAAATATTGCATTAATAGAACAAATCAAAAATGACTATGAAATTCATTATATAGGATCTATTAATGGAATGGAAAAGAATTTGATTGCCAAATTCAACTGTGTGAAATTTCATACAGTTGAAACCATCAAATTTAGACGAAGCATATCAATAAAAAATTTTGCTATTCCTTTTAAACTTATTAAAGGAGTCAAACAAGCTAGAAAACTATTAAAAAAAATTAATCCTGATATAATTTTTTCTAAAGGCGGATTTGTTGCCCTGCCGATAACCATGGCGGCAAAGAAAAACTATCCTGTAATTATTCATGAAAGCGACATGACGCTTGGTCTAGCAAATAAACTTGCATTAAAAAAAGCCAAACATGTTTTAGCAAGTTTTGACAATATTCCTCAAGCTATTCATACAGGGCTTCCCTTAAGACAATCAATTTTTTTGCCAAAGCAAATTACGGCAAGACCTGTATTGCTAATAATGGGCGGCTCTAGCGGAGCTTTAAAAATAAATAATGCAATTAAAGAAATTTTGCCTAAACTTTTAAAAAAATTTGATATCATGCATCTAGTAGGAAAAGGGAAAACTGATCCAACCATAATACATGAAAACTATAAACAACTAGAGTTTTCAGATAATATTGGACAGCTTTATGCAAGGGCTAGCATAGTGATAAGCCGAGGCGGAGCAACTGCACTTTTTGAATTAATTGCCCTAAAAATCCCTTCATTAATAATCCCACTCCCTAAAGGCACATCAAGAGGGGACCAAATTCTTAACACAGAATATTTTTTAAAAAAAGGACTTGTTCACATGCTAAAAGAAGAGGATCTAGAAAATAATTCTTTATTAAAAGCAATAGAGAACTGTGCTGAAGATAAAAATTTAAGAGAGTCTTTAAATAATTCTAAATTAATTGATGGGACAAAAAAAATTATTGAAATATTCACAAAAACAATGGATACCTAAGTGAAGAAACCACAACAGTGTTTCCCATATTAAACGTCACTATCAAATGCCGCCTAGACAGAGCCAAGTTTGCATTATCCCCTACCCTAATAGGCGCACTCATTATAAGATCGCCCTCATTAAAAATATTAACCGTCACAAAATAATCTTCTGCTAAAGGCGGCATGCTAGTCCCTACAAAAATAGTCGCATTAGAAATAAAGCGCATATCAGTTTTATTCATGGTCGGAAGATCCTGTCTTATATTAACCAAATTATCATTTAATATCGCCCCGCTGCGCTCAAACAATGCCAAAAAATAATTTCCATCCACATCAAGCATATCAAAAAACACAGGTGCTTGAATAGATATCTGCCTTAGTTCTCCTACTACCATAAAATTGTTATTAATCCTTAATAAACTGCTGCCATTTATACCCACCATCATCAAAAAATCTCCATTATGTATAGTCACTCCCATAAGCCTACCAGCAAAATTATCAAAAATAGTCACTGATGTGCTTCCACCCAAATTAAACTGCAACACACTTGGAATATTACGCCCCCCGCTAGACGCATTAGCGAAAACTACAACTCTCCCCGATATAACAAAAATCTCAACCAACTCTAATGAATGAATAGAGTCTGCTAATCCGCTTCCTCTAAAATTAAAATCACTATCGAAAAAAACTGCCCTTAAACCGCTTACCCCAGTCAATACATTTTGAGGTTTAGTAAACATTAAAAAACCCCCGCCATAATGTCTTATAGAGTGTATACTTTCAAAAGCATTAATAAATCCATCAATCCTTGATATTACTTCACCATTAAAATCAATATGTAATAAATATGGAAGTGCGCCCTCAATAGCTAAAATAAACCCGCCTTCAGCAATACTTACTGCCCTTAATCTATCAGTTGGTGCACCAAAAGACCAAAACCCACCCTCTCTTGTCACTCCATATACATCCATTGCCACTACAAACACCCCTTCACTATCAAAATCATAACCTGCCGATAATGCATTTCCAAAAATAAACAGCGTATTTGTTTGTTCTCTAACATAACTAAAAATACTTTGCGCCTCCCCTACTAGTTCAAGTTCCCAACTTAAAAACGGATTTAATGAAATCTGCGCTGTTCTGCGTCTAGAATGCTGTGCTCCCGGCGGATAATCAGGATCAGGACCACCTGTAGGAACATCGCCGCCATCACGCATAAGCAAAAAAATGGCTACACCCATAATGACTATCAATAAAAAATTTACTGAGATTATTACTCTTAACTGCTGTTTGGTTAATCGTTTCATGATACTATTATATAATAAAAAAAGACAAACTATTTTAATTAATTTGTCTTTTTTTGATTTAAATTGTAAATGTTTTAGTCTTATTAATTTATTACAAGCTCTTTTCTAACAGGCTTGACTTTATAAATGATTTCAAACACAAGCATTCCGATAACAACCAATGGTTGAATAACAAATATCGCCCAAAGCGGCACAACATTTAGATATAAATCCACAATACCAATATTTGCAATACCAAATATCAAAAGAACTATAATATTAACAGCAACAAAAATTGATAACATTATGCGCCTTTCATTATGAGTATAATCCGCTTTGATAAACTTAATTAAATTTACCATCAAGAAAATAATATTCATAACAAACGGCAAACCTAAAATTACCATTACTACCACCAGTGTCAATACATACGACATAGGCACAACAGAAATATAAGCAGTTTGTGCAACAGTCAAATCATACAGCAAATTGATTCCATAAAACGTTTCATTATACTCCGCAGTAATTACCCTAAATAAAGGTCCAGTCAATAAAATAAACGATAAAATTCCACCGCCTAAAAGTGCCGCATTATGGATAAACATAGTCATAGAAAAATCTCGTTCATCTAGCATAATATGCTTGTATAAGATAAAAGCCGCTAGCATAATAAACGTAATAACTAACACTATTATCCACGCCCAATTAAGCCTCATAAAGTTAAACCTAAACACTATTTGCATAAATGCTGCAACTGTCAACAACACAAATGCTAGCTTAGTTTTGCTAAACTCTTTTTTCTTAATCAATGCTAATATACTAAATGCAAGCATAACTAAGGCGACAGCAAGTGCCATAGTAGAAATCGCTGCCCTCAAAATCGCCTGCCCCGCCATCGCAACAGCTAAATTGCCAGGCCAAGATGCTCTAAAATGATCCCACTCAGGATCAGAAATCAAAGTATCCTCAGTATATAAATACATTACTGCCCTTGCAAAAGCATATCTATAAAGCACCCAGTTAATAGAGTTTGGATTGCCGCCTCTATCTATAATATCTTGAACCACTCTTGCGACTTCACCAATAGATGACACCGCAGGATAAGCATTTCCGTCTCTATCGCCTGTTGCAGTATAGTTGCCTGCCGTCCTTATATCAGGAGATAAGCCTAATACAAAAAATTCATTTTCAAGAATTTGGTTTATCTGTCTAACATGATTGACCGCTTGCTCATCAGACATGAAAATTCCGTTTGCAGCAGCACGCATTATTTGAAAGTAATTTTGTCTAACAATAACACTGTCCCCGTCGCCTCTTACGGTAGAACCAACATCAACATTGACACCACCAACCATGCTAAACAAAATAATAAGAGAAAAAAACGCCACAAAACAGATATTAACCAGCCTGTGATTGGTGTTTTTGCTTTCAATTTTGTCTTTACACTTAGATTTTATACTTAAAATCTTTGCCTTTGCGCTCATAATGACTCCCTAATAAATCAATTTAGGTTTATTATATAACAAACAGAATACCACATATTTATAACAGTGTCAACTATTTTTAAGGGATATTAATCATAATATTTAACACCTGACAAAAACAATTTCATATCATAATTGCCATCCACATTTTGATATAACCCGCTGCAAATCCTCTCACTGTGCCCCATCTTGCCCAGCACCCTTCCGCACGGACTTGTTATACCTTCTATAGCATATACCGAGCCGTTTGGATTAAATGGTGACAGCATTGTCACTTGTCCCGCATTGTTTACATATTGAGTAGCAACTTGCCCAGCATTGACCAATCTTTTTATATGTGCCTCATTTGCAAAAAATCTTCCTTCTCCGTGTGAAATTGCTTGAGAGTAAACTTCTCCCACTTTTACCGAAGATAACCAAGGTGATAAATTGCTTGCAATTCTAATTTGGCTAATCCCTGATACATGCCGCCCTATATTGTTAAAAGTAAGCGTAGGACTATCATTTTGCAGCGGTAAGATTTTTCCATAAGGCAGTAATCCTAATTTAATCAGAGCTTGAAATCCATTGCAGATTCCTAACATAAGTCCGTCTTTAACATACAGCAAGTTTTCAATCGCATCTTTTATATAAGGATTAGAGAAAGTTGAGGCAATAAATTTTCCGCTGCCGTCAGGCTCGTCAGCACCTGAAAATCCTCCAGGAATAGCAATAATATTTGCCTGACTTATGCGTTTTATTATTTCATCAACAGATTTTATCATGTCATTTGCCGACAAGTTTTTGATGACAAATATATCAGCTACTGCACCTGCCTTTTCAAACGCTCTTGCAGTATCAATCTCACAATTAGTCCCAGGAAACACAGGAATAAAAACTCTTGGTTTTGCAATCTTAGTTTTTCTAGTAACCAGCTGCCCGTCATGATAATTTGTTTTTTTTGCCTCACCAATAGAAGCAGCCATTGTAGGAAAAACATTTTCAAATGTAGCTGTATATGAATTTTTTAATTCAGCCAACAAAATCTCATTATTTTTTTCCAAAACAATTTTAGCTTCATCCTTAGTTATCCCCAAATACTCAAGCTTAAATTCATTGGTTGAATCTATTGGTTCTTTCACACCAAAAATTATATCCCCTAAATCATTTTCAAACAGCTCATCATGCATACAAAAAAATTCAAAACCAATATCATTCCCCATTAAAGATTTTATCATAGCAATTGCTGTCCCGCCCTCTTCAGAAACTGTAGCAAACACTAGTTTGTCTCTAATTTTATCAAAGTATCTTAAAAATTTTTCTACCGCCTCAAAATCTGGCATGCCATCTTTATCTTTAGGTATATGATACCTTAAAACATTTATTCCAGCCCTTTCAGCCACATTATTAGTAATCCTTTTCACATCTCCAATCCCTAACGCAAAGCTAATTAATGTAGGCGGAACATGCAAATTTTCAAAGGATCCACTCATGCTATCTTTGCCGCCTATCGCCGCTTTTTTTAAATTGACTTGTGCAGTCAACGCCCCCAAAAGTGCCGCCGTAGGTTTGCCCCACTTGATTGGGTCAACTCCTAATTTTTCAAAATACTCTTGCAGTGATAAATATATACTATCATAATCTGCCCCGGCTATTGCTATCTTTATGACAGACAAAAGCACAGCATACACTCCGCCTAAAAAAGGTGACATTTCAGACAAAAACGGGTCAAAGCCAAAGCTAGAAATCGTGACAGTATCTGTTGTGATATTTTCATCCAAAACAGGTAATTTTGCCGCCATAACAAGAGATGGAATAATTTGACTTTTTCCGCCAAACGGCATAAGCACTGACCCAGCCCCAATAGTAGAATCAAACATCTCAACCATACCCTTTTGTGAGGCTATTGAGTTTGAAGATAATATTTTTTTAATTCTATCTAAATATTTGCATTCATTATGCATTCTATACTGCGAACTATGCTCTATATCTACAATCTCCACATCCATACTACCCCTAACTCCATTAGTATCAATAAAATCTCTGTCTAAATCAACTATATACTCACCGTTAAACTTCATGCGCATTTTATTAGAATCCGTCACAACAGCAATCTTTGCTACCTCAACATTCTCTTGCCCGCATAGATCTTTTATCTTTTTTTCATTTTTTGCATCCACAACTACAGCCATACGCTCTTGAGATTCTGATATAGCAAGCTCTAATCCAGATAATCCCGTCTGCTTAACTGGCACCATATCCAAGTCAATATCAATACTTTCAGCAATTTCACCCACAGCAACAGACACACCTCCTGCCCCAAAATCATTGCACCGTTTTATCAATTTTGAAAATGAGCTATTTCTAAACAGCCTTTGCAGCTTTCTTTCAGTAATCGCATTGCCTTTTTGCACCTCTGCCCCAGCTTTTGCAACACTATCTTGATCATGTGATTTGCTGCTTCCTACTGCACCGCCTACTCCATCACGCCCCGTTGCCCCGCCAATTAACAATATTACATCGCCTTTTAATGGTTCTTCTCTAATAATATTTTCACTCTTAGCCGCTCCAACAACAAAACCCACCTCCATTCTCTTTGCTGCATACCCTGGATGAAAAACTTCTTTAACCAACCCGGTTGCTAATCCAATTTGATTTCCATAAGAAGAAAAACCGCTTGCCGCTGTTTTAGAAATCACTCGCTGCGGAAGTTTGCCTTTTATAGTATCTTTATAATCCTGATTTATATCTGCTGCACCACTTATACGCATAGATTGATACACATAAACTCTGCCGCTAAGCGGGTCGCGAATAGCCCCCCCCACACAAGTTGCCGCTCCGCCAAAGGGCTCTATTTCAGTAGGATGATTATGTGTTTCATTTTTAAACATAACCGTCCATTTTTCATTAAACTCTGCACCATCATTATGATTATCACGCATTTTTGCATCAATTTTGATTGAGCAAGCATTTATCTCTTTTGACTTATCTAAATGAGGAAGCAGCCCTCTATCATCTAATTCTTTAGCAGCAATAGTAGCCATGCTCATAAGAGATTTATATTTGCCGTCTTTTTTATGCTTAGCATACAAGTCATTATATAAATCATAAGCCTTTTGAATATGAGGGTTTTTTGAGTTGATTTTTATGCTGGTTAATTCAGTATTAAAAGTAGTATGCCTGCAATGATCCGACCAATAGATATCAAGCACCTTCAACTCTACAAAATATGGATCCCGATTTTTTTTGATAAAGTAATTTTGTATATGCTTTATGTCCGCAAATGTAAAACCAAAACTCTGCACTTTATGATAATCCGCCAACTGTTCAAGTGACATTTTTATAAAGCCATCCACCTTTTTCTCTTTTGACGGCAAGGCGATTTTTTCTTCTAGCTTTTTAAGCACATCTAAATCAGCCTCTTTTGACTCAACAGGATTAATAAGGAATTTTTTTATTTTGTTATACTCTGTATCTGTCATAGATTTTTCAAATAAGTATAAAACTGCACATTTAATCAGCGGCTTTTCATTTAGACATAACATCTGCACGCAAATAGCCGCACTATCTGCACGCTGGTCATATTGACCAGGCAATAGCTCTACTGCTAAGCAATGCGCATAATTATTTGGCAGCTCAAAATAAACTTCATCCACCGGAGGTTCAGAAAAAACAACACTGACCGCCTTTTCAAAATCAGCCTTTGCTCCTTGCATATCGTATCTAATTAATAATCGTACATTATTTTCTATACCCAAAACAGCCTTAATATCTGCAGCAATCTTTTTAGCCGCTACATCAAAACCTGCCTTTTTTTCTACATAAATCCTATGTATCATATGCTTTGCTCCTATTTTTAAAAATCTTTTGCTATATCTTGTCTATAAAATATCCCTTCAAATTCAATCTTTTTAATCTCTTGATATGCCTTGTCTCTAGCCTCACCAATATCAACTCCCTTACACACAACACCTAGCACCCTGCCGCCGTTTGTCACTTTTTTGCCGCTCAAAGCAAACTTTGTACCCGCTTCAAATAAAAGTGTGTCTTTATTTAGTTCTCCAATGCCGATTTCTTTTCCTTTTTCATAATCTAACGGATAGCCATTTGATGCCGCTATCACGCACACACTGCACTCATTATCCCACTCAATCTCCATTTTATGTAATTCCCCGTCAACTATAGCCTCAAAAATTTCAAATAAATCGGTCTTTAATCTAGGAAGCACAACTTGAGTTTCAGGGTCACCAAATCTAGCATTATATTCAATTATGTTAAACTTTGCCCTGCCCTTTTTTTGAACATCAACCATCAACGTAAAATATAAACATCCTTGAAAAAGCCTCCCTTCTTTTTTCATGCCCCTAATCGTAGGCATAAACACCTCGTCTAACGCCTCTTTCATTAACCCATCGTTAAATAGCGGATGCGGAGAAAAACACCCCATTCCGCCAGTATTTAGTCCTTTATCCCCATCATACGCTCGCTTATAGTCCCTGCTTGTGACCATAGGAATTAAAGATTCACCATCAGTAAAAGACAAAACAGTCAATTCAAAACCTTTTAAATACTCCTCAATCACTACTCTAGCACCAGCCGCCCCAAATTTTTTATCCTGCATAATTTCTTTTAAGGCGCTCTCAGCTTGATAAAAATCCTCACAAATAAAAACTCCCTTGCCTAATGCCAATCCATCCGCTTTAATAACTGTAGGAAAACTAATGTTTGCCAGATATTTCTTTGCTTTTTCATAGTCAGAAAAAATCTCATAAGCCGCTGTAGGAATATTATATTTTTTCATGAAATCTTTTGAAAAAGCCTTGCTTGACTCTATTATCGCCGCCGCCTGGCTAGGTCCAAATACTCTTTTGCAATGTGTTTTTGATAATAACAAATCTGTTAATCCTAATGCTAAACTGTCATCAGGACCTATCACTGTCATATAAATATCAGGGTGATTTTTGACAAACTCAACAATTCCATTAATATCAGTAGCCAAAATATTTATACATTCTGCTAATTCACTAATCCCAGCATTGCCTGGACAAGCATAAATTTTACCCACTTTATCACTTTTTTTCAATGTATGGATAATAGCATGCTCACGACCGCCGCTACCCACCACTAATATATTTTTCTTATTCATTTGATAAACTCTCCTTAGTGCCTAAAATGTCTTGAACCCGTTAAAACCATGCCTATCCCTTTCTCATCGCAAACTTTAATACTATCCTCATCTCTAACTGACCCGCCTGGCTGCACAATGGCTTTAACTCCTGCATCAATCAACATAGACACACAGTCTGAAAATGGAAAAAATGCATCAGATGCAACAACAGCTCCTTTTATACTCTCACCAGCCCTTTCTATTGCCATTTTAACAGAAGCAATCCTAGATGTCTGCCCTCCGCAAATTCCTATCGCCATATTATTTTTTGCAATCACGATAGCATTACTTTTTACATGCTTAACCACTTTCATAGCAAACTCTAATTCTTTCAACTCTTCTTCACTAGGTTTTTTCTTTGTCGGACAAACTAAATTATCCTTGTCAAACACTAGTTTGTTATCATTTTGCTGAACCAGCAATCCTCCCTCTACCCTTTTAAAATCAAGATAATTTTGTTCTTTATTAATAATCGCAGGCAATTTAACAATTCTTAAATTAGGTTTTTCTTTTAAAATACTCAAAGCATCATCATCAAAATCCAAAGCTATCACCACTTCTAAAAATGTTTTGCTCAGCTCTATTGCACAGTTTTTAACAACCTTTCTATTTAGTGCCGCTATCCCGCCAAATGCTGACACGCTATCACACCCAAGCGCCTTTTTATATGCAGCAGTTATATCATTATCAATCGCAACCCCGCACGGAGTAGCATGCTTAATTATGCAAACTGCCGGCTCACTAAATTCTCTGACTACACTCACTGCTGCATATGCATCATATATATTTAAAAATGACAAACCTTTTCCATGCAGCTGCTCAAAATTAGAAAAACTATCTTCTGCTCCCTTTTCAACATAAAATGCCGCTTGCTGATGAGGATTTTCACCATATCTTAAAAATAAATCTCTTTCAAAACTAGGTCTAAACCCAAAAGGCAATATCCCATTTTTTGATTCAGGAGCAACAAACCCAAGCTGCTTATTCAAATAAACAGAAATCGCAATATCATATAACCCCGTATGCGAATAAACTTTTTGCATCAATCTTAACCTAAATTCATCACTTACACTAGTTTGCAGCGCATTTACTGCTTTTTCATAATCATTTGGATCGCAAATCGATAATACAGATTTATAATTTTTGGCTGCACTTCTAAGCATAGCAGGTCCACCAATATCAATATTTTCAACTGCTGTTTCAAAGTCAGCACCTGATTCAATCGTTTGTTTAAAGGGATATAAATTGATAGCAACCAAATCAATCGGCGCAATATTTAATTTATTCAAACAATCCATATGTTCTTTTAATTCTCGCCTTGCCAATAGCCCAGCATGAATCTTTGGATGCAGAGTTTTTACCCTCCCATCCAAAATCTCATCAAAACCAGTGACATCACTCACTTTAACAACAGCTATATTAGCTTTTTTTAAAGCCTCAGCCGTCCCTCCCGTTGAAATTATTTCATAGCCTAATCCAACCAATTTTTTAGCAAATTCTACTATACCTGTTTTATCAGATACGCTTAATAAAGCCCTTTTTTTCATACTCATAGCCCCCCTGTTTTTATTTCTTTTGTCATTCACCTTATAAAATTTTTTGCAGCGCCTCAATTAACAACTCATGCTCTATTTCAAGCACTCTTTTTTGTAAATCTTCTAAACTATCTCCATCTAAAACATCCGTTTCTCTTTGCAAAATGATACTCCCTTCATCTATCCCCTCATTTACAAAATGAACTGTCGCACCGCTTATACTATCCCCGCTATTTATCACACTCTCGTGCACCTTAATCCCATACATCCCTTTTCCGCCATGTTTAGGCAATAAGCTAGGATGAATATTGATTATTTTGTTTTTGTAAGCATCAATAAGTAATGGTGTAATAATTCCCAAATATCCAGCCAACACAATATAATCCACATTTTTTTCTTTTGCAATGGCTAAAATTTTCCTGTCTCTATCCTCTTTATTAATAAAAACATATGTATCCACCCCTTTTTTTGCCGCCCTTTCAATCCCCAAAGCATTTGCATTAGAAGACACAACAGCCACTACCTCTGCATTTAATTTTGCACTTTCACAAGCATCAATCACCGCTTGCATATTTGACCCGCCGCCGCTTATTAAAATCATTAATCGTTTCATTTAATTGCACATCCTTAAACTACACTTGCCCAATTTTACACCTTCACCCTTGATTACCTCACCAATTTTGTATGCACTCTCTCCAAGCTTTTCTGCCCTTTCTATCACTTTGTCTGCAATTTTATAATCAACACACAATACCATCCCTATCCCCATATTAAATGTATTATACATCTTTTCATCATCAAGTCCGCTCAAGTTTTGCAATAGCCTAAATAGTTTAGGAACAGGATAAGATGTCAAATCAATTTGTGCACCCAGTCCTTTAGGGAAAATTCTGGGAATATTTTCAATAAAGCCGCCGCCTGTTATATGAGCGATTCCCTTAATATCGAAATGTCTTATTAATTCTAAAATCGTATCAACATAAATTCTGGTAGGAGTCATTATTAATTCTTTTGTGTCACACCTTAGATAATCATCATGTTTGGCAAGAGTTTTTTCATCTTCGCCCAATAGTTTCCTAACCAATGAATATCCGTTTGAATGCAATCCGCTTGACGCTAAACCAATTAAGACATCACCTTCTTTAATATTCTGTCCGTTAATTATTTTTTTCTTGTCCACAATTCCTACGCTAAATCCAGCCAAATCATACTCTCCGTCTTTATACATGCCAGGCATTTCGGCAGTCTCTCCGCCTATTAATGCGCAGCCTGCATCAATACACCCCTTAGCCATTCCTGCCACAACTTGCTCTACTTTTTCTGGATTGATTTTGCCGCTAGCATAATAATCCAGAAAAAACAAAGGCTTTGCCCCTTGACAAACCACATCGTTTACGCACATTGCCACACAATCAATGCCGATTGTGTCATGCTTATCTAAATTAAATGCGTATTTTAATTTAGTCCCCACCCCATCCGTACCAGAAACTAAGACAGGATGCTCCATGTTTTTTGCATCCGCTATAGAATAAAACCCGCCAAAGCTGCCCAGTCCAAACAAAACATTTTTGTCAAATGTCTTTTTTGTATGAGCCTTTATTTTTTCAACTACCTCATAGCCGCTTTCAACATCTACCCCAGCGTCTTTATAATCGATTGTTTTTTTAGTAGCTTTATTACTCATATACAAAATCTCCTATTGCAATAATTATAACACACATACAATCATCATGCAATTAAATTCATACATAAACAAAAAAAAGCGAAACAAAAATATTGCATCGCTTTTTAAAGTCTAAAACTTAACAGCTCTTATCATATCATCCACATCTGCCTAAATGTACCTGTTATCACAAACAAAATCACACCCGTCCTATCATTATCAACTATCACATACTCAAGATAATCCATACCTATTGTCACACCCACATACAATAAATCGTTTTCAACATCGTCTAAATCAATAGTCGGCGGATTAATAGATAAATCTACTCCCACCTCATATTGAATCTCTTGATAAAAATTAAATACCCATGTCCATTCATCTCTTATTTGAACTTCAATCTCCTCTTCAGTTTCATCACACCAAGTCCATTCATACCAATAATCAACAAAATCCTCACTAACATCCGCACTTCTATCCACCCCATCTTCAATAAACCAAACAAGCATGACAGACCATCTAAACATATCATCTTCTGTCGGCTCAAAATTTTCATTGCTATCTTCACTAACTACCACCCACTGCCCATCAACTTTTATTTCATACCTAACAAAAAGCTGCAATCTAATCCCGCCAATCTCAGTTGTCCCCTCATCAATAAACCCCTCTTCTGTTGCCAAATCCAAAACAACATCAGGGTCAGTCGGCATGTCCGCAATAAAGCCCGGCGCACCATCAGGCAAGACTATATCGCCCCCGCCCTCACCGCCATCGTCATTGCATGCAGCAAAAGGAATGACCATCACTACAAGCAAGCATAAAGCTATCAACATTTTCAAAACTCTTTTCATAAAAGTTTTCTCTCCTTTATATAAAGTTATCCACAATTTTTCAAAGATAACCATACAGTACAATTATATCGTCGTCGTCGTCGTCGTCTAGTCAAGTAATTTATATAGCATTTTTACAAAAAACTGTGGTTTTTCACTAGTTTTGCATGTTTTTTTGTATAGAGTTATCAACAAATAAAAAAGGTGTCCTTCGGACACTTCGGGCGACTTGCCGTGTCGCCCCTTTTTTGAGTTAGTTTATTCTCAAACGCAGACTATTTTTCCTATACTATAAAAAAGAATGGTATGCGTCTTTAGCCTCCCACTCTTTTTCATATAACGCACTGTGGGTAAACAAAATCACAGTGCATTTGGTATAGTTATGTCTAATACAATCGTTTTAATTCTGCATTCCATTGTGCATTGATTAAAACCTATATTCCTTCAATATGTGAAACCCTTCCGCAATAACTGCACTGCCAAGCTGGGCTATTTTTATCCCCGCCCTTCACCTTCCTCATCATACCCTTATCACACTCTCTACATAGATCCTTTAATTTGTCTGACCCCTCTAAAGTATGTCCCCATGCTATAAAAGCTATCAATGCACCCGCCGCCATAAGTCCTATTCCTATTCCAAAAAGAGCAGTCCTTTCACTCTCTCCCACGCTATCAACAACAATTAATACTATTCCTATCAGCACCATAATCCCGCCTATAATATAAGCTATTCTTGATTGTTTTTTTCGTTTTGCAACATCCTTTTTTAAATCGCTTCTTAAATCGCTGTTTCCTCCACTTGCCTGCCCTTTTGTAATCATAACCTTAGTAGACAATAAATACAACTAATAAACTGATTGCAGTCATCCACTTCCTGCGACCCGCCGCAGCTTTGACATATTAATTTTATATTAGCCATAAAACGCTCCTATCTTTAATTTTATGTAGTCGCTTTAATTCTGACATTCTCTATGTTTTCATATATTTTTAGCAGCTTCTCTCTATCCCCCGATATAGTCATGTGCCCCATTTTTCGTCCTGGTCTAGTTTCTTCTTTTCCATACAAGTGCACGCTAAAACCTAATTCCATTGCTTTTTCTACCCCCTCATATCTCACCTTTCCGCTTTTAGTCCTGTCCCCCAAAATATTGAGCATAATTGTCATCTCATCTCTTAGCTCTGTATCCCCTAAAGGCAGCCCCGCCACTCCTCTTATATGATTTTCAAACTGTGATACATGGCAGGCTTCTATAGAAAAATGCCCGCTGTTATGAGGCCGAGGCGCAACCTCATTGACCAATATATCACCGCTTTTAGTCAAAAACATTTCCACACATAAATTCCCCGCTCCTTCAAAAACATCTGCCGTCTTTAAAGCCAGCTCCCTTGCCCTATCAGCAATTTTCTCACTCACCCTAGCCGGCACAATCGTAGTATACAAAACATTATTTTCATGCTCATTTTCACACAAAGGATAACACATTTTTTCACCGTTTAATCCCCTTGCCACATTAACAGAAATCTCTAAATTAAACGGAACCCATTTTTCTATGTATAATCCGCCAGTATTTTTAGATAATTTCTTAAAACCTTCGGCAATATCCTTTTCATCATCTAATACAAAATTCCCGTATCCGTCATAAGAAAACCTTCGTGATTTTAAGACACCTTTCTTATTTATTTTAAACCATTCCCTAATTTCACTTTCAATTTCCATTTTTTCAAAGTCGGCAACCGCAATACCTGCTTTTTTTAGTGCCTCTTTTTGCAGGTATTTATCTTGAATAATTGCTTGCGAACTAGTGTTTGGCCTGATTTTATAGCCTTCCTGCTCTAGTTTTTTTACAGCATCCAGTCCCACATGCTCTAAGTCAAAAGTGATAACTCCGCCTTTGCCGACTAAAGCCGCCAATTTTCTTAAAGCAGTTTCATCAGAATATGCCCCTACCACATGGTCATTTGCAGAAAATGATGCATTGGCATTTGAATCTGGGTCAAGAGTATAAACTTCAAGCCCCATCCTTTGAGCCGGAACAATCATCATCTTAGCAAGCTGCCCACCGCCTATTATTCCAATTTTTTTTATTGCGTTTATGTCAAATTTGTTTATCATGATTATTCCAACAATCTCCATTTATATTTTTATAGCAAGTAGTTTTTACATTTAATGAACAATATTAAATTTGTTATTCTGATAAGAATCTCATCTTTATAAAAATTTAATATTATATTTATAATCATATCACACAAATACACAATAAGCAATTAAATTCACATCAAAATTTATAAAGCCATAAATAAAGAAAGTCTTTATTTATTAAGACTCTCTTTAACATTTTTTTCGCCTCTAGTTTTTCACTTCCTTTGACTATATTTTTATAAATGGTTATCCACAATGCAAAAACGCACCGCATAAATAATTATACAATACGTTTATTTTTATGCTTTAATATTTTTTAAAGATGAGATGCTTGCAGCATGACATAAATTTAAATTGTTCACTAAACGCAAATCTTACTCCATCCCTTTTAAATACTCCTCTGCACCAATTTTTTTAAGCTTTTCACTCTTATTATAAACCATATCATTTAATTCCTTTTTATATGCAAACACTAGTTTTTGCACATTTTTATCGCTCACTCCAATAATTTGTGCTGCCAAAATTCCAGCATTTTCTGCCCTGTTTACCCCAACTGTTGCAACAGGAACACCGGGAGGCATCTGCACAATAGACGGCAAAGCATCATTAAAACCGCCGCCGCCAATGGTTTTAGAAGCAATGGGCACCCCAATCACAGGCACAACAGTTTCAGCTGCCAGCATCCCAGGCAAATGCGCCGCACCGCCCGCCCCTGCAATAATAGCAAAAAGACCTCTTTTAGCGGCACTTTCACCTAAAGCCGTCACCTTTTCAGGAGTCCTATGAGCAGACACAAAATCAATCTCATACCCTATCCCAAACCTATCAAGCATCTTAGCCGCATTTATCATCACAGGCAAGTCAGAATCGCTCCCCATCACAATTGCCACTTTTGTTTGTAATTTTTCACTTTTCATATCAATTATTATATACTACAAACAAATCTTTTGCAAGCAATATTTATGAGATATTTTTTATAGAAACAAAAAAATACTACACAAAAAAATTAATAATCTATATTAAAAAAAACGATAAACAAAATGTTTATCGTTTTCAATTTTATCGGTATCCAAATCTAAATCAACCCAAAGCTTTAATCATCTAGGTCTAATAGCAACAGCACTAAAATAATAAATCTCACTAATATTCCAATCAATTCGCACTATATTAAGTTCTTCATCAAGTACAATCCGTGCAAAACGCATTTCTTGATATCCAAGTGCCCAGTCAGCAGTTGGAGTATACCAAAAAATTATGTTTCCGCATATACCCAAGACTCTATCCATAAGTGTCTCAAAATACTCATATCCATTTAGATAATCCATTAAATCTATTGTCCTAACCAATGCCGTATTGTCATGAATATTCATAAAGGCAATACGAGTAATATTATGCAACAGCCTATTTGGATTAGACCAATAAGGTGTTTCAATAGGTGATAAGATTGCATCAATCTCAACAGCTAGAATATATTCATCAAATACTATAGTTAACTCAGCCGGACTTGGACTAAATCCTGTTCCCACAAACCTTTGCATCTGACCTGCTTCTAAATATATCCATGATTTATCATGAACTAAGTTAACTTCAAAAAAAGTATTATCATTAGACCTAAGCTGCACTGAATATATTCCCCAAGTATGTCTAATTGTGCCCGACAACCATACTCCCCAAAACTCATAGCCAGTAGTAGCGTGAAAATAATGTCTTAAACCATTAAATGTGCCTAAATAATTTTGCCTTGATAATGGAATTAAATTAACAGGTCCGTTTGAATCTAAAACAAATTGACCATTTGAGTTTAAAAATGTTTGACTATAAAGGTCATCTATATTTTCAATTCGATAAAATCTACCATTATATGCACGCCTTATTAACGGTATAGCAAGCTCTCTAAAAAGCTCGCCAGTTTCTATAGAGCCCATATTATGATATTCTCCGGTCCCCATAGTCACATCAATTAATTCTCCGTTAGCAGTATAAAGAGTATAATAAATTCTTGCAAGTTCCCAATAATAATGCATGTCATAGCCATCCCAATGAGACGGAGTTAAAATGCGCCTCACCAAAAAATTTCCGTATCTGTCTACTTGCGGAGGTGTATCTATATGAATATTATAAAAACGATGTTCAATACCACCGAATACTTGTGCATTATATACCGAAGCTACTTCTTCTTGTGTTAAATTTCCATCCTCATCAAAGTATAATCTGAAAATCCTCTGCTCTCCAACCTGATCGTCGCCAAATTCTACGATACCCTCTGCTGCAAGATAATCAGGATCACCAAAATGCAATAATAAAGGAGAAAACTCAAGTTTAACAAAAACCCCGCTTTCAGCTTCTGAATGGTCAACACTAGAAACCGATATCCTTCTAAACCATCTGTTTAATCTAAAAACTTGACCGTTTTGGTTGTTGATGACATAAATATGAGACTGTATATTTGTATTATACCATCCCGATAAGCGCAGAGGTAAATTTGAATTAACCATAGTCGCCTCAACAGCCTCTCCCATACCCGATATACTTGGCGGAATATCACCAATCCAAATTTGATATATAGTCATCATTTCAAAACGCATAAAATTCATGACTAAACCGTCAGGCAAACTATCAGCACCCAATGAATCAAATTCAAGCGGCAAAATCTCACCTTCTTGTGTCTCACCCACTAAAAATCTATCAGCAACCTCGTCTTCCTCATCAAAGGGTATAATTGCTTGGTGCATTGTTAGTGGTTGTATTGCACTAGCCGCACTGACACTAGCCGCATCTATACTCCCCACCCCGATTCCAGCAAAATCATCAAAGTCTCTGATTTGAAAGGATGCTGATGTTGCCCCCAGCCCTATTGAGAGCTCCTCCTCATCATCTGTCGATCTGCATCCCATTAGGACAATACCTAACATCAAAATTAAAGCAAGTATAAAAATTGGTACTACATTTCTTTTTTTCATAAAATATCTCCTTATTTTGTTTTATACAAAAAATCGCCTCCACTAAAATAATGGAAACGATTTATGTATCAATATTTTTAGGCAAACAAAAAGACTGCCCTTTTAAAAAGGCCTTAATTAAAAATTGCTTGCTTGCTTGCTTGCTTGCTTGCTTGCTTGCTTGCTTGCTTGCTTGCTTGCTTGCTTGGCTATGGCTCGCTCTTAAGTTTATCATATTTATTATTATACTATCTTATACATAAAAAAGCAAGCGTTTTTATAGAATTATTTTGTAGAATTATTTTTGTATAATTTTTGTTTTTCACTAGTTTGTGCATATTTAATGCAAAAAAATAAAAAACAAGGACTGTTTAAAAAGACAGTCCTTGTTTTTTATTAAGCAAACCTATTTCTAAGTCTCATATAGTGATAGCTAGACAATACAGCTCTTAATTGCACATCATCCCTCATAAATGCCCTAGCTTCTGCTGGCGTCATTTGACTAAGCAGCTGATCCGCCTCTAAAAATACTGCTTCACTTCGCTGCATCCTAAATGCCTCACTCTCTGCTCTTGTTGCCCCTGCCGCATTTGCTCTTTCCGCCTCTGCAATTCTTCTCTGCCGCTCATTCTCTAACCTCCCAATCTGCGTCTCAATTCTTCTTGCATGATCATTATCTAAATCATTAAGTGCCGCATTTTTTCTTTGCTCTAACGTCCTTAAATTTTGGTCAATGCGCTCTAATCCGCTTAAATGCGATTGTTCAGAAAAATGTTGTGTCTTTATTCTCTCATTTTCAACTTCTGCACCACGATTATCAGCAATAGAACTCCTTGCTAATCCTCGCCTGATATTATCATTTTTTGTACGCTGCATCCGCTCATCAAATGTATTATTAATCCTATCCTTGCCAATATCTCTCTCGTTTTGTAGTTCATTACGCCTAAACTCTTCAGCATCCGATCTAATATTAAAGTCACTTTGAATCGTTTGCTCTCTTCCGTCCCGCCAAACTTGATAATGAGCATTTGCCGCTTGCCTAATTTCATCATCAGTTTTTACATCTGCAACAACATCTCTTGGCGCATGATTAGTATCATAATCTCTAATAAAATCTCTAATAGTATTTGCAGCATTAGTACCTGCAGCACTATTATTGCCTATTCCTCTTACATCTTGAATTACTCTTCTTAAATATGAAATAAAATCCATCCAACCTCCATTTTAAATAATTTAACAAACATATGCTTGCGCATAGTTTTTTATATTAAAATCTTGCGCAAGCATATGTTTGTTAAATTATTCTTAAGCTTATTTATCTTTAAATTTTTCTAACACCGCATCTTCTTTTGCCTTTAGATGATAAAGCCTGCCTGCTCTTTTTAATGAAAATAAATAATCTTTATATTCATTTGCATCTAGTTTTTCTTCTTTTTTTAAAGTGTCAATTTCAACATCAATATCATTATTTTCCATTTTGTTTTCCATAATCAATTTTTCCTTGTCTCAAAAAATAGTCTATTATCTCTTAATTCAATCATACCATTATCTACTAACCAGCAGGCATCCGAAAATGATGCATTGCGTTCACTAGTTTGCAAATTCCTAGTCCATTGCCAAAAGCTTCTTCTTGCTGTGATACCGCTATTCCTAATAAATAACTCACATTGCCCACCGTTAATTGCCCTAGCGCTCACAAACTCTCCTCCGCCTAATGAAAAAGTGTTTCCTCTAAAATTCATTTATTGCACCTTCTTTCTTTTCTTTTGCTCTTCTAATGTTTACACTCTTTTTTATTTCACTACAAATACTCTTAATGTCTTTACAATCTGCTCTAATAAGCTTGACTTCGCCATGAATATCTCCACATTTTTCATCCACCATATTTATTCCTCTTAACCCTTCTAACAAAGCGTCAATGGTTTTTGTAAACTTTTTTTCTCGCTCCCTTGAATCTCTTATCTGAAAAATAAATAAAAAACAAAATAAAGCCGCAAATAAACCGCTGTTTAGCGCTGCTGATAAAATTTCTAAAGTCATATCCATTTTTCTCACCTCCTTTTATTAAATTCTATACTAACTGCACCGTTTCTTCTGACTAAACTAGTCCTAGTCACATGCACTACATCATTGCTTGAAATACCATTTGCCACCAACCTTAAATTAGATGGTTCAAATACATATATCAAAATTTTTCCGTTGCCGCAAAATACAATCAAGTTTCCTTGATTATTATACATTTTATTTATACCGCCAAAATTTGTCCCTATATCCCTTATTCTAAAATCATCACCTAAAACTAAAGGCTGAATAGAACCGCCTAAAATATTGGGCATAAACAAATAATCATCCATTAATCTAGCGTTTGTCACCGTTGAAATAGTGGCCGCAAACGGCTCTATCCTTCTAGAGTTTGATATATTTATGTTTGTCCCGACAAGTCTGCCTGATTCAAAAACAGGATTATCACTTCTAATAAAATTTGCTACATTATTATTTGTAAGCCAAGCATCAAATTCAGAACCCATTGCAAATGGAGTATAGGATCTAACCGCCTCACCTAAAGCAACCACTGATATAGCGTTAAAAAAATTAACCAGCCTTAAATTATCAGTATCATATGTATGTTGCCGCTCATTAAAGATTTCTCCATTCTGGTTAATAGAATAAATTTTTATATCGCTGCCATCAAGCGTGACAATAACAAAACTACCATTTAAAAAAGCTGTTTCATTTTTTTGCCCTGATTTAATATTTAGCACCATATGAGAATTAGTGTTTCTTTCAAAATTTGTAATCTCAATCGTATCCTCTTTATAAACAACTAATGACCCGTCAATACAGCATGATGCATCTAGTCCCTGATTAAATGCAATTGGAATCAATCTATTGTCTATAAATTCATATTGCGTAATCTGTGCTATGTTATCATCTTGATTTATAAAATCTAACACCGCAAAATAATTCCTATTAGGATCAGAAATTATTTTGGACTTTGCACCTATCGAAAATTTTTCTTCTCTAACCAATGTGGTTCTTGCAGGCTGAAAAAAAATATTAAAATTACTTGCCCTATTCCCGCCGCTAAGCACTATATTTGATACAGCCACAGTATTTGCGCCAATAATTACCTGACCATTTTGACTTGACATTATTGAATCTATAGATATATCCGTATTAAGCGGCAAAAATCTAGCACAAGGTATGTCTTTATAAATTAAAACAATTTCATTAGCAGCATTTTCACTGATTGAAGTAATTATCCTCATCCCGCCGTCAAAAAACTCAAGATTAAAATTTAATTCATCTTCTAAAAAGTCATTTTCCCTTTCAAAATGAATCAACGGCGTGTTTAATAAACCATTTTTTATTTTAAGTGCACCACTATCAAAACTTTCTGCCCCCAATAAAGCCTTTATAAACGGATTATCCCCGCCGCTAAAAGTACCTCCGCTTATCATCGCTCCTCTTATCGGACTATTTATTCCACTACTAAACTCATTAAGATAAACAATCCCACTAATTATAAGACGGCTGCTCTCATTTTTTTTATAATTTACATTACATTCTGATATAATAGTTTGCTCATTTTTATCAAACGCAAAACCAACTTTAATTATATTTTTATTTGATAAATCATGAAAATCTAGTTTAATCTGATAGCTAGCATAATTGCTGCCGTTAATTCTGTCAAAATTATACGCAATAAGCCTAGTTTCATAATAATATATATCATTGTCGCTTGTGACAACATAAATATACTCACATGCTTTTTTGCCCAAACTCATAGCCTTAAAAACATCAAAATCATATCCTTTCATCCTAAATATTCCGCCATCAATTTGACTCAATCCATCACTAAGTTCAAAAATATTTTTCATTGATTATCATACCCCCTCCCTAATTTAAACACAAAAACCAAAGCATACACCAAAGCTATTTGTAGCAAACCAGTCAACTACAATAAACCCGTTTGCATTCAATGACAAAAATGAATTTCTGTTGTTAAGATTTGTTGACCTTGTCCACCACTGATTTGGCACTCCTTGTCCATTGTTAAGCTGCTTTATGTATTGCCTTAAATCAGGTCTAGCATATAATTCATAAGTAGCACCCTCCGACGATGCAGCAGCCTGAGAAACTTCTTTTGTAGACAGCAAAAATAATCTGTCCTGTGTTGTTGCCATTTGTGCTTGTGTTGTCTCTAATCCTCCAATGCCTGATAATTTATTGACAGTCAATACTGATTCTTGCAAGTCTTGTGGCAACAAGTCAAATATCTCTTGCATGCGTATATTGCGCATTTCACTATGCTCCCACCCACCAAGATTGCCAGCACCTATATTTCCGTTATGTGGTGGATTCATTCTTCTAGTAATCGACATCAAGTTGCGCATACCAAAAGTAATTCCCGCTTTGCCGCTCCCGTCAGATTTATCATCATGATTAAATCCTAAAATCTCTAAAGTAATTTGCTCTCCATTGGTTAATGTTATTGTTTTTTGGTCTCCTAGTGTGTATGGGTTTTTAAAAGAATTAGACGGATCATAATACAAGCCACTTGATATCGCACTAGAAATTGCTGCTATTATATTCCAACTGTCATTCTCTAAACCCTTGCTAATTGGAGGAGGAATCTTATGAGCATTATCAGCTAATGCTGCACTAATATCAATGTCCAACTCAAAACCAGCATTAATTTCATTTTCACAAACTCTAATTAAATTGCGATTGCCTTGCATAAAATGCGCCACAACAGGATTAGATTTTTTAACAAAATTTATTCTGTCACCTTTATCAATTTTTTGCACATTTACTAAATTTAAGCTATCACCTATCATACCTGCATATGCAATATCATCTTTTATAAACCCAAATACTATACCTGTCTGCTGTATATATGACAGCGCAACACTTGCCACATTCTCTTTTAAAAAGGCGCTATTTATAATCTTATAGCTATCACCATCAAGTCTAATAATAGCTAAAAATGCATTGCTATGCCTATCTTTAAAAACCACAGCATAAGCAGGCTGTCCGTCTATTATAAGACCACAAATATCAGCATTATCACCAAAACCCAATAACAGCGAGTTATTCATATTTAAGCGCTTAACTCTATCATCGCTAATAAAAACTCTAATCTCACCATTATTTATTTTTACCAATCCAAAACTATTTTCAATATCACACGCTTTAAACATAGGAGATTTTATACTAAAATTAGCCCTGCCTGTTGTCAATATATCTACTCTTAAAATCTTTATACTCTTATCGCTTTTTAATCCTATTTTAATTTCTGCATCTAAATCTACAGCAGCCTTTAATGAAACAGTTTGACTATCAATTATCTCACTAGCAGCCACTTTGCCGTCAAGCATTAAAAAAATAGTTGCACCATCATAAATTTTATCAAACTTAATGCTTATGAAAATTCCTGCTAAATCTTTACCTTTAATACTAGTCAAATTTTTAATCATATTTTCATTTAATCTAATATCTAATATACTTGCTTTAGAAACACTTGCCTGACCTGCTCCCTCATTTAATCTAGTCTCTAACTCTTCAGTTTTTAACAATGCTAACTTAGAATAATTCATATCTTCTCTCCTTGTTTAAAACCTGCGCATAACATATGTATGCACATGTTTAAATATGTACAGACATATGTTATGTACAGGTTTTTCATAATTCAGACACAACCAAAACAGGGCGATTTATCCTTGCATTTTCACATTTGACACTTATCTTAAACCCAATTAATCTGCCTCTTAAATGTACCCTGATCCTATTTATTCCATTCTTTGCCTTTATTTTAAAACTCTTTTTATCAGTTTCACTCTCTATACTCATATCAGCATTCACATTGCTTTCAATATGAATTTCCTCTAAAACTTTTTCACTATCCGTCCCCAAATCTGTTTTAGGCGACAGCCACAATTTTTCAATAATTTGATCAAAATTTCTATTAACTTTTTCAATTTTACCAATAATTCCATTTGATACTGCCAACAAATCTCCCTTATATGTGCTAAATTCTTTTATATCAACACCCCTAGTCACCAAATATTTATTTTTTCCATGTTTTATACTTAAAAGTCCGTTATTAATATGCTTTCCATTTTCACAGCCAATACCCTTATTGCCATTTAAACAACAACTCAAATAATAACTGCCAAGCGCCCCGTGCGCCTTAGCATTTTTATCAGGCACAATCAACCCATCTAGGTTTCTTAAAATTCGTCTTGCACTTAACCCGTCAAAACTGTACAAGCCATCACTAGCTAAAAAAATTACCCTATCTCCAATAAGTGCCACAGTATCCGCATAAATACGCCCGCTTGACACAAACAAATTGGTTACAGAAAAATCTCTTTGGTCGCCAAATGCCGTAAGCCTAGAAATTCCATATTCTCTAAAGATATATATATGATTTAAAAAACTAATTAGCTTGCCTATCCTGCCTCTATCATCCACCAGTTTTATATAACCGCCCTCATTAAGTGAACTAGTCCAATTAGTAGGATCTAGGTCAGATGAAAATCTAACAGTCTCACCATCAGTATCAGCAACAAACAGTCTTTCAAAATGCAATGCCAGCGACCCTATTTTAGGTGATGACGGCACAGAATAAGCAGAATTTATCCCATTCCACACCACCATATTTTCAGAATCAGAACACAGCAAGATTACATCTTCGTCTAAAAGCCGATAATTAATTCCCTTTATATTTCCCTTTAAATTAATCCCTTCAAGTTTATTTATCATGCCGTCTTTTAAATATTTAATACACCCAACACTAGTTTGCATTAATAAAATATCTTCATCACCTTTTTTAAATCTAAAGATATTCTTTATCTGATCATCACTATTAATACTAGCATCAACTATTCCATAACCATCAGTAAGTGCCCCGCTAGAAAAATCAAAATTATAGTTTTCACTAGCTATATGTTTAGATAACACCCCTTCATCAGCAGAATAATCCATACCAGAAAAAAAGTTATTTATCCTAATCCGCCTTTTTTTTCTAATAGGCACTTTAATATAATCATCTATCACCATTTTACCACCATGCCCTTTTTCTTAATTGCTTTTCTCCTTTTGTTGCCAAAGTTCTTCTTAAAGCATCTTTATATCTTTTATCCCAAATCAACGCATCAGATAACCCGTTTATCAAACAATATTCCGCAGCAATTCCATACCCTATTATGCGTTCATTAATTTTAGCAAAAATCGGAATAACAGTGTTCATAGATGTAAGTATCGGCAAATAAGAATACTCAACCTCGCACAAGCCTTCTGCATTAGTTTCTACCCTGTCAAAGCGAGTCCTAAATCTAAAATTGACTCCGTCTTTTTTGATAGAAAACACATGTGCTACCCTATCATTAAGCACCCTTAAATTAAAACTTCCGTTACTTATATCAACCATTCTTATCACCCTTAAAGGAAAAAAATCAGTAACAATCTCATGTACGACATCCCTAGTCATCGCAATAAAAGCATCTCTATCTTCATCCCCCATGATATTATCTTCAATATTATTAGCTAATTCCTTTAACCCTAAATATTTTGCTGCCCTTATAGCACAGCTTCTTATCGTCATGTTTGCCAAATTCTCTCCTTCTTGCTTTTTTTGATTAAATTAAGTTAAGCAAAAAACTCTTAATATTTTATCATCACATTTTAGACAATAGATTCTCCATCTGATTTTCCGCATTTTTTACTGCCATCTCTCTGCTTTCTTTCAGTAGCCTAGCATTATCTCTTTCAATTTGCAAGAACAACTCTTTAGCGTTTTCACTTTTTGTCTTTAAAACTAAATCTAACACTCTAGCATCTAAGCAATCATAAGGTACAACTAAACAAAAAGAACCTCCTCTTTTTTGATAACTGTTATGAATCTCAAAACGCCTCAATTTATATGAATAGACAATAAAATAGCCTTTATCAATTTGTTTAATTCTTTTACAAATACCAAATAAATCATTTTTGACTATATTGTATTTACCTATCATAAAAAATCTCCTTATAATTTTTAAGATAATGATTATCGCACAATAGAAATTTTCATAGGAGCAACCAAAATTTACTCCTATAAAAATTTCTATTAGCAATGACTAAAAACCTGTTGAAAATATCCTATAGCGGAGTTGTATTAATCTTTACTTTTCCTTGCCCATTAGGTTTATCGCAAATTAAATCACAATATTTAACTAATGTTGCACTATAAATAGGCTTTCCTTCTGCTTGACGCAAAATGTTGCCATTCTCTGTCTCTAAATATCTCCAATCACATAATTGATGCATTCTAAACGCAGTAGTATCAAGCATATAAAGAGTACCATTCTCAACAAATCTATCATATACAAGCGGAATACCATTAAATGACAATGTCTTAAAGCCGCCCGCAAGTTCCATGATATCAATATTTCTTTTAAAGCTAGATAAATATTCTTGATAAGCATATTTTACATCAGCAGAGCATGCCAAGAAATTAATAATAGAATTAGAATTAAGTTCTAATCTATCAATAGTCTCTTGTAAAAATCTATCACTAATCCTAGTTGCAGTATTATTAATATGCGGGCGCATAAACTCATGGTCCGCCCTATTCACACCATAAAGCTGCATAGAATTAGAGAAAATCGCACCAATTCCCGTAATCTCCTTATTAGTAGACCCTTGAATAACCATCTTAGAATTATTAGGAATCGTAAGCGCACCCTCATTTTCAAACCTAATCACTCTAGTGTCACGATTAACTCCGGCTATTCTTATCCCTTCTCTTATCATAACACCAGCAGCATTATAAATATCTACCACCATGCCTTCCATAAGATTTCTAACGCAATCAACTGTCCTATTAGCACCATTAGTAAAACTAGCCAAAACACCAGTCCCATCACCATATAACATACGTCCTAAGTTAAATTTTGACGCAATTAATAAGTCCTCTAATTCATTATTAAGTAAATCAGTAAAAGCACCTCTGCCATCTGCACTTGCCCTAATAGCCTTATCTGAAATCTCAATTTGACCATATAGGTTTTTTAATGTAGTCACAAACTGAATAAAATTTGTAGGTGCAGCATTAGGCAAATAACCTGCCTCATCACCCGCACCAATACCACCATTGATACCAGCCTTAGCCGCTTTTCTTATTTCTTTACCCCAAACATCACTAGATGTTTGTTGAATCTTTGTTAAGAGAGGATTAACTCTCGTATTTAATAATTCAGTAACTGTTCCTAAATAGACGGTTTTTAGCGCCGCCTCCGCACTTTTTAATGTAACCATTGTTTCTTTTTTAGAATTTGAATTTTAGGAATTTGAAAATTATCAAGTTCCTAAATTCAAATCATTATTCTCCTTGTCTTATAATTTTGTTTGTTTTATTCTACTTTAGGTATCAACATGCCCTAACCACCATTTAAAATAACATCCGCAAGCCTTTTAGCTTCCTCCAAATTTTTTGGCACTTTAGGCGGAGTAAGCACAGCACTTCCGCCTCTTGCTGTCATCACACTAGGCACAACACCGCTCTCTAGCCCTTCTAAATAATTAACAATAAACCTATTTACTATCACATCATTATTTAATACATTCTCCACCAAAAAATTCTCATCCGACAAAATTTCTTTTGCATCCGCTATTCTTCTGCCTTTATCCGCAGCTAAGGCTTTTAAATCTGTATTCTCTTTTTCTGCATCTTTTAATTTTTGACACCTCTTAGTAAACTCACTCTCTAAACACTCATACGCTTTTAACAATGCCTCAGGAGAAGAAAATTTTCCAATTCGTCTTGATAATTCATTCATTATTCACTTACCCCCTCTCCTCATCAATTAAAACTTGATTGCCTTCTTTAATAATTGTTTCATCGTCAAACTCCTCACTACCAAAAATCTTTTGATTTAAAGCATCCGTCATATCCATTGCCACTCCACTCAAATCAATGCTCCCTAATTTCAGCCTAAGCCGATGCGCACCCAAATGCTGCGACAACTTTTCTGCTGCCAAAGGATTATCAACCCTCATATTCTCAAAATCACTTGTGAGCATAAACTTTGTATGCTCGGCAATATGTATCCCATGATCATCAATATCTTCAACAACAATATCACTACTCAATCCCTTTTTTAAACCGCCTATACCAAAATTCTCTCTTTGCGCTCTAGCAACATGAAGCCTATGAGTATCTCTCACATGCTCCCATGCACCATACCCTAGCATATCAAGAATCCTAAATCTCATCTGATCCGACAACTTGCCGTTTTCATCATGCAATAGTCCACTATTCAATAAATCAAATATCATGGTTTTTCTAGATGCCAACGAGTCACTCATCTCATTTTCAGTATCTAAGATTACATCATCTGCTGACAAAGCACTTCCTTTCCAGTGTAATAATTCTACATCTCCATCCTCTCCTACAACCCGACTAAGTCTAGGGGTCACAGCAAATTGCCGATAAAGACGCAATATAAATCTAGCAATTTGCTTGACTGCATCTCTTATTCGATTTGCCGTAGTCGTAAGCCTTGTATCATCCATATCTAATAGCAGCTGTATAGCCATACCAGACATATTTGACCCAGGAGCAACAGAAGATCTCATGACTTCAGAAACACCGCTAATCATTATGAATTCAGATAACAGCTTATCCTCTTCACGATTAAATTCAGAAGGAATCGTACCAGGATTCATAAATGTTGGCGGGACAGCACCTTGACGATAAACTAGAATTTTGCCAGGACTTAATCCCTCGGCCTCCAAATTCTCTGTGTCTACCGAACCATCCTCTACCGCCAATACACCCATAGCAATACGGTTCATAAATTCATGTTTGCGATTTTTCACCGCATTATATGCACGCTGCACAGGAATAGCCCTTTCTATCATGCTTATTCCATAAAAGCAGCCAGGATTGATTTGAGCATCTTGTTTGACAAAAGGCAAAGCAAAGCCTCCGTCATCACCCAATCTAAAAGGCAAGTCGCCATGATATAAAAGTTTATTTCCGGCAACTATTGCTAGCTCTCCATTAGGATATTCACTAGAAGGTTTTGTATATCTTTCTAAAACAATAGCACTATCTAATGCACGCCCTCTATTTTGCGTGCGCATTGCGCTATTTACTCCAAGCCCACCAATTATGCTAACTCCATCATGCGTAAATGTATCCACTTCTTCAGCAGCAACTATTATACCCCAGGTTTTTTCTATCTCACTAATCGTCATACATTTTGCATGAATAATGCTATCGCATTCAGCAATATCTTGACTAGCTATATTTGATGGAAAAATCTCATAAGGCGGACAAACATCAATGCGCACCTCCCCCTCATATATGGGCTTATTATCCTTTTGCCCCATTACTCTTCCGCCATTTTGATCCCAACTCAATTTATAAAAAACTGAACCAGTAATTTCTGACCACTGTGCCCCCTTGGCTAAGATAGTAGCTAATCCCAATTTTTCTCTAGCATTATTAAGTATTTTAGTAGCTACATTAGCATTTTTGATATCACCATCATTACCAGATTTTGGACGCACGCTCATTTTAGGTTTTACCCTAGAAAGTCTTGCTAGTCTAGTTTCAACTATAGATGCAATGTGATTATACACCTCACGCTCTTGCCAAAAATAATCACGTCCCATAGTATCAATTTCACCCATCACATTGACAGCGCTATATTGATTACCCAAAAAAAAGTTTGTGTTAAGCCTCCACTGCGACTCAAAGCGTCTCCTCTCTTCTCGCCTATCATGAAAACTTTGCTTAATCTCTATAATCAAATCATCCGCAAAATTTTTGTCCTTTTTTCTTTTCATTATATCCCCCATTAATTATTAAAACTCTAACCAAACATATGTTTAGCTAGAGTTTTCAATTCTCTTTGTATATAAATAATCCACTCTTTTTTATCGCAAAATCTTCTCTTTTTTTATCGTTTCAATACTTTTCGGAATCAAATACTCACTTAATACCTTATACAATTTTTTGATACATTCATCACAAATATAAATCCTGCTTTTGACACCAGCCCTATCCATTCTTATAATATTGCTTACTCTTTTTCCACACTGCCCCATCTCACATCTGCCCTTCTCTTCTTTTTCAATTCTCATAATTTCCCTCTCCTTATTTTATTCAAAGTATCCTAAATGTTTTTTAATACTACACTCCTTATAAGATGATATAAATTATGTTATTCAGAGTAGTTTTTGCATTTAATTAACAGTTTTTTGTCATCCCGTAAGGACTTATTCCCATTAAAAATCTATCAAACTTAAATCACCCATTTTGTATCTCATTTAGCATCCTAATCAATCTTTCCTTCTCACACAATAATTCTTCTTCACTCATATACTCATATTCATCATCTGCTTGCTCTATCAGCATTTTAATAGCAGCTAAATCCGGAGCAACCTCTTTTGTGCTTATACGCTGTTTTATAGGAACCAACCTGCCATTTTCCATTATCATCTCGTCTATCGTTTCACTCACCTCATATCCTGTTGCTTTTCTCCATAAAACATCTATTAATTTTTTTCTATCCATGTTTCTCCTCCCATGACTCCTGCTGAAAAATCTGTCTAAACACTAGTTTGCAATAGTTTTATACCATTATTAAAGCTGGTTCATACTATTCCTTCGTTTTCTAATCAATTCTCTACTTAATCTCCTCTTGTCTTTTTCAATCATCGATAGCTTAACCATAGGTTTAAAACTCTCAGGTCTTGACATTATATAATATCTTAGCTCATCTAATGCATGATCATCCTTCTTTTTAGGAATATCACCATCCCCCCACCAATAGCTTTTTATCTCTCTTATTAAATTAATACAAGTTTTAAATATATACAGTTTGCCATGTCCATTAGCCCCTTTCAAATATTGCTTAACCCGACTAATCCCGCTAAATAAATTTTTATCCACTTTAGGATTAACTTGAATATCCTCATCTAAAAATAGTTCTACAACACTCTTCTCCGCCGCCAATGTTCGCTGTGACGCCGCACTATCAATAAGCGCAACAACCCTTCCAAAACTATCCCTATGCCACCCCAAATTATCACATATGCTTTTAATCACACCCGCATGATAGTCAACCGTCTGTCCCTTTTCATAATGCTCTGCCATCACATAAATATTGCCATCACCATCCACCGCATACCAATGACATGACAACGGATTATTAAGCCCAGGATCAATACTTAAATTGTCATACCACTCTTTAGGCACATTAAATGGTTCAATTATATGTATATTTTCATCAAACTCTGAATAAACCAACCCTTTATTGTTAATAAATTTACCATATCGCCTTGATTGCAGCGCTTCTTCACTCATACTAAAACTAAATGCTTCAATCTCATTCTTATCCAAATACGGATTGTCCGCCCATTCCATAAATGTATGCCAAATTTCATTATCCCCGCCATCATTTAGATAAATGCGATTATAAACAAATGTAAGTCCCAAAAGCGGTGTCATTGTCCCAAAAATGTCCCCTTTTTTATCAAGAACCCTCATGCGGCATTCATCATAAATATCCATAGGCGGCTCCTCATCAAACCATACAAAATCTAAAGATGTTCCTTGAAACTTTATGCGTCCTTGATCACTGCTTTTAAATCCTAATTTAGACACGCCGCCAAAAACATTTTTCACTAATATATAGTCAATGACACCGCCGCCAGGATTTGAAGATTTCCCCTGCTGCATAACCACATCCTCAATCCAATCAGGATTAAGATAATGCAAAATCTTACTCTGTGCAACATCCCTAGATACACTAAAGCTTGGAGAAACCACCCATCCAAATACATTATTTTTGTTCTCTCTATACGGATGAATCCCCCGCAATCTCCAAACAGCCTCCACCGCTCCGCACTCAGTTTTACCGCTCCTGTTTCCACCAAAAACCCATCTATTCCGCTTTAAACATCTATGAAACTCCATCTGTTTTTGATGCACCACATCCCCAGCATTATATCTAAAAATAACATTCTTCTTTCTCTTAATCTCAATTTTTTTCTCTACTTGTTTAATTTTCTTAACTAATTCATCCTGTGTCATTTTTCGATATAATCCTCCCTTTTTATGCAAAATCCAACCAAAAATATGTGTCAAACTATAGTTTGCAACTATTAACAATAATCTGTAATTTTGAAATAACCCTTATGAAAAAAAATTCCATGAAAATTAAATTATTGCTCACTCTAGCATTATCATTAATAATGCTGCTTTTTAATATAAATTTTTATATTGCATCAACTAAAGCAAATACAACTAGCAATGATACTTATTCACGATACGGCTTATTAAGAGAAAATGCCATCCTTTTAGATAGCAATTTTGAAAAAATCACTACACTGCCGCCCACATATTTTGTAATCATTATAAACGAAACAGATTTTGAAAATTATTATAGAGTGACCTATTTAGAACTGACAGGAATAATCTTGCGTACCCACATAACCCGTGTTAATTTTGAACCTGTTACAAAATTCCATGAAAATGTATTTTTCACTGCCCAAAACGATACCCACCCAGTTAACATCCGTGCCCTGCCTAACTCAACCGCAGAAATCATCACAGCAATTCCGCACAACAATCAAGCTTTTTTCTTTGGACAAAAAAATGGCGAAGCATTAATCACTACACACGGCAGCAGATGGTATTTTGTTAGATTTTTAGATGGGACTGTTAATAGATTTGGATATGTCTACTCTGCACAAGGTATTGTTGATACCATCCCGCCCAATATTATCCAAGCAGTACCAAATCCTCCGGATAACAATAATAATTTAGATCCAAATACCCCGCCGCAGCGTTTCGATTGGATTTATATTGTACTTTTAAGCATCCCCGCCATAATAGTAATGTTTGCCCTATTTTCTAAACCAAAAAAAGATACTGATATAGATAAAGAATATGCTGACAATTATAAATGATAAATATTTGTTTATATGTCTCATTAAAGCAATAAAATCAACTATACCGCATATCTTTCTGCTTGCCTAGCATACCCAGGGTATTCTCTTATCAAAACTGCGTCATCATATCCCATACTATGTATCACCTTAGCCGCCTTAAAAAAAGCCTTGTCCACCCTTCTAACTAAAGAATTTCTTTTAAATTTCCCCTCTAAACATTTCCCCTCTGTTTTAATTATATAAAATTCCTCATCAGACAATCCTTCTTTAAGCGCCCTATGCAACACTGCCAAATTAATAATACGTCTTTTTCTCTCATTTAGATTATATATCAAATCCATCATCATCTCACAAGTCCCACCCATACAAAGGGACTCTTTTTCTATCCTTTTTTCAATAGACTGATAAAGTCCTCTCACTTTAGGGCCAATAATAACCAACAACTTAATCCATCCTTTCATTTTAGTATTTTGCACCTCCTTTTTGTTTTTACACCCCTATAATATCACTCAATTGTTGACAACAGCATGTCAACAATTTAAAAAGTGTTCATATTATTTTATAGAAATTATTGACAATTTTTAGCCGATAAATATTTCATAAACTTGTATAAAAAATTAAATAGACCTGTTCAGCAACCTACGTGGTCAGATAAAGCATGGATTTTTTTAAAGCAAAATTTTATTGTTTTTGCAGTTAATACTAGATGTATTAACAAAAAAAAGAATAAAATTTTGAATAAAAAAGAGCTGTTTTAGATGTGCCATGCAGGTTGCTGAACAGGTCTAATAAGCTTATTACCGCAACTGCAAATAAGACATTTAAAAAAGAGAGACACTGTTGTTTTAATACAAAAAATATACAGAAATAAAAAAAGGGGCTTAAAGCCCCGACCCGCCCAAAGCTAGTGTGAACCCCATTTTGTGGACGGTCAATGAAAAAGCCCCCTGTGGCGGGTTTTTTTGAGCTCGAGTACTCTCAAACGCAGTCAATAATTCTTATGCTATAAAAAAAGGATTCTTTATATATATTCAAAATTGACATATTATGTTTGTGTCATTCTGAATGCAGTCAAGAATCCCTTTAGCATATACTATAGTCATTTTTATCACTTACATCTTCCCGCCAACACTACCCCTTAACACATTACTATCAAATATAAGCCTCAATTTTTTCTTCCTTTCATGCTCCTCTATTGCTATCTTAATCAATCTATCCACTAACTCCACAAAATTTAATCCTCCAAACTCAAACAAATAAAATGACAATGACCCAGGAATAGTATTAATCTCATTAACATAAAGCACCTCATCTTTTAATAAAAAATCAACCCTTGCTACACCACTGCACCCTAGCAACCTAAATACTTCTTTAGCCTTTCTAAAAACCTCATCCCTTAAGTCTCCTTCAATCCTAGCTGGCAGATATCTCCCCATATGTCCCTTGCTAGCCCCATTTTCACCGTCCACTTTAGACCCTCCAAACAACTCATATTTATCAGAGAAATCTAAAAAACCATTACTTATAGGTTCTTCAATTTCACTCACAAGCATCTGCCCGCTGCTTCCGCCTAATACCGCACAATTTAGCTCTATAAAATCTTCAAAAGCTTCTTCTATAAGCACCTTCTCATCATACAAAAATACCGTTTTTAACCCCTCAAATAACTCTTTAAAATCATTAACTTTAACAATCCCTATGCTAGACCCTAAATTAGATGGTTTTAGTATAAGCGGAAACTTTAATTCCCCAATCTTTTGCACTAAATCATATAAATTTGCGTCCACCCCATCTTTTTCTATATACACAAATTTTGCACTATTAATCCCCGCCTCATCATACAATTTTTTTTGTGTAATTTTATCCATCCCTACAGCACTCGCCAATACCCCGCTTCCGGCATAAACAATTCCACTCATCTCCAAAAGTCCAGCCAAACAACCATCTTCACCGTTTTTTCCATGCGTGCATACAATAACCGCATCTAGAAAATGCAATTTTTTCCCTTTGTCGCAATATAAATATTTAGAATTAGGTCTTAAATGAACCTTTTTTGCACCTTTTTTATATGTGCCAGCAGCAAAAATTTTTGTGCTGAAAAAATCTTTGCTGCTATACCAATCCCCAACGCCATCTATATATATAGGGACAACTTTATGCTTTTGAGCTGCTGCATTAACAGTCATAATACCAGTAAGAATACTAATGTCATGCTCACAAGACCGCCCGCCAAATATAATGCCAATTTTCATTTTGTTTCTCCTTATTTTAAAAAATAGTGTTTCTATTGAGATTTAATTTCCTCAACCAAATCTACAAACTCTTTTAGCAACACTTCAACTAGCTTTGCATCCTCATCTTCTACGCTTACTCTTATTTTGGGCTCGGTTCCACTCATTCTTACTAATAGACTTTCTACCTTTCCGCTATACTTTTCAATCAGCTCTTTTATCTTATTATCATCAAATACCCGCTTATCCGCCTTAATTGATATCGTCTTTTGCGGCAATAACTCCAAAAACTCCAATTCATCATTCTTAAATGCTCTGCAAATTTTAAGAGCAGCCAATATGCCATCCCCAGTTTTTCTCTCAGGATAAAAGATATAGTGCCCGCTTTGCTCGCCCCCTAATGAATAACCCTTTTTAAGCATTGCATCCAAAATATATTTATCCCCTACAGCAGTCCTAATCAATTTTTTTCCGTCATTTAAAAGTTTTTTATCCAAGCTAGAATTACTCATCAATGTTCCCACAACAACCCCGTCTTTTAAATTTGTGCCTTTAGATAAAGAATATAAAACAGAATCTCCATCTAATATTCTTTTTCCTACAACCACAGCAACTCTATCAGCATCACCGTCAAAACCAAACCCTAAATCAAAGCCATCCATCTTATCAATCAAATTCTCAATATAAAGCGCACCGCTTTCCACATTTATCTTGCTGCCATCACCTTCATCATTTATAGAAATCACAGAAGCACCAAGCCTAGCAAAAACCTCACTAGCAATAGTACCAGCCGCCCCATTTCCTATATCCAGCAATACTTTTAGTCCGTCAAACTCCCTTTGGCAAAATACCTTTGTTAATTGACTTATGTACGTTTCTTTTGCTTTTTTATGTCCATTAAATTCATCCTCTAACTTCAAAAATTTTAATATATCACCATCATTAAATAAGTTTTTATATGCATATGAATCCATCAATTTTTCAATTTGTATTTCCTCATCTTCACTTAACTTAATCCCATCTTTAGCAAAAACTTTCAAACCATTATATTGCGGTTCATTATGAGATGCCGTAATCATTACCCCGCACTTTGCACTCCATTCTTTTGCAATCATTGACACACAAGGGGTAGGCACTACCCCTATATTAATAGCACTTGCCCCATTTTTTTCTAATCCCATTTTGAGTGCACTAAATAAAATCTCACCACTAACCCTAGTATCCCGCCCCACCACGCATAATCCTCCAAAGTACTCAGAAAGTGCTAACCCCAATAAATATGCTATCCTTTCAGTCAGACACTTACCATACACTCCCCTTATTCCATCAGTCCCAAAATATTTTCCCATATTACTCCTTACAAAAAAATTATTTATTCAATACAACATATGAAAAAATAACCGAAGTGTGAAATAATTTTATAATGCACAAAATACTAATCAATCTATTAAATAGTAACCCCATAATCTATTCTTGAATACTATGACAATACTACCACTACACCAAAACTTAAGGGGGTTAAAAGAAAAACATGTGCGGAATAATAGGATACATAGGCGAAAAACCAGCCATCAATATCTTAATTAATGGGCTAAAAAAACTAAACTACAGAGGCTATGATTCAAGCGGAGTAGCCATTCATCATAACAACACTATCCACCAACTTAAAGCAGCAGGAAAAATAGATAATCTTGAAAAATTATCAAAATTAGATATCAATATCCAAAATGGCTGCTTAGGCATAGGACACACTCGCTGGGCAACTCATGGTATCCCTACTGATAAAAATGCTCATCCGCACTTATCTATGTCAAAAAAATTTTCTATTGTACACAACGGCATAATAGAAAACTATAAAGAATTAAAAGAATTTTTAATTTCAAAAGGTTATCAATTTTCAAGTGACACCGACTCAGAAGTAATCGCTCATCTTTTAGAGTTCCACTATCAAAACAATCCATTTAAAGCAATCCAAAAAACTACTAGACAATTAAAAGGTTCTTATGCCGTTGCACTAATTTGCAGTGATTTCCATGAAATGATTTTAGGGTTTAGAAAAAATAATCCCCTGCTAATAGGTCTAAATGATTCATGCGGAATTTTAGCATCAGATATGTCTGCTTTAAGAAATTTTACAGAAAATTTTATTGAACCTAATGAACACGAAATCGCTATCGTCACAAAAGAAGCATCTATAATTGTTGACTACTCGCTCAATAAAATAGATAAAAATATCATAAAAGCTAAATTTGACCATAGAGATATATCTTTAAAAAGCTACCAACATTATATGTTAAAAGAAATTTTTGACCAGCCTAAAGCAATTCAAAAAACTCTGCATACACTAGAAAACACACTTAACAATATGTCCATATTAGATAATGTCAAACGCATAAATATCATAGCCTGCGGCTCATCATATAATGCAGGATTTGCTGCTAAGCATTATATAGAGGAGTTAACAAGCATCCCTGTACAAGTAGAAATGGCAAGCGAATATAGATATTCTAAAACAATTAGAAACACATCAAAATACAAAACTTTAACTATCGCAATAAGTCAAAGCGGAGAAACAGCAGACACTATAGGTGCAATCACAAAGGCAAAAAAATATGATAAAATTCTAGCAATAGTCAATTCAGAAAACAGCACCCTAGCAAGAATCGCTGATGCCACCCTAATAACCCAAGCAGGTCCAGAAATTTCAGTTGCTACTACAAAAGGTTATTCCACACAATTAACAACCCTATTTATGCTAGCAATAGAATTAAAAAAACGAAACAAGAAAAACACCGCCAATCATATAAATGTCCATAATTTAACAGCAAAAAATGCCAATCAAACATATGATTGCATACAGTTTTCTGACCTTAAAAATACTCCTCACAATATTAATAGCCTGCTTAAAAAAACAAATTATATTCAAAATATAGCAACAGAATTTTCTTATGTTAATCACGCATTTTTTATAGGGCGAGGTACAGATTTTGGAATAGCATTAGAAGGAGCACTCAAATTAAAAGAAATTAGCTATATACATGCTCAAGCACATGCCGCAGGAGAATTAAAACACGGCACAATCGCACTGATAGAAAAAGGGTCACTAGTGGTCGCTATTTCTACAAACAAACAAACTAGAGACAAAATGCTATCATCAATTAAAGAAGTCAAGGCACGTGGTGCAATTGTCCTAAGCATCTCACCATTTGATAATATCTTAAATGAATCTGACCACAAAATAAAAATAAAAGAGGACACAGCTGCCCCCCTTATTGCCGCCATATACTGTCAGCTATTATCATATTATGTTGCCCTAAACAAAGGCTGTGATATAGACATGCCAAGAAACCTAGCAAAATCTGTCACTGTCGAATAATTATTTTTCAATCATTTTTCCTATTTCAAAAAGCAATCCTTCATCATCCATCCTTCCAACAATCTGTATACCAATAGGCAATCCATCACTCTCATATATAGGTATACTCAATGCAGGATGCCCTGATATATTAAAAGGTCTTAAATAAAAATCACTATTAATCGCTTCAAAACTATTTAAACTATCTTTTTTAAAAGCAATACTTGGCACAGTAGGCGACAAAATTATATCGCATAAATCAAAGGCGGCATCAACCTCTATCTTCAATTGCTCGCCTTTTTTTCTCATATTATCCAATAATTTCTTATCCTCTAAATACCTTCTCCCCTTATCCGCCCTCCCTCTAGCCTCTACCCCCAATTTCTCAATATCCACCCCAGTCTTAATCAAGCTCTTATAAGACTCGCTGCACCCAATCACCTCATATATCTCCCCCGCCATCTTAACACTAGGAATTCTAACTTCTATAATCTCATGTCCAAGTCCCTCTAGTTTATCTTTAGCCTCCTTAAAAGCACCCTTATCTTCTCTACTCATAAATTCAAAAAACTCCCTAACAAAACCAATTTTATATTTTTCTTTTTTTACAAACGTTATTTCCCTTTGTACCATACTTTCAAACATCAATTCACAATCCGCCACTGTCCTAGCAATAGGTCCCACCACATCCCACATCGGAACTAAAGGAATAACTCCATCCATATCCACCGCACCAAAACTAGGCTTTAACCCCGCTACTCCACAATATGAACTCGGCTGTCTAATACTCCCTCCTGTGTCCGTTCCTAATGCAGCAAAACAAAGTCCTGCCGCCACCGCCGCCGCACTTCCTCCGCTGCTTCCCCCAACTACTCTATTATCATCAATCGGATGCGTCACTCCGCCAAAACAAGAAGTCAAATTAGTTGCCCCCATCGCAAACTCATCCATATTAGCTATCCCAGCAATAACCGCACCCTCATCTATCAATCTATCCACTACCACCGCATTTTTATCATCAAATACTCCGTCCCAAGCCTTACTGCAGCAAAAAATCCTATGCCCCTTTAATAATAAATTATCCTTAATTAAAATAGGTAATCCCGCTAGCTTCCCGCCTCTATCGCCCTTATCTATGCCATCAGCCAATTCAAAAGCCAAACTGTCACATCTAGTCACAACTGCATTTAATTTAGATTTTTCTATTTTTTCTAGTATAGATTTAGTACTTTCAAGCACCATCACCACATTTCCCTTTTGTAAATTACTCATAAACAAATTGTATCAAATCAAAAATCACAAGTCAAATATTAAAGAGTATCTTATGAATAAATTTGATATCTAAAATCAACTGCGATTTTTATATTAATTTGCTTTATAGCCGAAACATAAAAATAATACAAAGATGAGATGCTTGACTAACATGACAAAAATTAAATGGTTATGTTATTATAATTATATGTTACTCGTTCTATATTTATTTTGTCATGTTAGTCAAGCATCTCATCTTTATGTAAAATATTTTAAACAGCTTTTTTTGTGTTTTACTACAGTAATTCTAAACACTTCTATATCATCACCTTTTTTTATCGCTATGTCACTAGCCGAAAAATTAAAGCCGTTGATACTTGCAGATACCAAAATCGCATAATGCTGCGTTTTCAAAAGCTGAACTATTGTATCCTTTAATTCTTTTGTCATATATTCCATAATTAAATTTAACCTCCCTTTTATTCTCAACTCATGCTATGAATTGGTACTTATATTATGTGTTCCGAACTTGGCAAAGTCAAGTAATTTTACCATACTAAGAACACAATGTCAGTGTTGGAGGTGTTTTTTTATGGATAATTTGTCGGCATTTGTCGAATCGCTGCAAGACCTTATGACCACAAAAGATATTAAACCTACTGACATACATAAAGCAACAAAAATTAGTCTTAATGTTATTTATGCGTGGTTTAGACACGATTGTATTCCTACCGTAGATAGTCTTAGTGTTTTGTCTAACTATTTTGATTGCTCGGTGGATTATTTATGTGGTCGCACTGAACATAGCATAATTAAAGCTGTGAATCCTACACCATTCCATATAAGATTTAGTTTTATCATGAACAAAAGCGGTATGTCATTTAGAGAATTAAGCACTAAAACCAAAGTTTCATTAGCGGGACTTCATGGATTTATTAAAGGCACACGCAAGCCGCTTTTAGATAATCTTATTCGCCTAGCCACTTTTTTTGAGTGCTCATTAGATTATCTCTTAGGCTTGAGTGATGATATTTAACCACATAATAAAAGCATAACAGCAATTTAAAACAACATTAAATATTATTCTTAAAATAATATTTTTTACTGCCCAAAAACCACTTGACAATCCTTAACCAAATATACTACACTATAATAGCAATGACTATAGAAAATAATGACTCTATATCAATGGAGTATTCTAAAATAGAGTTATCTGACAATGCTGCACTTAATAATTTCACAACAGATAATCTTACTCAAGATACTAATAGCCATAAAAAACAGAAAACACCGCTTCCACCCATGATGCAAAAAGCTATCAGTGTGGAAGCTTTTGTTGTGCTTGGCATTTTATTAGCAGTTTTTGTCCCCATCGGCATAATTATGGGTTTTCCTAATATGCTGTCCACCCTATTTGAAAACGCCTTCTTTTTATTAATAGAAATCTGTTTTTGGATAATGGCAATCACTGTTGTCATAGGCGCACTATCTTCACTTTTAACAGAGTTTGGCATCATCTCATTGCTAAATAAAGCGTTATCTCCTGTTATGAAACCTATATACGGAATGCCAGGCGCATCTGCCGCAGCCATGATATCATGCTTTATGTCAGATTCCCCATCCATCCTCACTTTGGCAGGTGACCGCCGCTATAAAAGATATTTTAAAAAATATCAGCTGGCTACCCTCACCAATCTAGGCACAAGCTTTGCTATGGCACTTATCATAATAGTAATCATGTTAAGAGTAGAACCTAGCATAGGCAGTATTGTTTTAGCAGTAGGAATGGGCATAGTGGGCACAATTGCAGGAAGCATAATTTCCACAAGATTAATGCTTAGAAAAGCTAAAAAAGTATTTGGCACAACTGATGAAGCAGAACCAAAAGCAATATTTGACTCAGCAGGATTAAGAGAAGTAAGAGAAGGATCTAGAGGGCAGCGTGCATTTTCTAGTATACTTGAGGGCGCTGGTGACGGAGTTAAAACAGGTTTTGCGCTTATCCCTGGGGTATTAATTATTGCCAATTTAGTAATGCTATTGACTGGAGTAAGAGGCAATGTATATGCAACATATGACAACGGACAATATATCTATTATCAAGGTCAAAGAATAATTTTATATGCTAATGCAGTTTTTACAGGCTCTATGGGTGAAGGCGTAGGATTAATCCCTTGGCTTGGTCAAGCACTAAGATATCCTTTTAGATGGTTGTTTGGATTTGATAACCCAGATGCAATATCAATCCCGCTAACAGCATTAGGAAGTGCAGGCGCAGCAGTAGGATTAATTAGAGATAACGCTTTCATGGCAAGAGAATTAGCGGCCTTCACAGCAATTTGCATGTTTTGGAGCGGATTCTTATCAACACATGTTGCCATGATGGATAGTATGGGCTTTAAAAAATTAGCCGGCTCTTCTATACTTTTTCACACCATAGGCGGCATTGCTGCAGGCATAATAGCCAACTACCTATATTTGCTTTTTTCTACAATATTTTTCTAGTTGATACTCTTTAATAACACAAGATTCATGGCTACCATTTCAAAATGACAAACCAAAATAATAAGCAATCTATTTAAAAACACTCAAAATACAACTTCAATAAAGTCTATACCTATTTTCTATATATATTTTAAACTCAGCTATCATATACTAATATAGGCAGGCTTTATTCTATCTCCCTCGCTTGGGTTAGCTTAGAATTTTTATACTCAATCAGTTTTAAAATTAAATATCTTTATTTTTGATACAATTTTAAACTTATTAACTATATGGATTTACAGCTCAAATTATCAAAACAAGCGAATTTAAAAGGCATAAAATATATGAGGTTAAATAAAAAAATGACAACTAACGAAGATCAAAAAGATACTAACCTATCTTTAGAGGAATTTGCCGAAGAATTTAATTCAAAAAATATTCCTACTTTTAAAGAATCAATAACAAATAGAATTCTTCAGCTTGCTAATGAAAGTGGTCTAACCACATCCCGCCTTGCCATAAAATCAGGAATGCCGCCCGCTACACTATATGATATCGTGCAAACCAAAAATACAAAACTACCCAATCTTTTGACAGTCAAACGCTTATGTGATACTTTTAACATATCTTTAGCAGAGTTTTTTGATACAGATGAAATCAACAACGCCCCAACTGAATAATATTAAAATTCCTAACAAGCAAGAAAAGGTGCTTACAGCATGACATTTATTTGAAATTATTATATAAACACAATAACTACTCAGCTTAAAACATAAATTTTGTCATTCTGTAAGAATCTCTTCTTTATTCTTTTCGTATTGCAACATATAATCCTTTTGAAATATGACAATCACGAAACTTAATATACCAATCACAAAGCAAAAAATCTCCGCCTAATCCTCCCCACGAAACTCATAAACCGCCTTTGCAAAAAAGATGTTTTGTTTTTAGTTAATTTGTTTGCTATTATAAAATTTATTTATGCCATAATAAAAAAATGTCCCAAAGGGACACTCCCCTCGCCCGCTAATAGCTCGGCTTTTTTGAGTTATCGTATTCTAATTTTATAATCAATTTTTCCTTATGCTATAAAAAAAGGAGGCTTTAGCCTCCGACCCGCCATTGCTTTGGGCGGGGTTTTTGGTTTCCGATGCAATAATCTTAAATTGCTATATCTCCTAGAGCATAAAAAAACCTGTCTTTAATAAGTTGACAGGTTTTTATTGTTTAAATCTATTCCCTCTTGCCCATCATACTATAAATCGCTAATCTTTCCTTAGCCTCTTTAGCTGCTCTTTCAAATAACTCCTCAGCTAATTCAGGATGTGATTTTAACAGCGCCTGATATCTCCCTTCACTCTTAATAAATTCTATATAATCCTTTGAAGGGGCAGCCGACTCCATAACAAATGGATTTTTTCCTTCATTTGATAAATTAGGATTATATCTATAAAGCGACCAATATCCACTCTCTACCGCCCTCTTTGTTTGCAGTTGTCCATTAGACATGTCAATCCCATGGTCACGACAAGTAGCATACGCAATAATCACACTAGGTCCTTTAAATTTTTCTGCCTCTTCAAGTACACTAATTGCCTGCTGCATATTAGCCCCCAGCGCAATCTGCCCCACATAAACATTGCCATATGCCATTGCCATAAGACCCAAATCCTTCTTTCTTGTCCTTTTGCCTGCTACAGAAAACTTTGCAACCGACCCAGTAGGCGTAGCCTTAGATGTCTGTCCGCCTGTATTTGAATAAACCTCCGTATCCAGCACCAATAAATTTACATCCTCTCCGCTAGCTAATACATGATCTAAACCACCATACCCAATATCATATGCCCAACCATCACCGCCAATAATCCAAATGCTTTTTTTAATTAAACAATCCTCTTGCATTAAAATGTCTTTCAATACCTTCTTCGCTTCACCTTTAGCCGCCTTAACTTCATTAGGCAATATAGCCATAATCTCCCCATGCAGCCTCTTAGTCTCATCTGCTTCAAACCTATTTTTAATCCATTCATCAAAAAGCCTAGCTAATTTTGCATCAATACCCAACTCTAACGCAAGCTCCATATCAACTGCTAATTTATTTCTTCTTACCACATATGCTAATTCAAATCCAAACCCAAATTCAGCATTATCCTCAAATAAAGAATTAGCCCAAGCTGGTCCTTTGCCCTTATCATCTTTAGAATAAGGACAAGTAGGAGCAGAGCCGCCAAAAATTGAAGAACACCCTGTCGCATTAGCCACTACCATTCTATCGCCAAACAACTGAGTCACTAACTTAACATAAGGAGTCTCTCCGCACCCAGCACAAGCACCCGAAAACTCAAAATACGGCCGCAAAAATTGACTCCCTTTAACACTGGTTTTTTTGAATTTATGAGACACATCTTTTTGTTTTACTTTCAATGCATAATTCCAATTGATTTCATACGCTTTTACAATTTCACTAAATGGTTTCATTATTAAAGATTTATTCTTAGTGGGACAAATATTAGCACACTGTGCACACCCCATACAATCAAGCGGTGATACTTGTATTCTATAGTTTAATTCATCTAACCCAGTTGCCGCCAATGTTTCAAAAGTCTTAGGAGCATTAACCGTTTCTTTAGCATCACACAAAACAGGGCGGATACAACCATGAGGACACACTAGTGCACATTGGTTGCATTGTATACAGCTCTCTTTTATCCACATAGGCAAAGCATCCGCCGTCCCTCTTTTTTCATAAAGAGTAGTTCCCGTAGGCACCATTCCATCCGGACTAAAGCTAGATACAGGCAATTTATTGCCCTCTTGCGCTAAAATAGGCGCAATGAAATCTGTATAATATTTATCTTTTGAGTTTAATACTAACCCAGCGCCTTTATCTGCATTTGCCCATGAGCTAGGCACTTTAATTTCTACCAAACCTTCAATCGCTTTATCAATACTTGCCTTATTGCTTAAAACAACCGCCTCTCCTTTCTTTCCATAAGTCTCTTCAATTGCCTCATACATATATTTTTCAGCATCCATATAAGGAATAATATTTGCCAATTTAAAAAATGCAGCCTGCATAACAGAATTAATTCTGTTTCCCATTCCAGCAGCATGAGCAATCTTTAATGCATCAATAGTATAAAATTTTAACTTTTTTCTGGCAATATCCTGCTTTACCTTTGCAGGTAATTCCTTTTCTAATTGATTTATATCCCACTGACAATTTAATAAAAATACCCCGCCTTCTTTTATATCAGATGTCATATCATACCTAGTCACATAAGACTGATTATGACATGCAGAAAAATCTGATTCATCAATCAAATAACTTGACTTAATTTTATGATTTCCAAATCTTAAATGCGATATAGTAAATCCCCCGCTTTTTTTAGAATCATACACAAAATACCCCTGAGCATACATATTTGTATAGTCACCAATAATTTTGATAGAATTTTTATTCGCACCCACAGTACCATCAGACCCTAAACCATAAAACTTACACCTGCTGGTCCCTTTAGGAGAAGCATTAATAAACTCATTATTAGGCAATGATGAATATGTCACATCATCATTAATACCTATAGTAAACTTATTTTTTGGGCTATTAGCCGCCAAATTTTTATAAACCGCATGCACCATTGATGGATTAAATTCTTTAGACCCCAATCCATATCTACCCCCAATTACCTCAATGTCACCTCTGCCTTGCTCTTTTAATGCAGCAATTACATCTAAATATAATGGTTCACCCAAACTCCCCGCCTCTTTAGTCCTATCTAAAACAGCAATTTTCTTAACAGACTTAGGCAAAGCATTTACAAAATACTCAGCTGCAAAAGGTCTATACAATCTTACTTTCAAAAGCCCGACTTTAGGCGTATTCTCTAATGTCTTATAATAATCAATAGTCTCTTCCGCCGCATCTGCTCCAGAACCCATCATCACAACAACATGCTCTGCATCCTCTGGTCCATAATATTGATACAACTCATATTTCCTGCCCGTTAACTCAGATACTTCTTCCATCATCTGAGCAGCCATCTTAGGTACAGCAGCATAATATTTATTAGCTGCTTCCCTATTTTGAAAATAAATATCAGGGTTTTGTGCCGTCCCTTTTTGAATAGGATGAGCTGGATTTAAAGCCCTTGCTTTAAACTCCTCAATATCTTTCATAATTCCCAATTTATCAACCAATTTTTTCATCTCTGTATACTCAAACACATCAACTTTACTCACCTCATGAGAAGTCCTAAACCCATCAAAAAAATGTAAAAAAGGCACCTTAGATTTAAGTGTAACCAAATGTGCTACCAAACTTAAATCAAGTGCCTCTTGCACAGAATTAGATGACAACATACCAAATCCAGTTTGCCTGCATGCCATTACATCCTGATGATCACCAAAAATAGACAATGCATGTGCAGCTAGCGCCCTAGCACTAACATGAAAAACAGTAGGCAGCAGTTCACCCGCAATTTTATACATGTTAGGAATCATTAATAGCAAGCCTTGCGATGCAGTAAATGTAGTAGATAATGCCCCCGCACAAAGCGATCCATGCACAGCACCAGCCGCCCCTGCTTCACTTTGCATTTCAGCAAGTTTTAATGGCTGTCCAAAAATGTTTTTCACACCCTCAGCCGCCCACTCATCAGCATATTCTGCCATGCCAGAAGACGGAGTAATTGGATAAATCGCAGCCACTTCACTAAATGAATAAGCAACATATGAAGCAGCATAATTCCCATCAATAGTCATTTTTTTCATTTGGATAAACCCCTCAAAAATTATTATAACTATTATAAAGTCTAGCTTATTAAATAGTCAATTATTTTGCAGCAGTTTTATAAATATTTATTATTCCTATTTTATTTAAATTTCCCTATAAAGCATTAAGTGTAAGCACTTAAAAAACAATCTCTGTCACAGATAATACCTTATTTATAGCAACTATACATGATATAATATTATATAATCTCAAATTCCATACTCTTTATCTTTTCATTAACTTTTCTGACTATCCCTTTATACTCCATGTATGCAATCAAATTGCTTGCAGGTCTTGGAGAAGATTTACCTAAAATATTATAAATAAACCAACCAACACCATTACTCCCATTAAATTTTTTAGTCATATCATTATCAAGATTAGAAATACTTCCCCTAAAATGCTCAGAAACCTTCTTAATCTCATCATGCGTAAATCTATAAGATGCACCTTTTTTATAATAAATTACGATACCACCTTCACTCTCCTCCACCTCAAACTCATTCCCCCTTGACAAAGTAGCCAGCTTATATCTCACAGTTTTATCCCCCTAAATAATAAATTTTATATAATCTATCAACAATTTTAATAAATTATACACTATATAATAGTATAGCGTCGTCGTCGTCGTCGTCTGTCAACTGATTTATCTATGATAAAATCATAATTTCATGATTTTTTTCCTCGCCTAAAATAATAATTAATTAACATTTTTATTATGACATAATTTTAGGGTTAAGTAAAATAATTTTTACTTTTAATAATCCATTACAAGTTTTGTCATGCCTTTAGCAAACACAAGTAAGCGTAAGAATCTCATCATTATTTCACTATTCCACAATATCTACAACCCCTTAACGCACTGCCTGTCTGCCAAGCAAAAGAATCTTATTCTCCAAAAACCACAACCTCTACCACGCACAATATATTAATCTTAATATATTGCGTGATAGAACATTGTCGCTATAAAAAACGATGCCAAGAAAATTTTTCTCAAACACCGTTCTTCATTATAAATTATTATATATCATTCCAGCACTACTTCCACCACTCCATCACATCCCACCAGCTCGTTCTTTAGCACCTCACACCCCAGCACCCCAACACCAGTCATCTTTTTATCACCTTGCCCATAATTAACAAATACTTCATCAACACCCTCATACCCCCCCAGCACCTCTCTCACTTCCCTCATCCCAACCCTTGCACTCTCCTCATTATCAAATTTAATAACCACTCTTTTTACCTTCTCACCATCGCCGCCCTCACTCTTCCATTCTTCTATCCCGTCCACCCAAAGCACATATCCATCGTCACGCACATTAACCTTGCCTCTAATACTCACCAATGCATCCTTTTTAAAAGCATCTCTATTCTTGCCCAACGCACCACCCATTATCAACAACTCCACACTCCCATATAAATCTTCTATTACACCCACACCGTATTCTCTCCCGCTCTTTGCCACTCTCACATCAGCCGCCACCAGCATCCCGCCTAATTCAATAACCCCGCTAATTTCTTCTTCCCCATCTCCCATTACCTTTTTAATCTCTGCACTGTTCCATTCAAATTCTTTAAGCTTCTCCTCAAATTTATCAAGCGGGTGCGCCGTTAAATATGCCCCAGCCACCTCTTTTTCCATCATTAGTTTATAGCTTAATTCAAACTCACTTAGCGCAGGATATTTAAACTTTTGCACATCCTTCAACCCCTCAAAGACCTCAAACAACGAAACTTGTCCGCTTGCTTTTTGTGCCGCCTCTCTTTTGTACTTATCCACAATCATCTCATAAGATTGACTAAGCTGCTTTCTATTGACACCAAAACTGTCAAATGCCCCCGCAAAAATCAAACTTTCTAATAATTTTTTATTTAATGTAGCCCTGCCGCCCTCACTTAGCACATTAGACAACCTCTCTACAAAATTCTCAAAATCCTTAAAAGCTCCGTCCCTATCCCGCTCACCCCCAACCAACTCTACAATATTGCCCCCCACACCTTTTAATGCGGCAAGCCCGATTCTTACTGCTTTGTCACCTTTTTGATCTTTTTCCACAGTAAAATATGCACCCGACCTATTAACACAAGGCGGCAATACCTTTATTCCCTTATCCTTTAGATATCTTAAATAATTTGCCACCTCATCAGAATTGCCTATCCTATTATTAAGCACCGCACAAATATATTCAGCAGGATAATAGCACTTTAAATAAGCCGTCTGATAAGCCAAAAATGCATAAGCTGCCGCATGCGATTTATTAAACGCATAGCTTGCAAACTTGCACATATCATCATAAATTTTATTAGCCGTTTTTTCATCTATACCATTTTTTATACATCCTATGACGCTTCCGTCTTTAGACCCATTTATAAAAACTTTTCTCTCTTTTTGCATAGCTTCAAACTTTTTCTTGCCCATCATCCTTCTTATCTCATCCGCACGCCCTAAACTATATCCAGCCAAACTCCTAACCGCATCCATTACCTGCTCTTGATACACCATCACCCCATAGGTTACCTCTAAAATAGGCTTCATCATCTCGTGGTCATACTTGACTCTTTCAGGATTCCGTTTATTTTCAACATACACTCCAATATAGTCCATAGGTCCTGGTCTATACAATGCCACCCCCGCAATAATATCCTCTATACTGCTTGGCTTAAGCTCTTTCATAAACCGCTTCATGCCCGCACTTTCAAACTGAAAAACCGCATGTGTATCTCCTTCACCAAAAAGCTTGAAAACCTCTTTATCATTATATTCCATGTTATAAAAATCAATCCTTTTTCCGCCGCCTTTCTCAATCAAATTCAATGCATTAGAAATATCCGTAAGCGTAGCAAGTCCTAAAAAATCCATCTTCAATAGCCCTAGCTCCTCACACTCATTCATATTAAACTGAGTGCTAACCACACCATCACCATTCATAGCCATAGGTATATGTTTATAAATCTCATCCTTACAAATAATAACCCCAGCAGCATGCAATCCCGTCTGCCTAGGCAGTCCCTCTATCTTCATCGCCATATCCAATATCCTTTTAGCATCCGCATCTTCTTTATAAAGCTCTACTAATTCTAAAATAGCCGGCGGAATCTCTTTATCGCCCGACTCATTTTTTAATGTGCCAATCACATGCCCAATCTTGCCCTTAAGCATAAGTTTTGGCATAGCCTTTGTTATTCTGTTTAATTCAGCAAACGGTCTATCAAATACTCTTCCCACATCTTTTATAGCTGCCTTTGCCGCCATGGTAGAAAAAGTTATAATTTGAGAGACATTTTCCGCACCATACTTATTTACCACATATTCAATAACCTTTTCCCTGCCATCCACACAAAAATCTATATCAAAATCTGGACTTGAAACTCTTTCAGGATTTAAAAATCTTTCAAAAATCAAGCCATATTTAATAGGATCAACCTTAGTTATCCCCACCGCATATGCAACAATACTCCCTACCCCAGACCCCCTGCCAGGTCCAACCGATACCCCATTTTTTTCAGCATAAGCAATAAAATCCCACACTATCAAAAAATACTCTACAAACCCTAAGCGATTTATAGTTTCTAACTCAAAATCCGCTCTAGCCCTAATTAAAGGCGAAATTTGACCATATTTTGCATTTAACCCCTCATCTGTCAGCCTTTTCAAATATTCATATGGGTCACTTTTATCTTGAGGCACATAATTAGGAAGCAATGGTTTTTTAACAAAAAAATCGCATTTACACTTGTCCGCTATTTCTAAACTGTTTTCTATAGCTCCATCATACCCTTCAAAAAACATTGCCATCTCATCACCGCTTTTTAAATAAAACTCATCAGTAGGAAAATAATCTCCGCCCCCAGTCTGTCCCTCTCTGCTATCCACCAGCCCATCTTTTTTAAAGACATCATCATCAAAAGACATCGTCTTTTGAAACGCCACATTTTGCAATACCTTTTGCGTAAGCGCATCCTCCTTATTCAGATAATGCACATCATTTGTTGCCACCATTTTAATACCATTTAATGCCGCCACATCTCTTAATAGCGGCAAAATCCTTCGCTGCTCCACCATCCTATGGTCTTGCAATTCAATATAAAAATCGTTGCCAAATAATCCCTTGTACCTAGCCGCCCATTCATTAGCCAGCTTTAAATTCCCTTTGTCTAAAGCTTGAGCAATATGTCCCCCATAACACCCGGACAAACAAACCAACCCCTCGCTATACAACTTTAACAATTCAAAATCTATCCTTGGCTTATAATATAATCCCTCTATAAAGCCTAAACTTACCAGCTTAATTAAATTTTTATACCCTTCTTCATTTTTAGCCAGCAGCACCAAATGATAATAACCCTTATTCTCTGTATTCTTAAGTTTCATGTCATCACAAATATACACCTCACACCCAATAATAGGCTTGACTTTAAATTCTTTGCCCTCTTTAATAAAGTCAAATAAATCTTGCTTTTCGTTTTCACTAGAAAACCTAGCCGCCTCTTTAGCAAACTCAAGCGCCCCATACATATTTCCATGATCAGTAATAGCCACACTTGTTATCCCCAACTCATGACATCTTTTAAATAAATCTTTAATCTTAAGCGCCCCGTCCAGCATACTAAAACTTGTATGTAAATGCAGATGTGCAAACTCTTTATTCATAATATATAACATCTCCCTCCCTACCCTTTTAGAAAAAAGATAAGGCAAAATTTTTTTGTAATTATGTAAGGCAAAATCCATACTTAATAAATCCTAATTGCCATATAATTTTTTAATAACCCCACAAGAACCTTCATCCTTAAAAAATTAGTCCACCACTTCTTTTGTTTATCATCAACAATATGCAGCCAATCTGGTCTAAACAATCCTTGAGGCTTGCTCTCTGCATTATATGAAATAATAAATTGCCAAGTCTTTTCATCCTGTTTTAACAATCTAAATAAATCCACTGACATTTTTAAACAGAGTCTTTCGCCCCTTTGATTTTCAGATTTATGATACCAGTCAGCATAAAAAATAAAGCTATCCTCTTGCTTATATTTTTTCATCTCATTAATCCCATACTCTTTATACATAAACACCATATGCCCCTAGTAATCCCGACAAATAATCCAGCATCCAAAATGAAACAGCTTCACAAATCACCTCTTCAAACCAACAAAAATGAAAGCCCCCCGCAATGACAAGGATTATGTTATTATCCTTCTTATAATTTTCAATATTCTCTATATCTTCAAAAAAAACCATATCTCCCCAAATCTTGCGCACCTTGATTGACAAGATTAAATTCTTCACCTGCATATTCACATTTAGTTTCAGCAGTTTTGTACTTTAATTCAATAGGATATTTTTCCGCCAATATCAACTCGCCTATTTTTGTCTCCCCCTTACTGGTTTTTCCATGCGAATTTTAGCCTTTGAATTTTGCTGCTTAATTTTCCATGCTAACTCAAATTGAAAATCTTTCTCGCCATGAAAAATAGGGCAGTCATTCTTTAACTTGTCTATTATAGATTTTAAATCAATACAGTCATTTATTAGCATTTCTTAATAATCACCAATTTGTCCGCTCATTTTCATCAATTTATCCAATCTATATCTGATAGAACTTTTGCTAATGCCCAATTTGTCCGCCAATTCCTCATAAGACGCCTCTCTAAAGTTAAGTCTAACAATCGCCACCTCAAGCAATTTCTCATCCTCAATTATCCCGCTTCTCATTAGCCTCTCAACAACCTCACACTGCTTCAAACTTACTTCCACCGTCCTGTCTACATTAGCAATATCACAATTTGCCTTTCTTGAAATCGTCTGGCTATATTCTCTAGTCGCAATCAAATCATTCAATTTTAAAACAGCCTTATTAGCACCCATCATTGCCAAAATATCACAAATACTATCTCTGTCTTTAATATACACCCCGCCCTTATTCTCACCCGCCTTAAATCCAAATTCATCCAACACTCTTTTAAATATATCCTTTAATTCACCCACATAAAACTCTAAACTATATCCGCCTTTTTCATGAATAAGCAGCAAGCCGCCAATCAAAAAACAATGAATCAACAACGCCTGCTTGCAGCACTCCGCCGCCGCTCGCTCACCATTATTAACAGTCTCCCTGCAACACCTGCTATCAATACTCCCATCAATTTCAAACACCACTTCTTCAGTAATATTCATCTAAACACCTCCTTTTTGTACATTATACAACATATACTATCTCTACTTTACATACTTATTTCACACATAGCACCGCAATTTACCACATCACTCTTAAAACTCAGCCCCCCCCAAATAAGTCTAGCACTTGAAAGCTGAAACCAATCTGAATCCCATTCATTAGACGCAAACAAGCGCTCTTTAAAATAAATACTCTGATCACTTGTCCAATGCGCAAAGGCATGATGACCAATATGTTTCACTGAAACAGGAATAATAATTGACAACAAATTCACCGCCCCCAAAAATACTTGCGGACCAATAAATTCCAACTGACTCTCTCGCTCGAATGTCACTCTTTCTAAAGTTGTCACATTCAAAAATGCATTAGCATTAATGTTCGTTAATGATGCCGGAAGCTCTATCTCTATTAAATTTGTTCCCCTAAATGCAGACACAGGCAAAGTTCTCAACCTACTACCTCTTTCAAAATATACATACCTTATACTCTCTTCATCTCTAAATGCATTATAACCTATATGTGTCACAGACGCAGGAATAACAATTTTAGACTGCTGCCTGCCAGTTTCACTAAGTCCATTAATAAAAGTTTCCACTCCAAATCTAACGCCATAAAACAAACCATAATCAGCAACAAAATCCCATCTTGCAAATAATACTATATTCTCACTCAACATAAACGGAAAGTTTGCCCTATTTTCAAAACTCCTATCTAAATACCAGCCCAAAAACTCATGCTCACCGCTTATAGGATTAGATGGCTGCCAAATTAAAGTGCCTTTTGATGCAGTGACAGCATCAATATTTACTCTATAAAATGTAATCATAAAATTTTGAACCTCAACAGGCGGGCGACGCAGCCACTCCAAAAAATCTGCTTCAGATTTTCCATAATTACCTGATTGACTTAGCCAAATCTCAAATGCCGACATACCATTCTGACCATCTTGACCACTTTGTCCAACAGACCCTCTCAACCATTCCAAAAAATCTTCCTCACTCCCTTCATTACCAGCAGCAAGCCATATCTCAAAAGCAGACCTGCCGTCCGCTCCGTCCTGTCCGTCTTGACCCACTCCACCAGAATATAAAGTACAACCTGCAACTATAGATATCACCATAATTAACATAAAAGCTATCACTGCAAATTTTCTTTTCATACTATTTTCCCCTTATTTCATTATTATTTGCCAAATTATACACACAGAACATCTCTATTTTCGTCTAAATTCTGCCGTCTTACCCCAATTAACCATCCTATCCATTGGAATCCCCATCTCTTTTATAAATCCCAGCGGTTTAGAAATCTCACCCACCCTATCAATTGAATGCGCATCAGAATTAATAATAAAATTCGCCCCGCTATTCAATACAGCGTCTACATCACCTCTAGTCAAAGCAATCCTTTTCCCGTTCAACTCTATATATGTCCCAAAATGTGCTGCAGCCTCAGCCAAAGCTTTCATATCCACAGCCACACCAACAGCAGGATGAGATATAAATGCAACAGCAAACCTTTCCATAGCCCTAATAAATGCATCAGTTGTCCTCACTCTCCGTTTTGCACCACTCCTGCCAAAAAATAAAGGCAAATTAAAAGCAAACAAATCCTTAAAACTACTTGCCTTAACAAATTTATGATATCCCAATATTATCAACTCACACCCATATCCTTCTTCCCATAAATCAATGTTCCCTTTTTCATCCAGCAAATTACACTCTAACCCCGCATATATTTTAAGATTAAGAAATTTTTCCCTAGCCAGCCTAACCTCATCCATAAATACTCCCACCCTCTTTCGCTTAATTGCATGACCCAAATGAGAAAAAGAATGATCGGTTATAGCAATTTCTTTTAACCCCATGTCTAAAGCTCTTTGACAATTGCCTAACACAGTACCCTTGCCATGACTATATTTCGTATGCGTATGATAATCACCTAATAACATACTACTATTCTACCATAACCACCCCCACCATGTCAACCATATTTTAATCATCAATTTTTTACTATTTAACAACTTAATATGTGATATAGTATTCTAAAAATCATACTATATCACATATAATATTGCCCTATAGTAAACTTTCTATAAAATAAAAACTGGCTCAAGCGGGTCTTGAAATCCAGTTCTTATAAATCCATACTGTCCTCAACAATTTTCAACAATACATTAAACAATTTTCTCCCCCTACAGCTTTTATATCAAAACCAAACACATGCCTTCAAAATGAATTGTTTTCTTACTCACCTCCCATCATTTAAATAGTTTAAAATTTATTTTTAAACTCATGTCCCCGCCATTATGTATCTTATCACATAAACACAATCTCCTCTTCTAGTTTAATCCCATACTTTAAATAAACCTCTGCCTTAATCAATCTAATCAACGCCCTGACATCCTCCGCCTTAGCATTTTTCACATTCATTATAAAATTAGCGTGCTTACCGCTAATCTCCGCCCCGCCAATTTTCACTCTCTTTAATCCACAATTATCAATAAGTTCCCACGCAGGAACCACTCCGCCCTCCAACCTCACCGCCTTAAAAACCGACCCGCAACTACGTCCCGCCGGCTGTGCCGTCTTCCTCTTTTTGACATATTCCGCCATCTTCATCTCAATGTCACCTTTATCACCCTCTGCCAATCTAAAACATGCGCCCAACACAATATCTCCATCAACAAATCTGCTTCTCCTATATCCAAATCCACACTCTTCACCTGGCACCCTCACAACTTCTCCATCCCTAAAAATCTCTACCCATTCTATTACACTCGCCATATCTCCACCATGAGCTCCCGCATTCATCCACACCGCTCCCCCTATACTTCCAGGAATACCTACCATCCATTCCAACCCACTCAATCCTCTCTTTAAACATTCTCTGCCCAGCTTAGGCAAAAATACCCCGCTTTCTGCATAAACTCCAAAAAAATCCATGTTATATATCATAGAATCTATATTTTTCATCATATTATGTGTGTCAAAGCTAGTAAATACTGCATCATTTTCACTAAAAAACTTCAGCCTCTCCCCACCCATAACTACTACAACTCCATCAAACCCCTCGTCGGAAAACAATACCTTACTCCCCCTGCCAATTATCACCTTCTTCCCATCAAGACCCATCACCCTTCTCAATCCCTCAACATCACCCACCCTAACAACCTTCTTTGCCACTCCCCCTATTTTATATGTACAAAAATCTTTTAAGCTCACATTTTTAACCACGCTTATATCTGACATAAAATCCTCCCTATAAAAAAAGCAGCATACTTAAAAAATTAAGCAACACTACTAATTATATATTCATTATTAAACTTAAATGTTTGTATTTTTCAATAGACCTGTCTTGAAAATAAATTGGGTATATAGTAAGCATATTTTTGATTGCCGTGCCAAGAAGTATTCGTGGCAATGCACTTCTCGTGCCAGGACAAAAATGAACACTTGAGAGAGGCTATACTAGCAGTATTGACGACCGAATGCGGAGTTTTTGAACAAAATATAGATTCCACTAGACTTTCCTATTTTATTTTCAAGACCAGGGCTATTTAATGAAATGTTTAAAATTTTGTCATTCTGTAAGAATCTCTTCTTTACTCTTTATTCCGCTATACATATATACTC
>WRAF01000001.1 GCA_009780325.1 Bacillota bacterium | reverse complement strand
CATCATTCTCCACCTTCCTTCCTTTTACATATTCCACTGTGCGGCTTGTGCCGCCATGATAAAAAGCAGTGCTGCTGCCGTGCCGTTCGCCATTAACCCAGTTGCTTTCATCATACTTGAATTTGCCGCTGTCGTGCGAATAAAACGCACCTAAGCCGTGAAATTTGCCGTTTTTGAAGCCGCCCTCGTATCTCATACCTCCGCCCCAAAAATAAATGCCTTGCCATGTGAATTTCTTGATGTTCTCCGGTTTGTCATCTGCTTTAGCAAAAAAGTATGCGTTTAGAGAAGAACTACTAGACCACGAATTCGGGTTGCCATGCACAAATTCCCCCTCGTATCTGTCGCCATTGGCATAAGTGTAGACACCCAACCCATCCATATACCCCTTGACAAATTGCCCCTCATAGCGATTGCCATTGCCGTTTGTGTGTGTTCCCTGTCCGTGCCACTGCCCATTTTTGTACTCACCAACATAACTAAACTTGCCATAAGTCCAACTGCCGCTGCCGTGCATTTTGCCATTTTTCCAAATGCCCTCAAACACATCATCGTCGCCCACTGTCCTTTGCTTTCTTACAAAAACCCCATAGCCATTATATTTGCCGTTTTTAAGCGTACCATCATAAGTATCGCCGCTTATATAATAGATTTTTGCTTTTAATAATTTGCCGTTTTTCCATTCACCCTCGACCCGTGTGCCGTCGGATAAAATTTTTGTACCTTTGCCTTTTGGTTTGCCCTCACTGTCAAGTTCTTTGGCTATATATCTTTCCTCTGTCAACCGCTTAACCGCCGCCTCTGCCTCTTTTAATCCTGCATCCGCTGCCTCTTTATAATATTTAATTGCATATTCTAAGCCGTTGTTTTTTCCCACGCCATAAAACTGGTCTTTATATTTTCCATATTCATAACAAACGGCTAAACTATAAAGCCTTCTTGCATTTTTATCAGAAGAAAACCCTAGTAGCCTTTTGTTGCACTCGTGGCAATATAATCCGTCATCTGTTAATTTGCCCTCATTACACAATATACACTTTTCAAACTCAACCACCTTTGGTGGATTTTTATAGCCGTCATCCCAATCGCCCTCAAATAAAATATTGCCGTCCTTATCATACAAAATGCCAAAACCGCTTTTGCCATCGTGAGTTACTCGACCTATATACTTTGTGCCGTCCACGTGATATAATGTCCCCTTAGCATAAAAATGACTATAGCCATAAGTTTCGCTGCCGTCAAATTCGGCTTCCAGCCTATCACCATTAGCATAATACAAAATCCCTTTGCCGCAAAAATTACCTTTTGTAAATGCTCCCTCATAAACTTCCCCGTTATACCATGTCATTTTACCTTGTCCAATAGGCTTGCCTCTTTGACTAAACGGAACATTATCAATCGTTGCTCCCTCGTATTTTACTACCTCATTATAGACCGCTTTCCAATCAATTTGGGCATCAACAGTTTTTGGGTCGTATTTTTTGTCGCCGTAATATAAGCCACTTCTCCCATAAAGCCAGTTATCATAATACGTGTCACCAGCTAGATACATTTTGACACTCATAGGATATGGCCTAATTTCCATTGCATAAGTCTTTTTTATTTCTGCCGCCTCATCCACTATGTTTTCCAGCTTATCCTCATGCCGCCTTACCATGCAAGACTCTTTGCCTCTGCATGGGATATGATAGACACAGCCTAAGTTGTTCAAAAAATCATCCGACACAACGCATAAATTTATCTCATTGTCTGTATTATCATTGATATGGCTGGGGTCGTCAAAAACAATTACCGCCGCAATGTTAGGGTAACTCTTTTTAAGCTCTGTCAAGAATAAATCAATCTCTTGTTGTATCTCGGCACTCAAATCTGATATTCTAAAGTCTTTTGATAAATTCATTTTAGTCTAATCCTCCCACATTCACAAATTCTATTGATGCTTGAATGTTTCTTAAATGAACCGCACCAAGTGGTTGAAAGCCTCTACTGAATACAAACCTTAGTGCACCTTGTTGTGTGCTTAGGGCATCAAGCACAAATTCGGCGGATAAATTATGCCAATAATTATAGGCGTGACGAGATGTGGGCATTCTGCGATCACTAACAAGCCTCGTTGCGCCTGCCCCTATCCTATCATACATATTTAATGTTATGCCCGATAGCATTGGGCCACGCGTCCACAAGTTTTGTAGTGTTAGACTTATCCTAATCTGCCTATCCAAATTCCCCCTAATCGCATTTATTACTTCATCAGAAAAAGTAAAATCAAAGTTAGTCGAGCCTGACAAGTTATTGCCCTGCAGCACAACTCCATTCTCGGCAAACACTTCGCTATAATGTTTTAACTCGGATATCTGCCCCCACTGCGCATAAAGTCTTTGGGGGAAATTTGCACCCCAAGGCTCAAGCGACCTGCCCGCGCTATCTAAGTATCTTGCGCCGCCGCTAATATCCGAAAAATACCCTTGCAAAAAATAACCTTGCCTTGTTGTGACTTTTTCCAGCTCCAACTCGGCGATTTGACCAATTTCAAAGCCTGCTGTAAAGTAATCATCTCCGTCTACCAAAACAACGCTAACGGTGGCGGGAGGCGGCTGATTGTCATCCCCGAATAAGTCACAAGCAGACAGAGGAAATATTATAATCAAAGCAAGCAAGCAAATCATTAAAATCTTAAAAGGTCTTTTCTTTTCCAAATTTTTTATCATTTTAGTTTTGCCCTCCGTCAAGCTTTAGCCACAACGCCGGTCTGACACCTATTGTATCATATGTGACATGGTTTCCGCAAGTATGAACTATTCCGTCAGCACCCACATAGACTGCGCTTTTATGCGAATGTGAGCCACGATTTCTTAGCCACCACGAACTTTCCTTTTCGGGAATAAGTGCCTCCATAAATACTTTTGATGCCTTGCCGTTGTCTATTCTTTTCTTATAGGCGTATTCCGTTCTTTGTGCTATTGCGCCGTCTAAAGGTGTTGTTAAGAACCCAACAAACTCACCGTCACAAGTTTTGACACTGCCTTGACCAAAATATTTGCCCACCTCTCTTACACTTAACAAAAACACCCAGTCCGATGTGTCTTTACTTTCTGTCTTGTTGTAGCTAAAATTTCTGCCATTATATGAGCCATTTCTTTGAGTAGGGCTTAGAATAATTTTGCTACGCTCTTTGACACTAAAAGCCTTTGCATAAAAACTAGTTTTGTCCTCATACATAACACTATCATCAAAAATACTTCGTGTGTTGGAGTGATAGCCATTAAGCAACTTTCTAATATCGCTATCCGCCCAGTCAGTTGCAACATATCTATTGTGATATGGGGCAATATCAAGTACCTTTTCGGACAATATAAGCATCTCTCTTTTTCTGTTAGTCTCCAAAACACGCCAAGCAATAGGCAAAATCTCTCCGTTTTCACCTTGCGGATAACGACCGAATTCGACTCCATTTGAGCCTTCTTGTAATGTTATAAATGTATAAAGTTGGTTGTTTGTCATATTTCACATTTTCTATTTTGTATTTCTAGCCAAATCTCCCTCTTTTGTTTGCAAAAAGTAATCTAGCGGATTATCCTTAAATTCCTCAGGAATAGGTTGACTTATTGCGTACTCCATTCTTTTTGCTTGGGTACGGGTTTTGTCATTTTCGGCTATTGGCTTAGGCATAAAGCCCTTGCCATACCCCGCTACTATTCCATCTCTTAGTTTTGGCGTAAGGCTATCTATATTTATAAATACATTGTCCAAATACTTTGTTATGCTCTCTTCTGCATTATCTTGAGAGGGGTTTTCTAGTGTGCCAACAACTACAGCAGATAAGCCTAATTTTTTTGCAATTCTTATGGATTCGGTTTTTTTATTAAATCCATAGGCCTTTTTTAGAACTCTTTGTCCGCCAAGTCCAAACAGAGCAACTGCCAGACTATTTACAGAAATTAAAATATCTAAATAATTTGACTCGCACTCGCCAGTCGTGGCAAATAAAATACGCTTTCCTAATTCTTTCTTTATGCCCAAAACCATACCCCCGGTTAGTTTTCCTGTGCCGTGTTGCTTATCTGTTAGAGAGTAGTAATATGGTGAATGCATGATTAAGTGCATGTCACGATACCAAACATCTCTAGGGTATAATTCCTTTTGCTTTTTAATTTGACTTATATCCTTAATAAATTCATCATTTTGCCACTCTCCCGCTCTTACTAAGATACCGTCTTTTCTATACTCTGCACCTAAGCCGTGTTTTTTGCCGTTTGCAAAACCGCCCCTATAATGCGTACGGGTATTACGGTCACTTAATGCTCCGTCTTTGTCGTTCGGCAAGCCGTTTGTCACATATCCTCGATACACAAACTTGTTTGCAAATTCATAACTGCCCTTGCCGTTTGGAATACCGCCCTCAAATTCACCGTTATACGTTGAGCCGCATTCAAAATATAAAACAGCGAAGAGATAGTCTAAAACGCCATCGCCCGTTGGTTTTCCGTCCTTAAAGCTCCCCTCATACCTTAGCGGAAACATCTCAAATATAGCGGCGTGTTTGCCCTTTGCGTAAGAATAAATACCTTTGCCGTGCGGCTTGCAACCCTTTACTTCGCCCGCATATCTGTCACCGTTTGGATAGATTTTAACTTTCTCTGCAAAAAAACCGTGCTCAAAATCCCCGTACCGGACTTTTGCGCCGCCCTTACTATAAGTTGCGCCCTTGCCGTGGAATTTGCCGTCCGCAAAATCGCCCTCGTACCTTTCGATTTCATTATCACCTACGTATCGATTAAGCTTATAATAATAAACACCCTTGCCGTTTGGTATTCCGTTTGCAAAAGCCCCATCAAACTTACCTCCTTGGTAATACTGCATGACGCCTTTGCCATGCGGCAGACCAAACGCAAAATCGCCTTCGTACTTATAATAATCATGGTAATAAGAGCCCGGCCTTATCGTGTGATAGCTCATTACGCCGTGCCCGTGCGGCTCGCCGCTTACCACATCTCCTTCATACTTATCTCCAATACGATATTCAAAAACACCCTTACCAAACGGCACTCCCTCCCAAAAATCACCTTCATAGGACTTTTTGCCCCAATGATAAAGATTTTGGTCAAAGGAGAGCCTACCGTACTTTATAGTTCCCTTGCCGTGCGGTTTGCCGTTTCTCAGCTCCCCGGTAAACTTATCGCCGTTTTCAAATTCGATTGTTTGTTGGTCTTTATTTTCCATAACTTGATTCCTTATCCTTGTTAAAGCAAGGGTCATTATCGTCAATATCGCCATAATATACATGAGCTGCTTCTCTACAGCCGCCGTCGCAAATGTCAAGGTGCTTGCAACCAACGCACATTTTTGGGATATACTTTTGGCTAACGAATTTTTGCCAATAGTCGTTTTTTATTAAGGTGTCAATTTCATTCCATTTGCACACTCTTATCGGACTGTGATTGCAAGTCTTGATGTAGCCGCTAGGGTCAATTACAAAAAAACCCTTTGCCGCTGCGCACATACTTGATACCTGAATGTGCTTATATTTATCCGGGTTTTTGATTATGCAGTATGGTAATTCTGTACCTACATGGCCGTTTATTCCGGCACGCGACAGCACCTCTTCCGCTATATCCAGCATATCATTGATTTCATCAATTGTCAATAACAACTCTGTATTTTCTAAACCTTTGCCGCCCGGCAAAAAGCGATTAAGCAAAACATAACTTGCACCGCGCAGGATTGGGTGAGAAATATTTTCATACAGTTCATGCAAATTGCGTTTGGACACTGCAATATTTGCAACTGTTTTTATCCCTAAGCTCTCACATTTTTCAAAGAGTGCTAATACACCGGCAATGTTGTCTACCCCTGTGTTTGGGGCAAAGGTTTCTATGCCGGGGACGGATATACTTACTAGCACTTCATGCTTTTTGCAAATTGCTAAAAGCTCATCGCTAACCGCTAGACCATTAGTTACAATTCCTAGAGTGTAGCCTATTTTGTCAGCATGTTTGATTAGCTCTGGCAAATCCTTAAAAAGCGTTGGCTCGCCGCCTGTGAATGTGATGTGTTGTACGCCGAATTTGTATAAGTGTGATATAACTTTTTTCCACTCTGCAGTTGTGAGTTCTTTATCTTTAATTCTCAATTCTCCATTCTCAATTCTCAATTTATCTTCCCATGGGCAACTGCAAAAAAAGCACTTATGATTGCACCTTGCTGTCAGTTCTATTGCAACTGTTTTAGGTAGAGTTATCATTTATCACTCACCTCAATGCCTAAAATATTTTTTAAGATATTAGCAGCAACCTCCCAAGGCTTGCCATCATTCCAAACTCTTGCAGCGGACTGCAAGCTTGGCAATTCAAAATCTACATAAAATGAAACAGTAAAATTATCTTTAAGGTTAGTAAAAAATGATAAGTGTTTTAGCTTGTCGCTGTGGTTATTTTTGCCCCAAATAATCTCCGCCTTTTCATAAGCACCGCCGCACATAAAATCTATTAAGGTTTCCTCTTCGGATTTTTTAGGGATCTCTTTCTTTTCTCTTCTTATTTTAATATCACCCAAAAATTCATAAGGCGCAAAATCCGCACCCCACTCTTTTTTAAGTCTTATTAGCTCGCAAGGGTTTATTCTATATAGACCGCCACTTTGCTTTTCTAGTTCAAAAACAATCTTTGTTTGTATACTTTTATTTTTTAGAGTACGCAAAAATCCGATCGCTTGACTATAATCTTTTTTGTCAAAGTAGTCAAAACCATCTGGATAATATTCTTTACTTACTGCATATTGTTCTTTATAATAACTTACAGTATAATCCTTTTCACTATCAATTTTGACACTTTTCACAAACGGCGGTTTGCCATTTTTGACGCACTCCAAACAGTTAAAATCTATTTTGGCATCATAGCCTAAATCAATAATGCTCTTGGGAATTTCAATCAGTCTATCAAAGCCGCTTGCATCAATATAAAGTTTATCCTTAGGTAAGTTCCAATCCCTAATCCTAGCATTCTCGCCCGCTCCGCCAAAGGCTTTGCCGCAGGTCAAACAAGTATATTTGCTTGGCACTTTATCCCACTCATAATAAGCAGGTTGCGCTCTAGCATAACACATTATCTCTTCGCCTCTAGGAATACCGCCGCTGTAGCCTTGTTCATTGCGCATATTTTTTAGTGCATCTAGTGCTGTGTTGATTTCCGTTCGAGATAGCGTTTCCACTTTGGGGCGAGGTGGTGCTTTTTTTGGTGTAATGCCCGATTTTTCATTAATCAAGCTAAGCTCGTCTAAAATTGCCCGCCTACGCTCGGCTAATTTTTCTTCAAAGCCGCGCGCATCTACATCGACTATATTTTCATTCTGTCTTTCTAGCTCTGCAAGCTCTAATTCAGCTTTTTTTAGCCTCAACTCTTCTATCTCTTTTTTTAGCTTTGCAATAATTTCTTCATGGTTTTTATCCATTACGTTTTTCCTCCAATCTTTACTCCCAAAATGCCCTCTATGGCATCATAGATTTTGTTCCATTCTTCGCCCTCGTGGTCGCCGATGCTGCCCCTTACCTCTTCTAACCAAAACTTTATCTTGCCGCCCACATCAAGATTTTTGTATTCGTCTTGCTCTTTTTTAGAATAATTTATAAGCCATGCTTTTCCTATAATGTTAGTTAAGCAGTCCGTAACCTTATTGTATTGCCAAATTTCAAAGCCTTTTTTAGAGTTTATAGAAGGAGAACTTGTTTTTGCCTGACTATCCTCTTGCATTTTTACATGATACAATACAAGCGGAATATTTTTGTTTTTTACACATTCCGTGCAATTAAAATCCATTTTTGCTTGATAACATAATGCATCTAATTCTCTAAAAATTCTAACGAAAGACCGATAATCCCATTTGTCAATGTACAAAGTTTCTTTGTCATAATCTCTTGAGTGTTTTGCAACAGCTTTTTTGTCCCCAAATTTTTTGCCGCAAGTGGCACAAACAATTTGCATTGGGATTTTATCCCACTCATAATGTGTTGGCATAGATGTCGAATAACACATAGCGTTATGCGTTGGCAATTCGCCGCTATACGGCTCTTCATTTCGCAATTTTTTCAATGCTGCTAGTGCCTCGTTTAACTCATCCCTAGTTAATTTTCTAAGCTTTTTAATCTCGGCATCCTCTCTTTTTTTGCGCATCAACTCTTCTTTTTTTTCATTTTCTATTTTCCAAATATTAAAAGCAATTTTCTTGCCTTCGTCAGTCGCAACAAGTGCGCCGTCGTCTGCCCTAACAATCAAGCCCTTTTCAAGCAGAATTTCAAAATTTTCTAAAGCAATCTGCTCTTGCATTTCTTTGCTAAAACAAGCCTTAATGTGCCACAAAACTTGACTCAAGTCTTTTGCTCCGCCAGATACTGCATCTAACACTTGATACGCATTTTTATTTTTGATGATGTAGTCTTTATTTGTCATGATGATTTACGCTCCTAATTTTGACTGCCTTCTTTGACAAGTTCTTTGCCCTCATCTGTCACCACATAAATATTGGGAATATTATGAAAAGGCTTAATCAGACCTCTCTTAATAAGCTCGTCTATAATCTCTCTTGCTTCGGTTGCCAAGACAGCATTAACTCCTAATCCGGCTTCGATATAAGCCTTAATATCCGAGAAGAATTTTTTACCCTGCGCTACCGCTTCTAGGGCAAGCGCCGCCTTTGGATTCTCAAAAATGTAGTCTTTGCTTGTCATTTTCCTTTTGGCCTCCGTCTGAATTTTTTATAGCCTTGTTTTTCGCCGTAATTAAATAGCAAATTACAATCCTTGCATTTGTTGTGTAGGTCATATTCAGGGTCAACACAGCAGCCGCCAAGCATAATATCGCCGCGCATTGCAGCTTTTTCCATATCCGTACCCGGTGTACCATAGCAAATAGGAATAACCTTGTCGCTAAAGCAAAACGGGCAAACCTTGACATTATCTATTGATAACACCTTTGCTTTAGCCGATATAATTTTATCGCCAGCGTTTTTGTATACATCAAACTCCTCGCCCACCTCAATAAAGCAAAGATGATTTAGCATTATTATTGCTTTTTTGTCTCCAATAGGCATATAAATAATTCCTTGTTCACTAAATGCACGACTAGCAAAAATAGCCTTTTCGTTGTTAATAAATTTGTCTTTTGGTGTTAGTTCCACTTCAAACCAAACACCGCAGTTTTTGGCATTAACATCACTATCGCCGCCCAAAACATTGCCGCGCCTTAATCCGTGCGACTTATCATGATTAACATTAACACCTTTGTTATCTAGTGTTAGATGAACAAAATCGCCCGCTTTTGCCTCTTCTACAACAGTTGTTTTAGGGGTTACTCCCTCTATCGCAATGCCCACAACTTTTATCCAATTAGAATACTCGCTTGCATGGGTATAGCCTAATACCTGAACCCTATTACCAATTTTTACAGCACCTCTTTCTATAGTGCCTGTAACAACCGTTGTATTAGGACGGCCTTTTGGTGCGCCTAATTTTTTTTCACTTGCATCTTTTTCTAGCCAATATGATTTTTGGGCATATTCTCTAACATCTTTTTCGTCCATTTTGTTGCCGTCTATATCAAAAAACTCTACACTCTCTACCGCCATCAAAAAGTCTGAGTGCACTAATTTAGATTTTAATAAAGTGCGCTTATCCTCAATGTCGTTCAACTTTTCTTCTAGAGTCAAACTATATCGCCTTAAAAACCTATCAATGCGGTCACCCTCTTTAGCCTTGTCGTTATTTTCTAATCGTTCTTTTCTTTTAGCAGTTTGCTTTTGCCTGATTTTTTCTAGCTCTTCTTTTTTTGACGGGTCGGCATAATCTAATAACAATTGTTTTTCCTTATAGTCTAACCTAGCAAATTCTGCCTCGGCGCTAAATTTATTTTCTGCAATGCGCGTGTAATATCTATCGTTGTCCGTATCGTGCATCATGCGCCCATAATTAGCACTCTCAATACTCTTTGCCGCCTCTACTGCTTCAATCGGCAATCCAGCCTTAATTAGCTGACTATCATAAGTATAATACAAACTACTGCTACTAATTACATCCCTTAATAACGCCGCAATTTTTGCATTTTCACTATTACATAATGCGGCTATTGCAATAATTTCCCTTATCCTATCTTCTGTGCTAGTACCTCCGTCCTTATCGTATTTGTCATATTTTTCTCTTAATGCGCGCGTCATAATAGCACGGGCTAAACCATAGCTAGTGTATTCATAGTCATGCTTGCAATCCTTGTCTGTCGCTTGAAACCATTTGATTGTATCAGCCGTTGCAAGTTTTTCTATCCTTTCGAAAAAGTTTTTGCCAAGCATCAAAACCATAACCTGCGCTCTGCCTTTATATTTTTTATGGTTTTCAATCGCCCTTTCTTTCTCTGATATAGGAAACCGATAAATATCGCTGTTGTGGCACATATCGGCTAATTTGACCTCTATTGCCAAATCACTTGTATGAATCCTTTTATAATAATCTAATTCATCCTCGCCATCTCTTTTTGTTAGGCAATCTACTGCCGCTATTACTTCATCAGATATGCCCTTTTCTTTTAGGTCACTAAGCGTAAAATTGCTATCCTCTATAACATCATGGAGTAGTGCGGCAATTTTTGCCTTGTCATTCTTGACTAATCTAGCAACAATTTTAGCATGCCAAATATATGGGTGGCCTTGCTTGTCTACTTGATTTTTGTGTGCAAGTGTAGTAATTTCTAAAGCAGTTTCAAATTCTATCTTATGCGGAGTGCGTCTTGATTTTCTTAATTCTTCTCTTTCATATTCTTGGCTATCACGCGCTGCTTGCTCTTCATCTCTCTTGACTTGGTCTAAGCGACTTTTTCTAATCATAGCAATGTCTACTATCGCTTTTTGCAAAAAATCTTTGTGCGCCCTCAATTGACTTTCATTGAGTTTAATCTTTTTTTGTCCGTCAAAAGCAGCACTCCCATATTTGCCTTGATACTTGCACTTTTCTAAATCAATCTCGCCGCCGCTTGCCTCTAAATCTGCAATTTCTTTAGTAATGCGTGCAGTACGAACATCATACTCTTCTTCTAGCCGTTTTTTGTCCGAGTAATTAAACCTATAGCAATATTCATTTATACACTTGTCGCAAGCATTATTGATAACAGACTTATCCAATAACCGCTCGCCCTTAACACTTGGAGTAAACACATAGCGCCAAACATCATTAACCCAATCTTTTGGGCGATATTTTTCTGGGCGGTCATAAATAGTTTCTAATATCAAATGCGGCTCTGGCTCTTCAGTATAAGTTGCAGTCATTGTGCCATAAGCACTTAATCCGTCACAATACTCCTTGCTCCATTTATACTTGCCTGTATGAAAACTTTTGCCCTCATGAACAATCTCATAAGTGTCCCTATAATCCACATCAGTGTGAACAAAAACCTTAATGCCATTATCATTATAAAACGGCCTTTTTTCTTTTTTAGGCTCACTTAAAAGCTCACTGCCAACAGTCATTTCTTTGCTGACAGTTTCAACTCGCATAGTCTTAATCGCAGACTCAAGCTTTTTATCATTTTTCTTTTCTCTTGCCATAATTCTGTTATCCTCTTTTTTTGTAGTCCTCTTGGATTTCTCTTTTCCAATCACGCTCCATTTTGACTTTTTTGCTGCTTCTAAAGCTTGCAACTTGCTCTGCCATAACCTTGTAATTAAGTTCCACACCCTCGCTATCGCATAGGAATTCTACAGCGTTTTCTTCTCGTATCCCTAAGTCCCTTGCCGTACCTATTGCATCAATATTAGCACCTAGAAACAAAAACTCCCAAGAATATTTGTCTGTCTGATGCTGAATCATTTCTTTGATTTTGGCGGCGGAGTATTCTCTTGATGCATTCTCGTGTCCGTCTGTAGTAATGACAAATAGCACTTTTTTAGGGCGGTCTTTTTCTTTTGCTGCTTCCAATCTTTTGCCAATGTCTACAATAGTTTTGCCAATTGCATCTAATAGCGCCGTTGTGCCACGCGCAAAATATTCTTTATCCGTTAGCAGCTCTACCTTTTTAATGTCTACTCTATCATGCAAGATGTCATACTTATCATCAAATAACACTGTTGTTAGATTAGCCTCGCCGCTTTCCTCTTGCTGTTTTGTCACAAAGCTATTATAGCCGCCGACTGTATCTTTTTCTAAGCCGCCCATGCTTCCCGATCGGTCTAAGATAAAGACTAGTTCTGTTAAATTGTTGTTCATAAATGTGTTCTCCTTATTATGCTTGCTCTTTTTAGCAAGTCATGATATGAGTATAACACACTCTATATAACCAATAGGTCGCATGGCAAGCGACATTTATATAGCCAGCACCCCCTGTCCAAATGCATCTAATGCAGAATTAATCTCCATAATATCAAAGATTTTATTCTCCACAAAATACCTAATAACCAAATCAAATTTGCTGCTAAAAGATAGAGTAAATCCAGCCTTGCCGATTAAATCTAACATATCATCTAATTCCAAATTAAGCGCAACGGCTAACGCAATGGCGGTATTTTTGGACGGCTTATAATCGCTGTCGCTCCTAATCTTAGAAAACAGCCGCCTGTCTATAAAAGCCTTTTTATAGATGTCGCTGTCACTTGCACCCTTTTGGTCAATTAGTCTTAACACACTTTGCGAAAAAGTTTCTTGTCGCTCTTTTATAAGGCTTTCTAAGCTGCGAGTTTCCACTCTTTCTGTTGATAGTCTTAGACCTGACTCTTCTAGTTCTCTTTCAAAAACTATCTCTTCTCGCTGCTCTCTTTTTACTTTTTCTTTCTTAAAGCGTGGTGCCGCTTTCTCTTTTTTAACCCCTTCATATTCAAATGCTTCTTCTCTATCTTCTAATATTTCAAACCGCTCTGCGCTCTTGCAAGATTCAAATGCATCAAAATCTGTAAAAGAAAAATCCAATGCATCATCAGAAATATATTTGTCGTCAATATATTTTTCTAATTCTCCTAACCTATCTTGGCTTATCTTAACTTGCGTGTCACCTTTATCTGTTCTGTTATTTGCTGCAATAATCTCTTTTAGACGTACCTCGGGATTTATCCACCTTTTATCACTCTTTTGTTTTTTGTGATGCATAGCGTTTTGAGGACATAAATTAAGACAAGCAAAGCAACCCTCGCACTTATTGCTAAAAATAATTTTATCTTCTGTACAAATATTGCCTACAGGGCATACTTTAGCACACACTCCGCATTTGTTGCATTTGTCACTGGCTTTATATTTAAGCGGATATTTTATATAAGTTTTGTTCCTAAAAAACATACTGCCAATCATTCTTGACAACACCGCCGCCTTAGGCTTTTTATGTTTGCGGCTGTTAATATCCTTGGCAATGCTAGCTAAGCTTTCTTCCACCATTAATTTAGGTAGTTTTTTCATTTGTTTGCCAATTTCAAAAAAAGGTAAAAAGTTATCCAGCATTTTTATGTCGGCACAATAGTCAAATTTATATCCATTCTTTACCGCCGACTTTTGAGCGTGCTTTAATGCACCGCCCGGCATACCGCCGCTTGTCGCAACTACAAAAGTATAATCAGCTTCCAATTTAACTTTGGACAAAAACCGCCGCACAATGTTAGGCATAGTCCAAAAATACACAGGAAAAACTACGCCTATCACATCATCTTTATAATGCGTGCTTTGATTATCAATCACTTGCGGAATTGATACTAACTTAGCGTCCTTGCCGCCAATTTTTTTGGCAACCGCAAGTGAGTTGCCCGTTCCTGTAAAATAAAATATTGTCATACTTAGTTGTTCCTTTTCGCTAATATTTTAGCATTACCTCCAACTCTACCGCAATCTCCCGACTTGGGATTCTCATTATACTTTCATCATCAAAGCCTGCGCCTAGTACATTTATGCCGCCGTACCAAACGATGCTGCTGTCTATTATGGCATATTTTTGATGCAGTTTGTTGTGGATTCTTACTTTTATGTTAGTAGCTTTTAATAACTCTATTAACCTTGATACTTTATCCGCCGTTTTTTCAGATGGCTTTTTAGTGTGGATTTCTATTGTTATGTCAGTCAAATCTGCCACAGCGTCCAAAAACATTCTTACACTTTTTTCGTGCAAGTATGGGCTAGATATTGTTATGGTTTTTTTAGTACCTGCAATATCGTTATAAAAAGCGGCTGCAAAATTGGTCTCGTCATAAATTGCGCCGCCGTCCTCGCCGCCTAATGCACGCGTTAGATATCCTAACGCTGCGTAGCCTTTTAAGCGGCTATGGTACATTTTTTCCAAAACGCGACTTCTAATATCTGCATAATCATAAACAAGCACCTCTTTCTTGCCCTCATAATTACGGTGTAACCTGCCGACATATTGCTCTAATGTGCCTCGCCATGATATTGGTGCTGCTAAAAATAGTGTATCCAAACGCGGTTCATCAAAGCCTTCGCCGATATATTTACCCGTTGCAACAATTACTAGCGGCTCAACTGGTGCAATTGTTTTTAGTCTTTCCAATTCTGTTTTTTTGTCTTTTGTAGCCGCGCCGCCAATTAGCACAACTACATTATCGCAATGAGGCTCTAGGCTCTTTGCTAGCAAGTGTACATGGTCTTTACGGTTACATAAAATTATTGGTGTGTGGCCTTGTTTGTAAGCTGCCACTACATCTTTAACTATTAACTCGTTTCTAAAAGCATTGTTAGATAGTTCTGCATAGATTTTGTTTATATCGTCATCTTCTCCATGACTAAATTTCGTAAAGCGCGGAATTGCATAGTGTTCAAAATTGCGGCTCTTCTTTTCGGATTTATTGTCTGCAATATACCTGATAACGCCGCACTGCATAGTAATTATTGGGTCGTGCCCGTCTTGTCGCTTTGGTGTGGCGGTTAGCCCATAAACATGTTTTGCATTTATCGCCTTTAGTACCTTTTCAAAGCTAAACGCTGACACATGATGACATTCGTCCACCAGCAGCAATCCGTAGTTTTTGACAAAATCTCTCGCCTTGCCGTCTGCGCCTTTTTCTATGCAAGATTGCAATAGAGCTATATCTATAATGCCTGTTGGGTTGTTTTTAGTAGCGCCAACTTGACCGATTAATGTTGGCTGTTTTTTAGATTTTCGCTTTTTGGTGTCGCTAGTTTCATCGCTAGGTAATTCCATATTTATTTGCAAAAACTGCTCTAGGCGTTCTTTCCATTGAGTAGCCAGCTGTGCCCTATGCACTAAAATTAAAGTATTAGTCTTTAATTGTGATATTAAATTTATGCCAACTACTGTTTTGCCAAAGGCGGTCGTTGCCGACAAAACTCCATTGTCGTGCTTTAATAACTCGCCTACTGCCTCTTGTTGATTATCTCTTAATGTGCCTAAAAACTCTACATCTATAGGTGTGCCCTCATTCCGTTTGTCTTCAATAATTATTTTACATGGCGCTAGCAATGTCTTTATATCCTCTAATAAGCCCCTTGGCAAATGAATGTATTGGTCGCTATCTTCTGCACAAGATATAATTCTAGCTTTGTCATAAGTGCTTAATCGCATAGCCTGCGCTTTGAAAAATTCAGGATTTTTGAATGCTGCTAGTCGTTTAATTTTGTGCAGCAGCTTGTTGCTTAAGCCATCTTTTTCTACATATAACATATCTGCCAGCACGATTTTTACACTTGCTGGGTAATCGTCTTTAGAGAGTTTCGTCTCTTGTGGCGCTTCCCACGGCTTTGCAGAGTCATCTTTTTCTAATTCGTCCTCTGGAATAGCTGTAATTATGCGGCTAATATCTGCACCGCTAAGTTTTTTAATTTTAGCCAAATATGCCCATTGATCAATGTATGGCACAAAGTTTTCGTCTACGAATACGGTTTTTCCATCCTTTCTAACATCGCCTTGAAGTGGCAATGCTATAAGGTTGCCAAAGCCACCTTTTGGCATTATATCTTGGTTTGGAAACAGCCTATCGTAAGAAGTAAATTTTATCTCGTGACGCAGCTGCATAGCGTATGTTAGCAGCTTAATTCCAAACCGCCTAGCACGCTTAGCTGAAATCTTGTCTTCAAAAAAGAACCATGCGTGTGCGCCGTTGCCACTTCTAGACACCTCTATATGCGTATCCAACCCTAATGTCTTACACCCATCTCTAAACGCCTCAACATCTTTTTGCCAATTCCCCCCATCAAAATCTATCGCTAAAAAATAGCACTCATCACCCTCTAGCAATGCATAAGCGCCCATTATCTTTTTGCCAGACAGATGGTTATGAATAACCTCATCTGTTACTACTAATAATTTTCTGCTGTTGCAAACCGCACATTTAACCTTTGGCTTATTGCACCCATGCCGCCATTCGTTGCCACAAGCGGGAGCATAACCTAACTTGCTGCCGCCCTTTTTCTTATCTAAATAACCCTTAGCATAAACATCCTCTCTGCCCCTAAACAACGATATAAACAAAGCAATCTTTTCTTCAGGACTAGCAAATTTATCAAATCCTTGCACTAGCCCACTTTCAGCTACTTGCGCGTTTTCTATTACTCTAGTTTCCTCCGCTGCTTCTTGGCTACTAACATTCTTATCTGCAATAGAACTCTTAAGCAAAGACATAACTGCACTCACCACATCAAGAGGCGCAATCTCACTAGCTAGCTTTTCAATTTTTTCAAGAATATCTTTACTCAAGCCTACTGCCCCCTCTTGCAAATTCTATGTCGGGCAGAATTATTTTTACTTCGTTTTCCATCTCTTTGCCTTGCCAAAATATTATGTGGCGTATCATTGCCCCAGTCATTGTGTAGCCCTTTGCTTTGAGCGACTCTAGTTTGTCTATAAATCTAACTTTGCCTTCCTTTTTACCTGAAAACTTTACAACTAATTTGTCATTAGAAAATAGTCCGTCTTCTCTAATGGTAAGCTCGTCGCCTGCTATTAGCGAATTGATTTCCTTCTGCCTAAATGCAAAATAACCTAGCTGCACATCCTCGTGCCCTAGTTGCAACGTTATATTATTAGGCTGGTCGTATTTATTGTTGTCAGTAAATCTTTGCAAACCATCTACTGTGATTTTATCAAAATATGTGCCGTTGTATAGAATATATAAATTTTGCTTTGCGCGTGTTAGTGCCACATATATAGCCCTTTTTGTCTCATCATTCATTTTAGGAAATGTACTTAGTGCTAGCACTACATTATCAAATTCTCTGCCTTTAGTTTGATGAATAGTAGACACTAGCACCACGCCTTCGCTATCAGAGACAAAATCCTCTAACTTAGACTCTCTAACGAACTGCCTAAAATCGCTTTTGTATTTGGTCTTGTTATTGGTTTCTTCAAAGTCTCTAATTAGTTTTAGAACACCGCGCAAGTTAACGCTTTGGTCATATTTTTTATTAAGATTGTGTTTTGCCCGTCGCCACACCTCGTCATGTATTGCATAAGCCTCGTCGCTTTTGTCAACATCTGCAATAAAATCTCTTAGCTCTACAAGATTAAATAAATTAAAATCGTTAGTTGATTGAATTTGTCTTGCTGCTATTCCATTCTTATTTAGTAGCCCAACAATATTAAGTGCTTCATCATTTGTTCTGACAACAACGCATGTTGTGCCAACAGGTTTTACATCAAGCACCAAATTTGCAGCGGGCACGGCAATATTATCTGCTGCTAACTTGCAAACGCTAATAATGCCATCCTCTTTACTTTTTGGCATAATTGGCAGCTGTTTTAGTCTTTTAGAAATGCATATAGCATATTGATTAGAAAACTCTACGAGGTTGGCGCGACTACGATAATTATCTAATAACTCATATAGTTTCGAGTTTGGCTCGTTTAACAATGATATAAGGTGCGCTGAGCTTGAGCCTCTAAATTCATAAATATTTTGGTCATCATCGCCTACTGCAATTACACGCAAATGGTCGTTTTTTTCCATTAGAGTTTTTACAAACGAATACTCTATAGCACTCATATCTTGCGCCTCGTCTATTACTAGCACTGTTTTAGTAAGTCTTGTTAAATCAACCTCACCTGCATTGATTTTTTCTACTGTGCGTTCTACTATTTTATCAGACTTTTCCAAATCGCCCACCTTGCCTAATAGGTCAAAGCAATAAGAATGGAATGTAGTTATAGTTATAAAATTAGTAGCATTGCCAATTAGTCCCATAAGCCTACGCTTAAATTCTGTAGCGGATGCACGCGAAAAAGTAAGCATTAGCATTTGTTCGTGCTTAACATCTTCCATCATATATAACGAAGCTAATTTGTGCGTCAATAGTTTTGTTTTGCCACTGCCAGGCCCCGCCGCTACTACTATGTTATCTGTCTCGTGGTCTTTAATAATATTTAGCTGCGCCACCGATAACTCACCAAATAGCTGCTTGAATTTTTTAGGAGTAATATTGCGACTAATTTCTTCTTTTCTGCCTCTAAAATATTTATGCAAAAACATATCATAGTTCATTACAAAATAATCATCTACAAACTCCATAGCCTCTTTATAATCTCTAATCATGCGATTAGCATATTCGCCAACAATATGGATTTGTTGACGCTTGTTTTGATAATACTCTTCTAGCTTGGTATAGTGTTCTTTTTTGTAGCGCGCTGCGTTATCTTTTTCTAGCCGCTCTAAGCGCATAGCGTTATAAATAACTAAAAAGCCGCCCTCTATTTTCATAGCACCTATTTTTAATAAATAATATAACGCGTCCTCTATCTCGTCTGTGCCTGCTTGCTCATTAAACAAATTATGATCAAATTCATTTTTAAGCTCTAGCACAGAAAATCCAACTACAGCCTCTTCTTCTGCTTTGCCGCTTAGCGCCACCTTTGAATAAAGATGATCAATAATTGTATCTGCTATGCGGCAACGTTTATTACATTTTGCGCGCATTTCTGAGCTAGGGAAATATGGCTTTAGTGTAACAAAATTCTTATGAGCCTCTTTAGTGCGCTTTATTAGCCTTTTGATTGCAAAATAATTGAGAATTGCATTTAGCTGATTGATAGAAGCATCAGGATATTTAGCCTCTAGTGCCTCGTTCATTTCTTTTATGTTATAAGTTTTTTCGTTATCGTCAATATAATCGCACAAAAAATTTTCTATATCCTTATGTGTTTGTAATATTTTTTTAGATCGATTTGTTTTTTCGCCCTTTTTGATATAAGCTACCAAATCTTTAGCATCTGCTAAAATTTTCTCTTCTCTTAATAACCCAATTACCCTTATTACATCTTCCTTTACAATTCCTAATCTATCAGACATATAATCTATTCTAGCCTCGCCCTCGTCTTCTTTGCCCCTTGCTTTACTTCTAGCCGAAATTAGTGTGCCAATAATTCTAATAGCTGCCGCACGCGTAGAATCATCAAATCTTGGGGAGCTGTCTATTTTTGTTCTAGCTTCCTCCATATTTTTGACCAAAATACTATCGGCAAAAATTCTAGGCATATTTTGTCCGCGCTTAATAAAGCCTGCTTGCTCTAGTGCGTTTATAGCTGTTTTGATTCTAGTTTCCATATCATGAACAGAATCATCCCAACCTGATTTTCTTGCTATTTCTAGTGCTGATTGCGATATATTAGCCCGCTGCTTAGTTAATTCCTTTAGCGCTTTCCAAACTTGTCCAATCTCTTTTTGAGAAACCTTTGTTTGGTTAAGCATATTAAAATGTTTGTTTAAGTCCTCGTCATTAAATAGCACAAAGCAGTCCGCTTCTATGTCCTCGTTCCGTCCAGCTCTACCAGCTTCTTGAACATAGTTTTCTAAGCTGTCAGAAATATCATAATGAATAACCATGCCAACATCGCTTTTGTCAACACCCATACCAAAAGCAGTAGTTGCAACAATTATCCCAACCTCGCCTTTCATAAATGCATCTTGATTAGCCATGCGGTCATTTTTATCCATTTGCCCGTGATATGCTAAGCTTGGATATCCGTCCTCTGTAAGTTTAGCCGCTAGTTGCTGCGTGCGTTTTGTGCGCGAAACATAGACAATGGTCGGGCAATAATTATCCATTATAAGCTGGCGCAATTTTAGATATTTTTCGTCGCTACTTTCTTCGTTAAAAATATGATAGCTAAGATTGCTTCTTGATGCACTTGCCCTAAACACCTCTAACTCTAGTGATAATTTGTCCTTAAAATAATCCTTGATATCTGCTATTACTTTTTGCTTTGCAGTTGCCGTAAAACACGAAACTGGTATGTTTTGTGGCATATCCTTTTTCTCCTGCAAACTACGAATAAAGTCTCCGATATACAAATAATCAACTCTAAAATCCTGCCCCCAACTAGAAAAACAATGTGCCTCGTCAATGACAAATCTTACTACATTGCGCTTTAACAATAGCCCCTCTATTGATTTGCTTCTAAGCGATTCTGGCGATATATATAATATGCTGCAAGAACCATCACCCACCCCTTCAAACGCTTTAGCGCGCTCTATGGGGTCTAGCGAGCCGTTAATAGTAACTGCGTCTGTTATGTTGCGGTTTTCCAGCGTGTCTACTTGGTCTTTCATTAGCGACTGCAATGGCGATATAATTACTGTTAAACCCTTTTCGTTTACACCTGACATAAGCGCTGGCAGCTGAAATGTAAGCGACTTGCCGCCACCTGTTGGAAAGACAGCCAGCAAAGATTTTCCGCTAACTGCTGCCCTTGCGGCTGATTGTTGTAGTGGCATTCCATCATAGCTTCTAAAGCTAGGGTGGCCAAAATATTTTTGCAGCGCCTTAATTTCGTCTAGGCTTTCATTGCAATATTCACACGATGGGCATTTTCTGTTGCGCAAAAAATGCAATATATTTTCTACCCTTGGATAGTTTTTAAGCACCCATGGCGGAGTTATAAAATCATATTTTATAAAATTGACCTGCGCTAAGGCATATGCTAGTTCTATTGGATACTTTTTGATTATCTCTAATAGTGGCGCATTGGTACAAATTTTGCCATAAAAATACTCTTGTATTTTTGTTTGAATTTTATCTGAGTTGCCGCAAAACCCTAGCGCTCTAAAAAAATCCTTAAATTCTATCGTTTGACCCAATAGCAAATAGTATATCTCTTGCAAGCTGTTATCCAAAACCCTAAATGCCGCAACTTCCTCATGAAACAAGTCTCTTGCTTTTTTGGCATCGCTTAAGGGGTTATTTAATTCGTCCTCACTTAGCTTTTCTTCTTTAGACAAATGATGATAAGGTTTTATCGGAAACATTAGTGGCGACAATAATAATGTATCTATAAAATACTCTATGCCGCTACTTACCAAGTTATCTTCTATATATTTTAGGTCGTGCTTGAATATATTATGCCCGCAAGCATATTTAGAGCCTCGCAAAAAGTCACCAAAGCTAGCCAACGAGTTTGAATGAAACTCTTTGCCATTATCAGTGACTGCGCCCAAATCTAAAACCTCTCTGCTGCTAGGTTCTATCTCGGCATCTATAAATACAATTGCGTTTTTTTTCAATAATTTATCCTCTTGTTATATACCTTTGTTTTTTACTTTTAGGTGTGTTGGGCAAGGTTAATGCTAATTTACCTTTTTCTATTAATGGCGCTATATAAGTTTTAACTACATAGTATTGCGTATTTTCAAAAAACTTGGCTATCTCGCCTCTTGTGCGCGGAGTTTTACAATATTCTAATAATCGCTCCTCACCATTACCATGAGTTGGCTCTACTGCAATAACAGGCTTGCCACTAATCGCTACATTTGATTCACCATTAAAAAATGTTACGACTAAATCGCCTCTAGAGTTTTTGAATATTGGGTCTGGCAGATTAGCCTCTTCAAATTCGCGCCTTATTGTTGGTATTCCGCTAAATCTGTTCTCGGCTGTGCCTAGAATCTCTAAAATTGACGCTAAGCAAGAGTTTCGAGTATCTGGCCTACCTTTGCCTAATGTTTCCGCTGTTAAACGCCCGAACAGTCCTCCGGGGCTTGATACTTCCATTCTATCATAAAATAAAGTAATCTGAATAGGAATACCCTCTGCTCTAAAACTTATATCCCTATGCATAAGTGCGTTTAATATAACTTCACGCACAGAATTAAGCGGATATTCTTCTTTGTCTTTTCGCTTACCATTTTCTATAATGGTTTTAACACGCATATTGCGCCCAACAAAAATAACAGCCTCATTCAGCATTTCGTCAATAGTGCCGCAAAATCTTTTGTTTGCAATAAAGCGTTCACCATCACTGCCTGTCTCGCCAATGCTATAGCCCGGCACTACAGTTGCTGTTATAGAAAACTGTGGGATATGCCCTTGCGGATATTTGCCTACTGTTAATAACCCCGTCAGTGTTGGTTTACCATCTTTAGCAATTCCTAAGCGCTCTAAAATTTCTGCATTGTCTAATTTAGCAAATTGCGGTCTATCTGCTTTTGCTTTAATAAGTAGTAGCGCCACCTTATCGTCATCAAGGTCGCTTAAATTTGAGTTGTCTATTATCCTAATATCCTCTTGTATTCTGCGTTTGTATGCATCTATCAAATAGACCTCATACTCGGTCATAGGCTCGTCCGATTCGCCTACTCTAACAAAAGAGCCCTTTATCCTGCCTGCGCCCATATAAAACACGGGTCTATCTACAAACTCTACACTAGGAATTTCTGCCGCAACAACACTTTTGCCATCTATATCAATAGTAGTGATATTAGCTCTGACATGAGGCGTCATTTGCTTGCATTGCTCAGATACCCTATGCGTCAAGTCTTGCGGATCATATACCCCCACAAGTTCAAAACCTTTGTTTTCGTCAATGCCAAATAAAATAACACCACCGTCATCTTGATTAGAAAACGACGACAGAGTATTATACAGCTTTTCGGGCGTACCCTTAGCTGCTGCCTTAACCTCAATTGCTCTGGTTTCGCATTTTAATTTGCAAACCTTTTCTACCAATGCTTTTAATTCTACAGAATCCATATAATTACCTCACAAGAAGATGATTATATTATACCATACTCAAATCCCATTTGAAAAGCATTTTGAATACACTTTTTCAATTTAAGCAAAATTTCTGCAAACTTTTAGCAAAGTAATTTGTGTGCATCAAATGTTACGGCAACTGATAAAATCCATGTTTCTACTTGGTCGAACCAAATTGTCTGTGGACTCCTGTCTATGGACAACTGTCTATGGACAACGAAAAGTCGTAGTATTTTGGGGTGTGACAACTGTCTATGCACTCCAAAAAGTCTACACCAAGCCTCTTTTTTCTTCGTATAGGTGCGGACTTAAACCTTTTAAGGCACTGCCATAGGTGTGGTTATAGTTGATAAAACAGAGTATTGTTGTTTTCTTGTATACTTTCAAGCAACCTTATAGCATCTTCCGAACCATTCCACACCCATAGTCCGTCTTGACCTTTCCATTGCCAAGACGGCGATGGCGAAGAATTAAGATACATAACATTGTAGCTATTAGTTGCTTTCTCTAAACAATCATAATGCCATAAGTTAAACCATTGTGAAAACTTAGATGCCGCGAGATGCTTGGTAATACTATCAACATTTCCATCAGAAATTATTCTTGTAGAAAGATGTATTGTATATCCCTCTGCTCTAAACGCATCACTAAATTGACTAAAGGCTGGGTGGGCATTTTCAAACCAGTAATCTTCAAAATTGTCACCACACGCAGTAAGCGCTATGGGCATAACCATTGCCATAAGTAAAACTAAAATTAAAGTTTTTTTGAAACAATTTTTCATATATTTTAGTATACACAAAAATTATTCTTGTGTCAACAAAAATTATAGACAATTTATCAAGATAGACTTTTTGGAGTAACACCCTATCAGCCTAAAACGCCCTTTTTCAGCCCTAAAAAACCTCTTGCATCACAAAACCTTTCTGCGTTTCAAAACTCAAAAACACGTACTTCCATTTGTCTACATAGTGGTTACAGGGTTCGGCAAATGCTACCATATAGCGACAGGATAACAAATAAAAATGCCCCCATTTATCAACCTTTCGGTACGACAAATGGGAGCTGTTATATGGCGCCTCAGGTAGGATTTGAACCTACGACATTTCGGTTAACAGCCGAACGCTCTAACCCCTGAGCCACTGAGGCACAGGGGTTAGTATACTATATCTAAAATAATATTGCAACAATTTTAATGCTATTTTTAAAAAATTATTTTACTTTTAGCAATTTTTTACATTTTAAAAATTAAGTCTCTAATTTGTAGGTGTCTCTAATTTGTAGGCACTGTTTCAAAAATCACTGCTATTTCTTTTAAAGTATCTACAATATTCAGTTTTTGCGGGCACATTTTTTCACATTTTTTACATCCGTTACATTCACTTGCCCTTGTGTGGTTATTTGTTAGATTATTATAATATCTTCCTGGCAAGATACTTTTGGGGCTTTTTTTTATTTCATTATATAATTGAAAATAATTGGTTATAGGAATATTTTTTGGGCAGTCCTTGATACAATATGCACAATATGTGCAAGCAATAGCAGTATTTTTGGCTATAATTTTGACAACTTGATCAATTACTCCTCTCTCTTCTTGTGTTAAAGGCTTAAAATTATCTATCGTTTTTATGTTGTCATTTAACTGCTGTAAATCACTCATTCCTGAAAGGGTCATTATTATACCCTCTAAATCAACTGCATATCTTATTGCCCAAGATGCTATTGATACATCTGGATTAGTATCCTTTAATAATTTAATCGCCTCATTAGGCAAATTAACTAAAGTACCGCCTTTAACTGGCTCCATAGCCATAACAGGAATTTGATATTTTATTGCAATCTCATAGCATTTTTTAGATGCGATATTTGGATTTAGCCAGTCTGCATAATTGATTTGCAACATAACAAAATCTGGCATAGGATTATTAGATTTTTTTTGGTCTGATAGAATTTCTTCTAATAATTGGGGGCTGTCATGAAAAGAAAAGCCAAAATTTTTTATTTTTCCTTGTTTTTTTAATTCATATCCAAATGAAAAAAGATCAAATTCTTTTACTTTTTTATATAAGTCAGTATCAAGCGCATGCAAAAGATAATAATCAAAAAAATCTACACCGCAGCGATTTAGCTGTTTATTAAATAAAGATTGCGGGTCTTCTTTTTCTTTAATATGCCAAATAGACAGTTTTGTAGCAAGCTTGAAAGCATCTCTTTTATGACGATCTACTATGGCTTTTTTAACCATTTCTTCTGATTTACCCGCATGATATACAAAAGCTGTATCAAAATAATTAAAGCCCTCTTTTATGTAAATATCTACCATTTGATTAATAGTTTCATAATCAAAACTAGCAGCATCATCTGGGTTTAAAAGCGGCATTCTCATTAGCCCGAAACCTAGTTTTTTCATTTAAGAATTACTCCTCTGTTTTAATATTCATCTGTGACAACAACTTGCCTTTAATCTTGTCAAACTCTTCTTGATTTATAATATTTTGTTCAAGAAGAGTGCTAAATTTTAAAATTTCATCTGCAACAGAATTTGTTTTTTGCAATGAACTTATATCCACTTTAGAATTATCATCTATCACCTTATCATCAGAAAATCCTCTTAGTGCCCCAAGTGCAGCATTAACTGCTTTATATACTCTTTTACCTCTTTTTCTGAATTTTCTTAGAGAAAATGTCAAATTAATTGTATTAAAAATAAGATTGCATCTTATAACCTCTTTATTAAAATTAATACTTCTTATTGCACTTAATTCAATAGATTTTGTATCAGTCTTAAATGAAAAAAACTTTTTTTGTGCAAAAATAAGTCTATTGCTAGTTAATGCAAAAGCATACCTTGACCTAATTCGCCATACCCTTTTATGATCCAATGTGCCTGAAAAAGCTACTAATGCCTCTTCACCTGCATACAGCGTTCTTTCAATCAATTTAAAAGACTTTTTTGTAAACCAGCGGTTTCCAAATCTGTGATTTTTATTATATTGCATCATTTCTTTTCTTGTTCTCATTTTTTTATCCTACCATTTTTTGTATTTTTAGTCAAGTGATTTTTTGACCTTGGCAGCCTATTAATCAAATCTTCTCTTTTTGCCAACTTTAAAGCCTTTATAATTATTTCCCTATTTTCAGGTTTTCTATACTGCAATAGCGCACGCTGCATTTGCTTTTGCTCATATGTTTTTGCTACATATAATTTTTGTCCGTCCCGCGGGTCAAACTCACAATAATACATAGTAGTAGATAATGTAGAGGGCGTTGGATAAAAGTCTTGAACTTGAAGCGGCATATATTTTATATCCATAAGATATTCTGTTAAAGCAACTGCTTCTTTTAAACCACATCCTGGGTGAGATGAAATAAAATAAGGGACTAAATACTGAGGTAATTTTGCTTTTTGTGTGGCTTTATCAAATTCTTGTGCAAATTTTTTATAAACAGCAGCCTTAGGTTTATTCATTAATTTTAGCACTTTATCGCTTGTATGCTCTGGAGCAACTTTTAATTGCCCTGACACATGATGTATAGCAATTTCATCAAGAATAGTCTTGTCACTATCTGCTAATAAATAATCAAATCTTAATCCGCTTCTGATAAATACTTTTTTAACACCTTTCATAGTGCGCACTTTTTTTAATAGCGTCATATATGGTTTATGATTAACTTTTAATTGCTTGCATTCTATGCAATTATCTTTTTTGCATGAATTAATATTTTTGCAAGCCTCTGCATGATAAAAGTTAGCACTTGGTCCGCCTATATCATGTATAAAACCTTTAAATCCATCTAGTTTACTAATCTTTTCAACTTCATTTAATATGCTATTTTCACTTCTTGAGCAAATTAGTTTGCCTTGGTGAAAAGCTAGGGCACAAAATGAACAGTTTCCAAAACAGCCCCTATGAGCAGTGACAGAAAATTTAACTTCTTCAATAGCAGGAATATGCACATACTTTGGATGGAATGTTCGCATAAATGGCAAAGCATATACACTATCTAAAAGATTTTGAGAAGGAGGCAGTGACGGAGGATTTATGATTGCAAATTTATCATTTTCTTGTTTTTGAATAAAACCCTTATTATAATTTTGATATACATCTAAAAATGTTTTTGCATATAATGTTTTATCTTTTGAAATTTTATCATGAGACGATATGCTGATATAATTATTATTATTTTCTATAGGCTTGTCTGATAAATATGCTGTACCTAAAATATTTTTAACTTTATTTAATGGAATATTTTTATGTGCATATTTGCATATATCCAATAATGGCATTTCTCCCATACCATATACTATTAAATCTACACATGAAGTATACAAAATTGAGTGACGCACACTGTCTGACCAATAATCATAATGAGATAATCTTCTTAAAGATGCTTCTACTCCGCCTGCAATAATAGGAATTGACGGGAAAATTTTTTTTAAATTTTTTGAATAAACATCAACTACTCTATCTGGTCTTTTTCCAGCTTTTCCGCCCTCACTATACACATCAGTAGTCCTTTTTTTCAAAGCTGCTGTATAGTTATTTACCATAGAATCTACTACTCCGCCGCTTATTAAAAATGCATGCTTTGGTTGACCAAGTTTTAAATAATCCTTGTCCGATTGTGGTTGAGCTAGAATTCCCACGCTAAATCCTTGCGATTCAACAAATCTAGCAATAACAGCATGACCAAAAGATGGATGGTCAACATAAGCATCTGCCGACACCACAATAAAATCTAGCTGGTCTATACATCGTTCATTTAAATCATTTTTATTAACTGGTAAAAACATCGTTATAAAAGACGGCTAAAGCCCACTTCCCTCTATTATAGAATATATCCTAAAATAACAATTGCAATAAGTGCCAAGCATGCTAAACTAATTAACACAAACTGAACAACACTTATCATACGCCCGTATTTAAAACTTGAATAACTTTGAGTATCATAATAAACAAGTCTTTTAGAAATTAGATTAAATCTTTTTTGTTTTATGCATTCAAAAATATAAGTCCTGTCTATCACATGCATAAAATGCTCTGTTAATAATTGCTCAAAAAAACTAGTTTTAATAAATTCAGATTTGTGTCTAATTAAAAATGCTATTATTGTATTTTCTAGCAAATAATATCCTAATCCTACAAACAACATAAATGGATTAAAAAAAATCAATGCCGCTATACCGCTAAATAAAAACATTAATAAATACATTAGGTTTCTATTTAATCCTTTACTCATTTGAAATTGTGGATTTTTTACAATCAAAGGAATCTCAGTCTTTGTATAATCTTTTATCCTTTTTTTAACATCTGAATACCCTAGCCATTTTTCTCTATTTTTATAAACAATGGCCTCTGGTGCAGATTTAATCTGGATACCTATATTATTTAAATTTATACCTAAAACATCATCTTCACCAGTTGGCCCTATACTTTCATTAAAAAACCCAGCCTCAATAAAAGCTTTTTTTGTGATAGCAAAATTAGCTGTAGTTGCCCAAACTAGTTCATTTAAAAATAATGGTCTAGAATATCTTTTCATATATGGCAAAGCCGCTACGCTTTTCCATAAAAATGTATCTTTTCCACTAAAGACTACAGGTCCTGCCACGGCTTTTTCACCCTTATTAAAAAATTCATCATAATAAGAAAATAAATCTGTCCTAACAGCAACATCGGCATCTAAAAAAATCATTGTGTTATATGCGGCCATTTCTGCACCCTTATTTTTTTTATGCGGCACGCTGCCTTTATAATATTGAATTCTGCATCCAAATTTTATTGCAGCATCATGAATAAGACCCTTATTAGAAGGGTCTGAATCGTCTACAATAATTACTTCCGTTCTGCCCTCATACCTTGCTTTAGCATCAGCCAAGCTTTCTAAAAGGGTTTTTAATTGATCAGGATAATTATTTGTCGCAATAATAATGCTAAAATCGGTCACTTTAAATTAAAACACTCCTATGGTTCTTAATAAAATCAAAATTATGATGGTCAAAAAAACTAAATTAAAAACTGCTATTTTAAGTTTTTTTGCTTGAAGCATAAATTTTGCTTTTGCATGGTGGGCATTATAAATGATTATTTTCTCTTTTTTCTTGTCTTTATTTTTTCTTCTATAGCTTTCTTTATATAAATACACTCGTAAGTCCAAAAATTTACCTAATATATAATAAAAGAAATTTTTGTTTTTAGATTTTTTTGTGTCGATAATATATGCGGACAAAAGTGATAAAAAACAAAAAGTGACACCCAATATGATGGGAAAAAATGTAAATGTAGCAGCTGAAGTGACTCCACTTACAACTAAAATAATTAAAGATAATAAAATTAATGAAGGCAATGATTTGACAAGAGTATGCGAGTGTTTTTTTCCAAAGTCATAATCAGATTTTGCACATAACTTTAAAAATGTTTTTAATTTGTTTGCTTTATTAAATTCTTCCTTTTGCTTAGTGACTATAATATCACTAACACACTTAATTTTATAGCCGTTTTCAATTAATGTATATGACAAGTCTAAGTGATCATGAAAAGTTTTAGGTATATTTTTTTCTAATAATCCTGCTTTTTCTATTGCGGATTTATTATATGAAACATTGTTAGGAGGAGAAAAATTTGCATATTTTAAATACGTATGCTGTGAATAGCAATCTCTATATATTCTAGAATATTCCAATATCCTCCAGTTTAATTGAGATTTAAAATTCCTTTGATACTTTGTTTTGCCTGATTTAGTTATTTTAGTTGATTGATTTTCAATTAAATTAGTAACACCCAATACTCCGCAAATCTTGTCATCTTCTAACTTCTCATAAAAACAAGCATGTTTTCCAAATAAGGATTTTCCATTCAATTTTATTTCACAAGAAAATTGCACATCAGAATCAATAAACAAAACATAGTCATATCTCAAATCAGAAAATATTGTAGTTTTATTTAAATATTTTGCCCCATAGCTTTGGCAAATTTGCAAACAATCCTGAATAGTAATACTATTTTGCATTACAATTTTTTCTTTATCTTCTTCATGTATTAATACTACATCACCATATGCTTCTGTAATATTTTCTTCTTCTTCAAATAAATCTAAAACAACAAGCTCATATTCTCCTTTAGAATAGCCCGTTAGTTCATTTTTGACATTACTTAATATATTTTTTAAGTCGCCTCTATTGATTAATCTTATAATGATAGAAAAATCCATTTTATATTAGAATACTACAAAAAAAAATCTTAGTCAAATTATTTATACGCTTAATAAATATTATTAATATTTTAGGACATACTATTATCAATAAAACTTTTAAAATTCTTGGAGGAATTTTTATGGAAAAAAGAAATACTAACACAGGATTGTATGTGCTGACAGGGCTTGTTGCTTTGGCAGCTTTAGCTACGATGTTTTTTAGATTTATTGTAGTAAGAGGCGTAACCTTTAGAAGAACAGGCTTTCATATTTTTCAAAGCGGCAATGCACTTAATATCGTGCTAATGATTCTATTGATTTTAGCTACTGTTTCTGTTATTGTACTTAGCTTTGGCAGAGCAGGCGGAGCATTCGGTACAGAGAAAGCTGGAAAAGCTTTAATGATTTTAGGTGTAAGCATGGCTGTATTATCATTTGTTTTATTTATGACAGCAACAAGAATTAACTGGATTGGTTTTTCTCATGTTTATAGAAGAGGCGGTGGTTTAATTGGAAACCTAATCTTATCTATAATCACTGCTGCTTTATCTTTTGTACCATTATTGACAGATAGAAGTGAAGAGCATAGAAACAAACATAAAAGAACTCATGCTTGAGGATAAAATAATAGCTAAAATTTAAACTTTGAGCTATTTATTAAGGAGTATTCCTTAAAAAGAGAACAAAAGTGTCCTTCGGGCACATTGGGCATCTTGCATTGATGCCCTTTTTGTTTTTGCAGCTGTTTTTTTAATCAATGCATATTAGCGCATGCTTCTTCTAACTGTATATTCCCTAAAATTTTTAAAATCAAAAGCATAATTATTTAATCTATCAAATGAAAAAACCAAATCATAACCTAGTCCTCTATTTAATAACTGCACCTGTGCATATTCATTAAATGATAATTGATGTGCTCTAACTACATCAAATCTATACATATTAGGCACATAAGCTGCATCAAAAGGCATAAATAACACGCTTGCCTTTTTTGTGTCCATTTCATATCCAAAAAATCTGCCGCTCTCATCACAAAAGATTCCTCTTACTCCCCCGCTTAAATCTTTATCATCAGTCACACTAATAGCATAAATTCCTCTATGACTCAACAAATCTAATCCAAAACCATCATAATTATAAAAAGGAAAATACACTCTAAAATCATTAAAAAAACGATTTATTGTCAATAAGTTTCTTGCAGTACGATAATTCATCCTATTGACAAAAACTGCATCAAGCCGCCTTATATTCATTTGATTAAGCGCCTCTCTTATATTAAATCCACCAGAATTTATATCACCTATCAAAAAAACTTCATTTTCATTCTTGACTAAACTAATTGTATTAAAATCAGACTCTAACGGAACAATTGAAAACTGAGCAACATGCGTAGGCGATTGAGCAAATATTAGTATTATACATAAAATCCCGCTAAACACTATTATAAGGCGTTTTTTTGGCAATATCAAGTATTTACTTATGATTAGATATAGAAAATACAATACAAAAATGGCAGGAGTAGTATAAACAACTATTAATGCAAAAGGCAGTGTAGACACCCCCATTGCCACTAAATCTACAACCCCTATACCTAACCCCATAACAACAAGCAGTGTTCCCCAACCTGTAATTAATGTAAAAATCAAAGAAATAATTATACCCATAAATAAAATTGCTATAAAAGGCATCATTATTAAATTGACAAAACGTGAATAGATTGCCAGGTCATGAAAAGTAAAAATTGAGATGGGTGCGATTCCGATTTGTACAGATAAAGTAAGTGCAAATGCATTTGCTATCTTATGATGAATTTTAACTTTTTTAAAAGCTTTTGATAAGGGCTTTGTAAAAATAATTATGCCAAAAACAGCACTCATAGTATATAAAAAACCTATTTCAAAAAGAAAAAACGGCGCAAATATCAAAATTAATGAAGCAGCAAAAGACAATGAGCTTAAACTGTCTGCCCTGTTGCCAAATAAAAAAACATATATCCCAACTAAACTCATTATACTTGCTCTTATAACTGATGGAGAAAGACCTGCTAACAGTGCATAAAAAATGATAAAACCTGTACTGACCCCTGATATTATTTGCCGTCTTAATTTTAATTTAGTCAAGAAAAAAGCAAACATAGCTGTTGCAAAATTTAAATGTAGTCCAGATACTGCTAGGATATGAGCTAAACCCGCAGCCCCAAAATAATCCCTAGTACCCCCGTCAATAAATGCTCCGTCACCCGTAACCATTCCGTATGCAATACCGCCGTAAGTTTGCCCCATATGACCAATTAGAGTCCTAGCAATCAAGTGTCTTACCCTAACAAAAAATCCAGCTCTGCCTAATTGCAAAGTGTGCGGATTTATGCTTCTTGTATTTGCTGTGAATCTAACATTGTTTCTAAATGCCCAGCCGTTTATATCAAAGCCTTCAACTAAGAATACGCTTCTTATATTTACATTCTGATTAATAATAGTCCCAGGTTCTAAAACAAAATCCTCATTATGTACAAATAATTGAACTCGTCCATTAAATGCCTCTCCGTCAATTGTCACATTAGATAAAAATATGCGCCGTGTGCCATCTCTTGTTACATCAGAATCTACTACTCCTGATAAATTTACACTTCCATTAATGTTGTTATCCGTCCAATTATGATTGACAGTTAAAAATATTATATATGAAATTAAACATGCTATGATAATTATAATAAAAGTGATAAATTTAAATTTAATTTTTTTATATTTAATCATCAAAAATATAGCTAAACTTAAAATCAAAACAAAAAACAATATTCCTAGCATAAGAATATTGTAAGTAATCAAAGCAGCAAAAATCGTAACGATTAAAAATAATGCTAAGATGCTGAATGATCTAAAATTAAAAATCCGTTTGTTTTCTTTTGTAGTATTAATATCCATCTATAAATCTTTAGTCATTTGTAAAATTAGCGTCCATCAAGATATATCCTAATCGTTTTCTAACCCCAAAAGATAATCTGTTGAAACACCAAAAAAACGGGCAAGCAATATTAATTGATCACCTTTTATATCATGTTGATTGTTTTCCCAACTGCATATTGTTGAACTTCCTACATCAATTATTTTACCAAGAGCCACCATAGACAGCCCTTTTTCCTCTCTTAATTCTTTTATCCTTTCAGAGAACACACGCATAGAAATATTTTATCCTACTTTCAGGACAATATGCATGGTTTCCGACTTAGGGGATGAATATTTAATTTTTTCTATTCCTAAAAGATAATCCGTTGCATCAAATATATCTCTACAGTAGTTAAATGAATTTTATTTTTTAAGGCTGAGATTCTTCGCTATGCTCAAGATGACAAAAAAAATTAAAAGTATTCCGTTAAAAATTTAAATTTTGTTATCTTGAGCATAGCGAAGAATCTCAGCCTTATCTCAATACACTATCCCCCTATCTCTCCTGCCTCTTCACCTTCTAAAAAATCTGGTTTTTGATCCTCATCACTCTCTTTAATCTCAAACTCATTATATAAACTTGCCGTTTTCTTTTCTTCTTCAGATATATTTAATAATTTAATATTTTCTAAAAGCTGCTCATAATCAGGCAGTTGATCTATACTTTCTATCCTGAATCTTTTTAAAAATTCATCAGTTGTGCCAAATAATAAAGGTTTGCCTATTACATCTTTTCTGCCAACTACTTCAATTAAATTATGACGCAGCAAAACCTGCACAGCATAGTCACAATTGACACCTCTGATGTGCTCTATTTCAAGGCGAGTGATAGGCTGGCGATAAGCAACGATAGCAACAGTTTCTAAAACTGCAGTAGATAGATTTTTTTCTTTAATGGGATTTAGGACTGACTCAACCATGGGCGCATACTCAGGGTTTGATCCAAATTGAATTGTGTCATTATATACAATTAAATGCACGCCGCTATCTCCGCTAAAGCGTTCTTTTAATCTTTTAATTGCGGCATTAATTTCAGTTTTTTGTAAATTTAAATGCTCTTTTATATCAGCAATTTTCAATCCATCGCCGCTAACTAGCAATAGCGATTCTAAAATTTTATCTAACTTATCAATATTCATTGATGTTTTCTTCCTCCTCTTCACTAGCAGCTTTTTTTAAGATTATATCGCCAAAAATTTCATCTTGAATAGCTTTAATGTGCTGCATTTTTAATAATTCTAAAAGAGCTTGGAATGTAGAAATAACTTCACTTTTAGAATAATTTGCATCAAATAAATTGAAAAAACTATATGTATCATTAAATAAAAAAACATCTTTTATATGACCAATTTTCTCTTCAACAGTAAATCTATCTTTGACTATATGACGCTCTTTTATTTCTTCTGCCCGCTCACCTAATCTCAAAAAAACTTTTTGCAGTGCACTCATCAATCCATTTAAATCCATCTGTTTTAGAATGAATTTTGGTTTACCTACACTATCATCCGGCTCACGATAATGAATATCAACGGTCTCTATTTCTTTCATTTTTTGAGATGCTTGTTTAAATAAAGTATATTCTTCTAGGCGCTGTTTTAAAGCTTTTTCGGGGTCGTCTTCAATTTCTTCAACAACAACAGGTTTTGGAAGCAGTGTTTTGGTTTTTATCTCTAAAAGCCATGCAGCCATTTGAATAAAATCTGTAGCCTTATCTAAATCAAGTTCATCAATTTCTTTCATATATTCTAGATATTGCTCAGTAATATCCGAAATTTTGACATCCTGAATAGACAGTTTTTTGCCTTTAATTAGATGAATCAATATATCAAGTGGTCCGTCAAAATCTTTCAACTTAAAAATAGTGCTGTTAAATCCTTCTTCAGCATCAAAAAAATCTTCTTCAAATTGATTGTCAATTAAAATTTTATCCATATCTTTTGTTTAAACATAAATTAACCAATAAGGCAATCGCACACCAAAGCTAGCATCCCATAATCTAATTAAACTGCTGCCTAAAAGTCTTGCAGTAAAATCCATATATAAATCTAAAGGGCTTAAAAATCTAAACCATGACGGCAAATCATTCATAAGTGCAAAATTTGATAAAAGGCTCATGATTATTAAAAATATAAAAAATAGCTGCCCGTATTTTCGCATAAATTGCACAAATTTATTGCGCTCTTTTAAAAATGTTTCTAATAATCTAAATCCGTCAAGCGGAAAAATTGGGATTAGATTGAAAAAAGCAAGCATAAAATTAAATTGCATAAACAAATAAAAAAATGCCCAAATTAAAAATGGTGCGCCCATAAAATAAAATAATACTGCAAAAAAAGACGATAGAATTGCAAGAGCAATATTTGTTGCGACACCTGCAATGGATACAGCAAACATTCCTTTTTTAAAATTTCTAAAATTTTTAGGATTAACAGGCACTGGTTTAGCAAAACCAAACCCCACTGTCAGCATCATCACTGTACCCACCGGGTCAAGATGCTTTAGAGGATTTAATGTAACCCTTCCATTAATTTTTGCGGTCCTATCCCCGCATTTTAACGCAATAAAAGCATGTGCAAACTCATGTAAGACAAGCGCCATTAATAATGCAATTATTAAAATAATAGCCAAGATTGGGCTAGAAAAGAAAAATCTTAATAGCATAGACAATTATTATAGCTAAATTTAATAATTTTAGCAAACAAAAACACTACCTTTTTAAAAAAGGTAGTGTCAAAAACTTTTAGCGTTTTATATTTTGTCGAAAATCACCATTTATTAATCATCTTATTAATTATATCAAAATAACCTGCCTTTTCAATATCATTACTAGCAACTAAATCCACTTTAGCTATAACTTCATCACCCCTTATTGCTTCAATACTACCCACTATATCGCCTGCTTTAATCGGAGCTTTAACACTTTCAACCAATACTACTCTTGTTTCAATCTCAAGTTTTTCACCTCTTTTAATCAATTTAAAGCTATCTTCTTTAATTAATACTCCCACACTTTCTTCTTTGCCGCTATCAACTTTTAAAATCTCTTCTATGACTTGATTTTTATCAATAATTTTTCTTGTCTCAAAATTGCTAAAACCCCAGTTTAACAAATTGCTAGTTTCAGCATTTCTTATCTTAGCTTCTGGTGCACCAACAATAACAGCAACAAATCTAGTTTCACCACGCTTTGCAGTAGTTGCCAAGCATGACAATGCTTCTTTAGTAAACCCTGTTTTTCCGCCATCGCAGCCATTATAAAAGCGCACTAATTTATTTGTATTAGTAAGCGTAGTAGTCCTTCCGCCTGGATGCTGTATATCATACATCCATACCCCAGCATAATCAAAAAACTTTTCAAATCCGATTAAGTGTTTAAACATAATTCCAACATCTAAAGCTGTTGAATAAGAATTTTGGGCAGGCAAGCCTGTACAGTTGACAAAATTTGTGTTTTGCATGCCTAAACTAGCCGCTTTTTCATTCATTCTTCCTACAAAGTCTTCTACACTGCCTGACAAGTGCTCAGCTAAAGCAACACAAGAATCATTTGCGGATGCTACTATAATACTTTTAATTAATTCATCAGCGCTATAGCTTGATCCTGCATCTAAAAACGCTTGAGAACCGCCCATACTTGCAGCATTTTGTGATACTTGAATTTGCTCATCAAGCTTTAGTTTTCCATTTTGAATATCTTCAAAAATTATGTTTAAAGTCATTATTTTGACCATGCTTGCAATAGGCAGTTTTTCATTTTCACTTTGCGAAAATAAGATTTCACCTGTATTAAAATCTTTTAAAATCGCAGCTTTAGCATTGTATTTAACTTGTGAATTAGCCGCTTGCTCTTGCCCATAAGCAACCTTTTTAGGCATAATACTGGTCGTAACAGCCATCGCCATCGTCAGCAACAAAACAGCAAATGCTAATATCAATATCCTATTTTTAGTCATTTTTATATTACTCCTTTTAATTTAATATGTGGAGTAAAACAAATTTTTATGCTTTTCTTATTTTAATTTTCTACCAAAGGCTTGTATTGCACTTTATCTAGATATTTATATTTTTTGCCCATTTTAACAACTACGATAATACTCAATATTACTGACAATAATTCAGCAAACGGGATAGCAAGCCATGCCCCGTCAATCCCCATTGCCATAGGTAAAGTAATTGTCAAAACAAGTGTGAAAACAAAAGTCCTTGCTATAGTCAAAATTCCGCCTGTTATACCATCATTAAATGCTGCAAACATACCTGACGCAAATAAATTAAAACCCATGAAAATGAATGCTGTACCTACTATCATCATTCCCCGCACCGTCATAGCATGAAATTCTGCCGTGCTTTGATAACCTAAATACATTCTATATAATACTTCATCATATGGATAATATGGCGAATATACTCCAGTGGGAATATACACATACCCAACATAAATATATCGTTCAACAAAAATCCTAACTACTAAATCAGAAAAACCCATAGTGAAAGCAATCGTCAATATTGACAATGCAGACATTATAATCAAACTCTTTTTAAAAAGCTTTTTTATTCTATAATGATTTTGTTTGCCATAATTATAACTTATAAGCGGAGCAATTCCTTGCACAAATCCAAAATAAAGTGCACCAAACAATCCTTGCAAGCCTAAAATTATCGCTGCCGCAGCAACAGCCTCCTCACCGATTATACCAGTCAGTACATTATTCTTAACAATAGTTGTCACTGTCATTGACATCATTGCAATCATTTCGCCAACTCCGTTCAAACTAGACCTTCCTATTGCCTTAATATCCCAGCTCGGTTTTGTAAAATATAATGTTCCTTTTCTATTAAAAGTAAAATAAATTGCACCAATAACAGCAGGAATGGCATATCCTATCCCTGTCGATAAACCTAATCCAAAAACACCCATGTCTAAAACAAAAATAAAAATTGCGTTTAATCCGACTGTTGCAATCGCTCCCACTGATGAAGCAATCATGCTAAGCGTAGGTCTTCCGTCGGCAATCATAAATTGCGTAAAAAGCATACCAAGCATAATAGCAGGCATAGTCCAAATAGTAGGTATCATAAAGTCCATTGCCATATCAAAAGTTTCTTGAAATACAGTTATATTGTCCACTCTAGCACCCAGCATCCATAAAAGTTGGTATCTTAAAAAATAAGACACTACAGCTATGAAGAGACTAGTAGCCAAAGTAACTAAAGTCATAAGAGTAAAAACTCTCCGTGCTTTAACCTTATTGCCTTCACCTTTTAATTTAGCAGCAAGCGCACTTCCGCCCATAGTAAGCATTGCACCAAGTGCCATTGAAAAAGTAAAATACGGCATTACATAACTCAATGCAGCCATGGCGGTTATGCCTATTCCGCGAGAAGCAAAAACTTGTGTAATGAGTTGAAAGCCGCCCATAATTAAAGCTGCTAAAATAGTCGGAATAGTAAACTTAATAAGTGTTTTATAACGAATAGGTTTATTAAGTCTTGATTCTTCTAATTTTTGCTGCTCTAATAATTTTTTTTGATCATCGTCTAATAATTCTGACTCTTGATTATTCTCTGTTTTTTCTATAATAACTTCATTATTTTCTAAACTTTCTTCTTTAGATACTTCTTCATCATAACTAAGCATTTTAAATTATCTCTCCTTATCAATGTATAGTATCAAATTATAAAATTAAAAGCAAATAAAAACTCACCATAAAACACTTGCAATAAAATTTTATCTATTATATACTATCATCAAGTTTTAAAAAAATTTAGGAGAAAAACTAAACATGAGAGTTTACAATTTTTCGGCAGGACCTTCTACATTGCCTTTAGAGGTATTAGAAAAAGTTCAAAAAAAACTAATCAACTATGAAAATAGTGGTATGTCAGTTATGGAAATGAGCCACCGCTCTAAAGAGTATGAAGCAATTAACACTGAAGCAGAAGTGCTTTTAAGAGAATTGATGAATATTCCTAAAAACTATGAAGTTGCCTTCATTCAAGGCGGTGCATCATTACAATTTGAAGCATTACCGCTAAACATAAATAAAAACGGCAAAGCAGACTATGTAGTGACTGGTATTTGGGCTGAAAAAGCATATAAAGAAGCTAAGAAATTTATTGATGCAAAAGAAATCGCTTCATCAAAAGACAAAAGTTTTAATTATATCCCTAAAATTACTAAATCTATGATTAGGTCTGATGCAGATTATTTGCACATATGCCAAAACAATACAATTGTAGGCACAAGATTTAATTATATTCCTGAAGCTGGCAATGTCCCTATTGTTAATGATTTATCATCATGCATTTTATCTGAAGAAATGGATGTATCTAAATATGGCGTTTTATATGCAGGCGCACAAAAAAACATAGGTCCTGCCGGTATGACTTTAATAATAGTTAGAAACGATTTATTAGATTCTACTCATGCTAATTGTCCAACAATTTTAAAATGGAAAACTCACACAGAAGCAAAATCTTTATATCATACTCCTCCTTCTTTTCCAACTTATGTAGCTATGGAAGTATTTAGATATTTAAAAAAGTTAGGCGGCATCAAAGTTATGCAAAAAATCAATGAAGACAAAGCAAAAATGCTTTATGATTTTATTGATAATTCTAAAATGTTTTCTAACAACATTGTCAAAGAAGATAGATCTATAATGAATATACCTTTTGTAACTCCTTGTGAAGAATTGAATGAAAAATTCTTAAAAGAAGCAAAAGCAGCAGGATTAACTACTTTAAAAGGTCATAAACTAGTAGGCGGAATGAGAGCAAGTATTTATAATGCGATGCCGACTGAAGGTGTAAAAGCATTAGTTGACTTTATGAAAAAGTTTGAAAAGGAGAATAAATAATCATGGCAGTAAAAAATGTTTTAAAATTAAACAAACTAGGAAAATTAGCTGACCAAGTTTTTGGTGATAATTATAAACTGCACGATGCCTATGAAAATCCTGATGCAATTATCGTGCGTTCATTTGACATGAAAACTCCTTATGTTTTGCCTGAAAGTGTGCTTTGCGTGGCAAGAGCAGGTGCTGGCACAAACAACATCCCGTCAAAAGATTATGCAGAAAAAGGCGTAGTAGTTTTTAATACTCCCGGAGCAAATGCTAATGCGGTTAAAGAACTTTGCATTTGTGCTATATTATTATCTGGACGCAAAATCGTAGACGGCATAAATTGGGCAGGCAGCTTAAAAGAGGGTGACCCATCTGTTGCTAAACAAGTTGAAGACGGAAAGAAAAATTTTGTAGGCGGCGAGATTTTAGGCAAAAATATTGGTATCATTGGCATGGGTGCTATTGGAATCTTGACAGCAGAAGCAGCAGCATCTTTAGGCATGAATGTGTTTGGATATGACCCAAATATGACACCTGAAAAGCAAAAGAAATTGGATAAAAGAGTCAAAATGGCTAAGACATTAGATGAAATTTATGCAAACTGCCAATTTATTTCACTTCACTTGCCATTCTTACCTGAAACTAAAGAGATGATTAATGCTGATGTATTAAATAAATGTGTTGACGGAGTAAATATTATCAATTGTGCCAGAGCTGAACTTGTGCAAAATCAAGCTATTATCGACGGATTAAAATCAGGAAAAGTTAATCGATATGTGACTGACTTCCCTGTTGGTACGGTGCTTAATATACCTGGAATCATTACAATTCCTCACTTGGGTGCATCTACTCCTGAAGCTGAAGATAATTGTGTGTCAATGGGAGGGGCGCAAATTATTGACTTTATTGAAAATGGAAACATTGTTAATTCAGTTAATTACCCTGCCCTGACTTTGGCTAAAACACCAAAAACCAATGTTAGGATGACTATTTGCTATAAAGGCAATCTTGACATTAAAAAACTTGCTAAAGAGGCAAAAATCAATGTGATTGGATTTGCTTTAGCAACTAAAGGTGACTTTGGCTATGCAATCATTGACTCTGATAATATCAATAAAGCAAATTGCCAATGCAAAGATCTTAAACCAATTGAAGGTATTTTAAAGGTGCGTTGTTTTGATAACTAAGGACAACTAAATCATTACAATAAAAAGGACTCACTAAATAAAGGGCGTGTTGACAAAAGACACTTAGTTGCAGAACTAAGTGTCTTTTGTTTTGCATTTTTGTGTATTTTTGATATAATATAATCATGTTATCAAAGAACACAACTGTGCAAAGTAAAGTAGTGATTACTACCCTAGAGGCACTAATGCCACAAGAGCATTTTTTAAGAGATTTAAACAATCTTGTTGATTTTTCATTTATATACAAGAAGGTTGCACATTTGTATTCTGATGTAGGCAGACCATCTGTTGACCCTGTAGTGCTTGTGAAGTCGTTGTTACTTGGGTTCATTTACGGAATAGATTCTGAGCGTAAGATTGAAAAAGAAATTCAAGTGAACATTGCGTATCGTTGGTTTTTGGGAATTGATTTGGATGAGCATGTGCCGGACCATTCAACTATATCTCAAACACGCCGCAGAAAGTTTAACAATACGAATTTATTTGAGGATATTTTTGCCGAGGTCGTAAAAAAATGTATGGAAATAGGGTTGGTTGAGGGCTCGTTAATTTTGACTGATTCAACACATGTTAAAGCAAATGCAAGCAGTAAGCGAAAAGAGTTTGTTACAATTGAGATAGAGCCTAGCGAGTATGTGAAAAAGCTAGACAAATTGTGCGATGAGGAGGAGTTGAAAATTCGCACAGATAAAATTGAGCGTGGATTAAAAAAGCGTGGGTTTAAAGCTGACACTAAACTAAAAACTAAAACAATTGCAAAAAGCACGACCGACCCTGACAGTGGCAGTCTTTCTCGCGCAGGCAAACCAGAAGGATTTCATTACCTTTCACATCAAAGCACCTGCGGCAAAAGTGGAATCATAACCGATGTTCATGTCACACCAGCTAATGTTAGAGACCACACACCATATGTTGAGCGAATAAAGCACCAAAAAGAAAAACTGGAGTTGGATATAAAAGAAGTTGGAATTGACAAGGGTTACGATTGTAGCGAAGTTCATTCAGAAATGTTAGATATGGGGATTAAAACTTATACGCCTCTAAAGGATGACGAAAACAAAAAAGGAAGAATCGTTTTCCCGCCAAGCGCATTTGTATACAACCCCCATAATGATACATTCACTTGTCCAAACGGTGAAACTTTACGCTTTGTGTCCGTGGATAAACGCACTCACTGCAAGAGGTATTCATTAAGCAGAAAGCTTTGCGTGAATTGTTCTTTGAAAACTCAATGCTTTAGCGGAAACGAACATCGGCGAAGATTGAACATTCCGCTTATGCAGCACAAGGCGGATATTCAACGAGCCAATTATGGCACAATGAGATATTACGAAGTACAAAGGCTTAGGCGGATTTATGCCGAGGGCAATTTTGCGCTACAAAAAGATAACCACAACTTGCGAAAAACTCGCAAGCGTGGCATTCAAAATGTCACTAATCACTGTATATTGTCAGCACTGGCACTAAATCTAAAAAGATTAGTTAAATATATAAAGAATAACCCACCATTATTAACACAAATTCACAAAGCTTTTCAAAAAATTACAACTGCACTAAAAAACAGGATTCGAAATTCAAAACTTCAAATCCTGTTTTCTTTTTAAGCGCTTTTGTCAACACGCCCATAAAATGTTGAGCCTTTTTTTGTTAAATAAAAATAAATTATTACTTAAAATTATGTTGTCTATCTAAATCCTCTTAAGTATGGCGGTTTATTGTCACGCCTGTCTAGCCCATTAAGTTGATACACTGATACAGGAATATATGCCATATAATAAATCAAAATAAATAAATTTATCATTACACTAACAAATCCTTGCAGCCAATCAAATCCTCTCGGTGCCCCTTCAAATATTAAAAACACAGTATATGTCAACTGCACTGAAACTAAAACCGTGATGGGAATAAAAAGTCCTAAAAACAAAGAAAGCCATTTTTTGCGAACCGCCCTTATTGCCTCAACAAATGCTTCTTTAAATGTATATCCATAAATTTGAATAATGACTGCCCATACCCCAACAAAAATCGATGCCATTAAAATAAGTGCATAAAGTATAATTGAAACAATCGTCACTAAAAAATTATCAATAAATAATGGTGCATAATTTAATCCGCTTACTGCATGTCTAATCAGCAAGATTAATCCTGTATGAATAAATAACGCAACAAGCAAAATAGCAAGCATAAACGGCACAGTTTTTACTATTGATAATGCTGAATTATTGATGGCTCTAAGAGGTTTGGTTAATCCCCTTTTGCCCGTTTTAAATTGCTTTTCAACTAAACCTAATCCATAACTTAAAAAAATTATCAAAACAACGCAAGTTATAATAAACGGAAAAATTCTTCTCAAAGAATCCCTATATATAAACATCCAAAAAATACTGAAAAAACTAGCGCCATAATTTGTTCTATAATATAGCGGCAAGAATGAAAGAGTAGAAAAAGGTGAAGAAAAAATGCCCAATAACACCGCAGGGATAATTGCAACTATAAAAAGTGAAAAAAAGGACTTTTTCAAAAATTTAAATGTCTCTTTTAAATAAATCATACTTTGATACATCATCAGTTTAGCATATCAAAAAAAATAAATCAACAAAAATCAATATATTAAATAAAAATCACTTGACTTTATTTTTTTAGTATCATATTATGTAAGCAATCCGCTGGGGGCGCAACTTAAAGTTGCTGAGATGATAGTGTTTTCTATCTGTCCCTTTGAACCTGTGCGTTAGTACGCTCGTAGGGAAGCAAAATTGTGTGAAATTTTTAATGCACTATTTTACTCCCTGCTTACTTTAATCAAAGTGATCAGGGAGTTTTTGTTTTAGTGGATTAAAGGAGAAAAACACAAAATGTGGACTTTAGAAAGAAATTATTATTCTTCCACCATTGGCATAGTAGGTATATCCCTATTAATAGTTTTTGCAATCGCAATGCTAATTGCATTCACAGCTCTTAAAGACAACAAAAAAGCAAAAATTATATTAGCATCGATATCTACACTCGGCATGCTCGTTGGCATATTCCTTGCCTTTTATTCAATCCTAGCATTTGACAGACGGTCAGGCGAATATGATAGAATGCGCTTTGATATTATTGTTATAATATCTACATTTACTATGCTTATATTAGGTGCTGGATACATATTGTACAAGCTAAACAGCAAAAAAGACTTGTCTAATACAGCTTTCATAATTCAATCTTTAGCATCTGTATTTTTTGTACTAACCGTTTCTATCGTACTATTTTCAGCATTAGGCAACAATCTTACAGCAAGACCAATTACACCTATAGCACCTATTACCCCTATAGCTCCAACAAGAACACCTTATATGACTGACTATTATTATGAGACACTCCGCTATTATTATGAAACTATACTTGTACCACAATATGAGATACTTCGCACACAATACAACGCAGCCGTAGCTACACTTCAAGCTTTTTTTAGTACTAGAATAATATTCATGGGGTTTTTGCTTGTCCCTATTTTGCTTTTTATTTCTTTAGCGATTATTGCTATCTCAAAAATAACAAACCTAAAGCCACTTGTATACACTACAAAAGATATTACTATTGCTGGTGCATTATTAGCACTTGCAGTTGTTTTATCTTATATGCGCATATTTAGAATGTATCATGGCGGAAGTGTCACTTTAGCCAGCACTGCCGCTATAATGCTGTATGCATACTTTTTTGGATTCAGAAAAGGAACTATCATGATTGCAGCTTTTTTGTCGTTTCAATTTATAAATACTCCTTGGATTATGCACCCTTGGCAAGCTGTGTTAGATTATGCAATCCCCTATGCTGCTTTGATTTTATTCGCTGTTTTATCTAAAGGATTAAATGATAAAATCTTTAAAAGCAAAAAACCCATCCTATTTTTTATTGCAGCAGCAGGATATGTTTTAATTAGATATGCCTCTCAGGTTTTATCGGGTATAATATTCTTCTATATGAATGCTGCCGAAGGTCAAACTGCTTTAGCATATTCATTGGTCTATAATGCTGTATTTTTAATTGATGCCGCTATTGCATTAACAGTAACAACAGTCCTATTATTTAATAAGCAATTTATGCGATATATGGAAAAAGCAGTGGCAGATACTGCTTATGCAATACTAAAAAATGAAGAGACTCTATTATTTAAGACTCCTAATACTCTTGTGACTTCTGATACTGATGCTTTGCAAAATACCGATGCCGCTAAGGAAAACAACCAAACTGCTGCTCCCTGCACTAATGAAAGGCAGCGGTAATCCTGTAGGCGGAATAGAACCTGTCACAACTGCAATATTTATTAATACCTGTATTGCAATAATAGCAGCTATTCCGCTTGCTAAATAACTGCCGAATCTATCTTGAGCTCTTTGCGATATTACTATTGCACGAGCAATCATTATTATAAATAGTAATATAACCACACCTGCACCGATTAAGCCAAGTTCTTCACCTATAATACTAAAAATAAAATCTGACTCAGCAAAAGGCAAAAACATATATTTTTGTCTTGAATTAAATAATCCTAATCCAAAAAGACCGCCGCTGCCTAGACTATAAAAAGATTGTATCAGCTGATAGCCTTCGGCCAACGGTGACGCCCATGGGTTTAAGAAAGCAACTAGTCTATTCATCCTGTATGGTTCCATGATGATTAGAATAGGCACAAGTGCAAAAATAGGAAGCATTATAATAATAAAATGCTTTATTTTCATGCCGCCTAAAAACAGCATTGATAACATAAGCAATATGACGCACATTGTTATAGACATATTGGGTTCTAATATTATTAAAAGTGCCATTATTGACCCTGCGCCTAATACTGGCAATATCGTTTTGAACTTGCGCATTTTGTCATGATTTTTGGACATATAAGCAGCTGTAAATATGATAAGACCAAATTTAGCTATTTCAGATGGCTGAAGCGTAAAAAACGGCAGTCTTATCCAGCGGCGAGCACCATAAACTTCTAGTCCTAATCCAGGGATAAAAACTAAAGCAAGCAAAATATAAGACACAATGAGTGCAGCATATCTAAACTTAAATAGCTTTTTATAATCTAGATACATAAAGCCAAAAAATGCAGCAAAACCTGCAACTGCACCAATGATTTGCTTGTTCATAAAATAATATCTATTGCCTTGATGATAAGCAGCCGAGTATGAACTTGCAGAAAATACCATAATTATACCAAAAACAACTAAAACTATTGTCACAATAAATAAAGGAATATCAAACTTTCCGCTTTGAGAAACCTCTAGAGCAAATTTTTCTGTAGATTTAGATTTTTTTTGTTTTAACTTTATCATAGCGTATTCACCAGCCTTCTAAATTCTTCTCCCCTCTCTTTATAATCTTTGTATCTATCAAATGATGCGGCAGCTGGTGAAAGCAATACATTAATAATTGACAAATCTTTTGCTAATTTGACTGCCTCATTTAAATCTTCTGCGCCAACAATCATAGGATCATACTTTGCTAAACTGCTTGACTCTCTCATTTTAAAAACAGTTTCACCCATTAAAAAAATCACCTTTATTTGTTTTGGCAGATTTTCAAATAACTGATCATAATCATATCCTTTGTCACTCCCGCCTAAAATAAGTGCTGTGTCACCTATCATGCTATCACAAGCTGCTATACATGAATCAATATTAGTAGCCTTTGAATCATCATACCAACGCTTGCCGCCTACTATGCTCACTAATTCTAATCTATGTTTATCTATTTTGAATTTTTCTATAGCCTGTATAATATCCTCATTGTCCACTCCCATTAATTTTGCAGCAATAATAGCTTGCATAATATTTTTTTTATTGTGCTGACCTTCTATTTTGACGCTGGATAATGAAACAACTTTTTCACCCTTATACTCTATATATCCGCAGTTTATATATGCATTTTTATCAGAATAAATCAGCTTTGATTTAAATTCAGGCAAAAATTCTCTAAGCTCACTTGGCAAAATAAAATAATTATCTTTATCTTGGTTTTTTGATATACTCATTTTGATGTTGATATAGTTTTGCATACTTCCATGCCTGTCTAGATGATCCTCTGTAATATTTGTTATTAAAGCAATATGCGGCTTGAATAAAAAACAACGCTCTAATTGAAAGCTTGATACCTCGACAACTATTATATCATGATTATCGTTTACTATAGAACAAAATGGCAGCCCTATGTTTCCGCATACAGCTACTTTATATTTTTTTGCCAACATATCTCCAATTAATCTTGTGACAGTAGTTTTTCCGTTTGTGCCTGTAATAGCTATAATCGGCTTTTCATTTAATAAAAAACCTAATTCAATTTCTGATATTATTGGAATATTATTTTTCAATGCAAAATCAAACATAGGATGACTGCCTATGCCTGGACTTGTGACAATTAAGTCAATCAAGATATCATCACTATTAAATAATGGCATAAAAAAATAAGGTTTTGCAATTTCTTTTAAAGCATTAAAAGCCGCCTTTCCGCTTGCGCCTTCACCTAATATCATTATATTTTTATTTGTAATTTCCACCATATAATTTATGTCGAAAATTGTCTAATTATGCCCAAAAATACAGTTATGAGGTTTTGTCGATTTTTGATTTTTTTCACCTTAGTATTGCATTTTATATTTTGATATCATACAATGGTAGAGTAATATAAAATGAGGTAATAAATAAATGTTATTAAGTGAGATAGCTAATACTCTAGATGCAGTTTACTTAACCCAAACAGAAGACATATTAATTGAAAATATCAGTTTTTTAAGCAGCAAAAAATTAAAAAATGCATTATACTTTTGCTTAAAAGGCAATAGTGTAGACGGACATAATTATGTTAATGAAGCAATAAAAAATGGAGCAGTTGCTATAGTTTGTGAAAAAAAAATAATTGGAATTGATGAAAAAATTCTACAATTATTAGTACCCGACACTAGGTCAGCTTTGGCGTTTGCTTCGGCTAAACTATATAATTATCCACATAAAAAACTAAAAATGATAGGTATAACAGGTACAAACGGCAAGACTACAACAAGCTATATTTTGCACTCTATCTTAACTGAAGCCAATATAAATACAGGTATTATCGGCACAAACGGTGCCGTTTTCAATGATAAAAAATTAGAGCTTAACTTAACCACACCCGACCCCCCAGAATTATTTTGCATACTTGATCAAATGGTTAAATCTGGTGTAAAAGCAGTAGTCATGGAAGTATCAGCGCATGCTCTTGCTTTAAATAAAACTAGTGGAATTATTTATGATGTGACTGCTTTTTCTAATTTGACTCAAGACCATCTTGATTTTTTTGGAGATATGGAAACATACGGAGCAGCCAAAGCAAAATTATTTACTCCACAGTTAACTAAACTTGCCATATTAAATGCTGATGATGAATTTGGGCAAAGATTGATTAATAAATCATTAGTGGATACTATAACTTATGGATGCTTACATCCATCTGATGTATTTGGAATTAATTTAAAAATGAGCGTGGGCGGTTTAGAGTATACTTTAAACTTATTGGATAATGTCACAAAAATAAAATGTAATATGACAGGTAGATTTAATATGTATAATACTATGTGTGCGGCTACAATTGCAGGAGCAATTGGCGTTCCGCTTAAAAAAATAGCCGAAGGAATAAGAAAATTTAAAAGAGTTGAGGGTAGATACAATATTATAAATACTACAAAATGCAGCATAATTATTGATTTTGCACACACAGATGAAGGATTAAAAAACATAATTACTAGCATTAGAGAATATGTTAAAGGAAAGATAATCACTGTTTTTGGATGCGGGGGTGATAGGGATAAAAAGAAACGACCATTGATGGGTCGTGTTTGTGCACTGATGAGTGATTTTTGCGTATTAACATCTGATAATCCTAGAAGTGAAGTTCCTATGGATATTATTAAAGACATTGCTAAGGGGATTGATGAGTTGGGATTAAAAAATTATACGACAATGAGTGAAAGAACTGAAGCAATAAAATACGCACTGAATATTGCAAATGAAGATGATATTGTTTTGATTGCAGGAAAAGGGGCAGAGAAATATCAAGAAATACACGGAGTCAAATATCCCTATAATGACAGTGAGTATGTAATGAAATTAATTGAGGAGAATAGAATGTAATTAAATTCTGGAGATTAAAAATTGAATAAAATAAGTAGATATCATTCAATTTTTAATCTCCAGAATTTAATTTTCATAAAGTTTAAAATGGGACAAGCATTATTAGCATTTTTGGCAGTTTTTGCAGCAAGTTTTCTTTTTATCCCGCTTGTAATACGCTTAGCAAAAAGATTAAAGCTACGCCAAACAGTATTACATTATGTTGAAGAACATAAAATCAAAAGCGGCACGCCTACTATGGGCGGCATAGGTTTTATTTTGCCATTAATATTGGTAGTATTTTTTTCTAGAGGCAATAGATCGCTTTTATGGGTAACCATTGCCGTAACCTTTGCTTATATGATTGTAGGCTTTTTAGATGATTTTTTAAAAGTGTATTTTAAGAAAAATGATGGACTTAAGGCATGGCAAAAACTTGTTTTTCAAGCGGCAATTGCTATTATCGTATCAGTATTTGCATTTCTGAATCCATCCGTAGGCGGAAATATTTATGTGTTTTTTGGATTTAGGCGCATTGATTTAGGGTGGTTTGCTATCCCCTTTTATGTGTTGATTTTTGCAGCTTTCACTAACTCTGTTAATTTAACTGATGGTTTGGATGGACTAGCTAGCAGCTTAAGCATTGTTTATACGGCATTTTTTGCAGCAATTTTGGCGCTTAGCATAACAATTGGTTCTAATTTGTTTTTATCGGGCGGACAAGCTATTGATGCTAATAGAGCGGATGAAATTCATAATTTAATTGTATTTTCACTTGGGCTTGTAGGCGGACTTTTGGCATTTATGGTGTATAATGGCTATCCTGCTAAAATTTTTATGGGAGATACAGGAAGTTTAGGTATAGGCGGAGCATTAGCAAGTTTAGCAATTTTTTCAGGACGCATCTTGATTGTGCCGATTTTAGGAATAATGTTTATAGTAAGCAGCGTATCCGTAATTTTGCAGGTTTTATATTTTAAGAAAACTAAAGGTAAGCGCATTTTTTTAATGGCGCCATATCATCATCATTTAGAAAAAAAAGGAGTACATGAAACAAAGATTGGATTGTACTATTGTGTGATTACAGCAATTATTGGGGCTTTGTGCATAGTTTTTATTTTGATTTAAGCCATCATAATTGATTGACATAATAATAATGTTATCCTAAAAAAGCCAAACAACATTTTAATCAAAATAGAGGTGAACTTTGCCATTCGGCGTGTTCTCCCCTCTATTTTGAGTGTTGTTTGGCGACAATTAGGAGACATGTAGCCCAGATTGGGAAGTGTGCCTCTTAATTGCGGCACATTTTTTTGCATAAGGGGACAAAATTATGTTAGAAAATTTTGAAAACAATGAAATGAATTATGAACTACATAACCATCAAGCTGAATTTAATCATCAGCAAAATTGTCAAGATAACCAAAGAAATGAAAGCTTAATTCGCTTTGAACATGAAGAAGCGAAAGCTAAAATGGAAAAAGCAGCTATTAGGCTTTTTTTATGGTTTCCGTTTGGCATTTATCAGTATGTAAAAGCAAAGAGAAGATTAAAAGAAGCAACTGAACAATTAAGAGAGTTTTTGCAAAATCAGGGTTAATAAGTTTTTAAGATTGCAGGATAAAAAAGAAGAGATTCTTACAGAATGACATAAATTAGGTTTATTAAGTAAAATAGCTTTTGCATTTATTGAACAGCTTATTTTTTTGTCATGCTGTTAAGCATTTCATCTTTTTTTATTTAATAAGCATCCCCACTGGTCATTATAGAAGGGAGGTGCTTATTGTTATTAAATAATAATTTAAATTTTCATCACCCTAACCTAAGCAATACTACTTCTCTATTTTTATTTACTATACTTGTTGCAACTGGCACTGTCCCAATCACCCTGTCTCCTTCTCCGCTTGTTTCAAATCTCACTCCCATCTGCGTCAGCAATCCTACGCCATGCTCTGCCGTCCTTCCTACTAACTCTGGCATAATAACACTCTCATGCACCACTTCCTCAGTCCCCTCCATCCCTCTAAGTTGAAAAATCCTGTCAAATACCTGCCCCACAAACGGAGCTGCAACTAATGACCCATAATACATATATCCTTCAGGCTCATCAACAATCATAATAGTTACATATCTTGGATTGTCTGCAGGAGCAAACCCAATAAAACTTGATACATACTTGCCTTGTACAATCGCCCCGCCTTCACCATACTTTTGTGCTGTCCCTGTTTTTCCGCCTACCAAAAATCCAGGAACACCTGCCTTTTTGCCACTCCCTTGGCTCACCACCCCTTCTAAAATCTCACGCATCTGGATACTGGTTTGCTCACTTATTACCCTTCTTAAGCTATTAGGCTGCCTTCTATAAAACTCAATTCCAGTCCCGCCGCTTCTTGCACTTTGGATAAAATGCGGCTCCATTAAATTGCCTCCATTTACAGTTGCAGCCACAGCCGCCACCATCTGCAATGGTGTAGCCGCAATTGCATGGCCAAAACCTATCCTTGCCAAATCAATATTTTTAACATAGTTTTGCGGAATCAATAGCCCTGCACTCTCACCCATAAAATCAATACCCGTCTTGGATCCAAAACCAAATCCTTTTATCCCATCATAAAATCTTTCTACGCCAATATCAAGCGCTAAATCCATAAATACACAGTTGCAGCTATTGCGCACCCCCTCATGCAAAAGCTGAATCCCATGTCCTTTAGTACGCCAGCATCTTATTCTTTGTCCATCAACTATTCTAAACCCTGCACAAGGAAATTTTGTGTTATCTGTCACTACTCCATGTTCTAAAGCTAATGCTGTAGTAAAAATTTTAAAAGTAGAACCAGGTTCAAATACATCTGTTATCAAAGTGTTTCTTGATAATTGGTTTAGCATATAGATGTCATCACGAGGCACATGGTTTAAATCAAAGGATGGTGTTTGAGCGCTTGCTAAGATTCCACCAGTACGTGCATCCATAATCAACATAGATGCCGACTTAGAATTAAACTGCTTGTGAGCCGAAACTACGGCTTCTTGTGCGAAACTTTGTATATTTGCATCGATTGTCAGAGTAATATCAGCGCCAGGAATAGGAGGAACATAGCGTGTCACCGCATTATCTAATTCTACTCCTCTTATATCTGTAGGGGTATATGCAAAGCCGTTTATTCCACGCAAAAAATGGTTGTAGTGTGCCTCTAATCCATTTTGCCCTACATTATCTATATTAGTAAAACCTAAAACTTGAGTTAAAAAATCTCCCTCTGGAAAGTTGCGTCTTGTATCAACAGTAAAATATACGCCATCAAGCCGCATGTTTATTAATCGCCTTGCTATTAATTGCTCTACTTGTCTTGCTACAGTTATTTCTGATACTGCTGCACCGCTTATTCTATCAAACAAGCGCTGTCTATCTATGCGCAATGCATTTGCTAATTCTGTTGCAACTCTCTCTCTGTCTGTGACTGCCCTAGGTCTAACATAGACAGAATATACATTTATACTGTCAGCTAAAACGATGCCATTGGTATCTAGTATTCTGCCTCTAGGAGCTGCAAGCGGCAAATCTCTATACCATTGCTGTGCACCACGAGATTGTAATTCTCTGCCTTGAATAAGCTGAATATATGCTAAGCGTCCAAATAAAACAGTAAACAAAAAAACAGCAGCTATAAATAAAACAACTACTCTTTTTCTTATTAAGGTCAAATTATTTGAATTATAGTTTTTCAATTTTATTTCCCTCCCATTTTTTTAGAAAAAAGCTATCTTAACGTACTTCGGATGCAAATGCAGGCATACCATTTTTTTCTAAGTAAGCAGTTTTCCATGTACATAGTGTTCTATGAAATATATTTTCTAGCGCAGAACAAAAGTGCCCTAGCGGGCACATCAGACATCTTGCATTGATGCCTTTTTATTGATGCAAGCAATTTTTGATTGCATCAATATTTCCTAGTGCATAAAAAAATTGCTATCTGATTTGATAGCAATCTATTATATATGTATGTCGAAATTTGTAAAATATTACTTGGCAAACATTATCTAGTGAAAATTCTAGCAAAAAATCTAGTGAATCTATCAAACCAATTTGTACTTGGAGTAATTTCTATAGGGGCAACAAAAGCAATCAAATCAACATATTGTATATCATCATTTATTTCCATTCCCATTTCAAGTGCCATTCCTCTTATAAAAGTATCGTCATTAAGCATAGTCAATTGGATATCTTGCTGATTTAATACTTGTGTTTGTGATGCTAATTGTTGCTCTAATGCGCTTGCATTATCATTTGCATTTGCTAGCATTACACCTGTAACTATAACGACTGTTGCTAAAATAACTGCAGCAATTAAATAAGTAACAAGCATAAATTTTGTCCTTGAAGTTACTTCTAAAGCTTGCTCTTTTTGAGGAGATGCTTTTCGTATATCATGCAATCTAGCTTGCCTGCCCTCATGTGCTTTTGGATAATTAGAACGATAGTTAATATCTTGGTTTGCCTTTTGACGTGGCATTGGAGTATAACTAAGGTCAGATAATGATTGATCGTTTTGTGTGTATGTATCAGCAAAAGAGCGTCCTTCAGTATATGAAGAGGGACGATAAACTTTTCTTTTTGGTGGTTCGTCAATTGTTTCTATGACTGAATCAAAACCGTCATGAATATAGATATCTTTCTCTGAATTAACTTTTCTTTTAAAATTTACCATTTTTTCTCTCTCCTATTAAAGTGGTTAAATTTTTTCTATTGATCTTAAAGTGGCTGATGCGCTTCTTGAATTAACTTTAATTTCTTGTGATGATGGAACTTGTTTTTTTAAGAGTTTGCCTTGCGGCATATGCATACAAATACATTGCGGCAAGGATTTATCACATATACAACCAGCCGACAACTCATTAAAAATATTTTTTACTAAGCGATGCTCTAGTGAGTGAAATGACAATATGCACAATCTTGCTCCGCTATTTAGACAATCAAATATATCTTTAATCGCTTTATCTAATCCTCTTAATTCATTATTAACTTCAATCCTAATTGCTTGAAATGCTCGCTTCTCTGGGTGCGTTTCATTTTTATTCGGAATAGATTTCCTAACTAAATCAGCAAATTCTTTTGTTGTTGCAATAGGTTTATTACCTCTTGCCTTTAATATGTTTCTAACAATATTTCTTGAAAATCTCTCCTCACCATACTCAAATAAAATTTTCAACAGCCTGTCCTCTGGATAAGAATTGATTACATCAAATGCACTAAGCGGAGCGTCTTTATCCATTCTCATATCAAGCTCACTATCAAATCTATAACTCATGCCTCGGCTAGGGTCATCAATTTGATGAGAGGATATTCCTAAATCCAGCACAGCACCATCTAGTTTTTTATCACCCAAAATGTCTTTTGCATTTTTAAAATTATCTTTAATTAATGTGTATCTATTTTTAAATTCTGGTCTGTCAAATCTTTTCTCACACTCATTTATTGCGTCAATATCTCTATCTATCCCTATTAAATTTCCGCCATTTTTTAATATCCCCTCACTGTGCCCGCCGCCGCCTAGTGTCCCGTCCAAATATAAACATCCTTTTTTAACTTGCAAAGTTTCTATAATTTTATCTAGTAAAATTGGAATATGATACATATTTTAATCCTTTTTCAACATCTTAATCGCCTCACTAAAGCCTTTAGGAGTACGCTTTAATTCAAGTCTTTCTTCATCCCACAACTGCAAATGATTTCCACCGCTTATAGTAACCAAATTTTTTGTTAAGCCTGCATATTTTATTAATGTAGGCGGCAATAAAATCCTGCCTTGCCCGTCCTCTTCACAAAATTCACCATTCAATAAAAAATTACTTAAATTTGATTTGTCTTCATCATATATTTCAACTTCTTCTAATTCTTTTTGCAGTTTTTCAATAAATTTAGTCGCTCTTTCATTTGTATAGATTAAAAGGCAACCTTCACCATATGTAATATATGGTTTGACTCCTAGTTTTTCCTTATGCTTTGAAGGAATCCTTATTCTGCCCTTTTCATCTAAGGTATGTTGTGATTCACCTATGAACATAGTTAGTTTAACCGCTAAAAAACATGAAGTGACGATTATGGGAGAAGAAACATAATCGTCACTTGCATCTTTCAACGATAAAATTCTAACATATATTATATGCTAACGTCAAGCATTTTGACCACTTTTTTCCACTTTATATTCAAAAAATGAGAGTTTTTTTATGAGAATTCGCTTTGTATAATCTTGACTATTATTTAATAATGTGATACTATATTATAAATACATATTTTAAAGGAGAAATTACTCATGAAAAAAAGAATTATTGCAATTGAAGAGGCTCCAAAAGCAATCGGACCCTATAGTCAAGGTGTAGCAATCACTGAACAAACTGAAACTTTTTATTTTTCAGGAGCATTAGGCATTGACCCTAAGACGGGTAAAATTGAAGGAGATGTGACACAGCAAACTATCCAAACATTTAAAAATATTGATGCTTTATTAAAAGCAAATGGATTGACAGCCGACAATGTTGTTAAGACACTTGTATTTATCACTGATATGCAGGATTTTCCGCTTGTCAATGCTGAATATTCTAAATATTTCCCTAATAATCCACCTGCAAGAAGTTGTGTTGCAGTTAAGCAATTACCATTGAATGGATTAGTTGAAATTGAAATAATTGCAATGAAATAGATCTTTCAAAAATCTAATCATTAGAAAAAAATTATATAATAATCTCAACCAGTTCATTATTAATTTGATCACATGATGTCAAATAATACTCCGTTTTACCTTTCTTAAGATTAAGCGGAGTTTTTATTTTATTGCCGTGCAAATGCCCATATACTACTTTATCTACATTGTATTCTTCAATTAATTCTGTTACCTTGCTATTTTCCCCCTTATAATTAAACGGAGGATAATGCAGCATTAACACAATCCTATCACCTTCTTCCTTTATTTTTTGCATTTGCTCTAACGATAGTTTTATCCTGATTAACTCTCTATCAAAAATCTTTTTATCTTCATCTTTTATACTATCCACCATCCAACCCCTTGATCCGCAAAAAATAATATCACCAAATTTCAAACAATCATTTTGTAATGCATAAAAATCTTTAGGCAGCACATTTCTAAGCACTGTAATTGATTTCCACCAATAATCATGGTTTCCCCTGATCATAATTTTTTTTCCTTTCAATTTGCCAATGAAATCTAAATCCAACATAGCATCCTCTAAATGCATCGCCCAGCTTATGTCACCAGCAATCAACACTACATCCTCATCAGCTATTTTCTTACCCCAATCATAAACAATCTTATCTATATAATCATCCCATTTAGAACCAAAAATATCCATAGGCTTTGGATTATTAATCGATAAATGTAAATCAGAAATGGCAAAAACTCTCATAAATTAATTGCCTCACTAATCATTTGCAATGTTTTGTCTTTGCCCATACCTTTGTCTGAAACCGTAATAATATTATCCTTGCCTACATTTAAAAATGCCGCTAAATCCATAACATGCCTATGTAATTGTGATTTTGACAGTTTGTCGCATTTAGTTGCTAGAATAGAAAAAGGCAATTGAAAATAATATAAATAATCTAGCATCTGTGAATCTAGCGGACTCTTAACCCTAATATCACACAAAATAAAAACTTTTCTTAATGCGTTTTTAGAAGTAGCAGCACTAAAATAGCCTTCTGCCAATGTCTTGAATGCCTCATTTTGAGTCTTTGATGCTTTTGCATAGCCATAGCCAGGCAAGTCTACTAAGGTAAACTGACCATCATTGCAGTCAAAAATATTTATAAGGCGAGTACGCCCAGGAGTCTGCGAAGTTTTTGCAATTTTTTGATTTGTTAAAGTATTAATTAATGTAGACTTACCCACATTGGATCTGCCACAAAAACAAAACTCATTTTTATAATCGAATTTTGCATATTCCTTTGCATCAGCAAAGCTTGTAATAAATTTTGTTTTTATAATCTTCATATATCAAGCATTCCTTAATACATTCAAAATAAACAGTGCTATTTTTTTATTAAGTTATAAATTTATGAATTTATTGCAAAATAATAGCATTATCAAACACAGTATCAATGTCATCTGCAGTGATAATTTTTACAGCATCTGTAACCTCTTTTGGTATTTCCTTTAAATCTTTTTTGTTTTCTTGCGGAATTATTAAAGTCTTTATCCCTAATCTATAAGCAGCAAGGGATTTTTCTTTTAAACCGCCTATTGCTAAAACTTTTCCTCTTAAAGTAATTTCACCAGTCATGGCAACATTGCTTCTTACTTTTTTATCAATTAGTGCTGATAGTATTGCTGTTGCAACAGTAATTCCTGCACTTGGTCCGTCCTTAGGAGTAGCCCCTTCAGGGAAATGAATATGAATATTATGAGTTGCAAAAACTTCACCGTCAATTTCATATTTATCCATGCGTGCTTTAATTAATGATAATGCAGCTTGACATGACTCTTTCATCACGTCACCTAATGACCCTGTTAAAATTATATCTCCTTTTCCGCCCTTGATTAAAGCAACCTCTATATTTAAAGAGCATCCGCCTGTAGATGTCCACGCTAAACCTGTTGCTAAACCCACGCTGTCCTCTTTAAGCATTTCATCTTCTAAGAATCTTTCAGGACCTAATAATTTAACAATATCATTCTCTTTAATTGTCTTTTTCTTTTCACCCTCTTCTAATACCTTAACAGCTAATTTCCTTGCCACGCTGCCTATTTCTCTTTCTAAATTTCTCACCCCGCTTTCTCTTGTATAGGAATAAATAATTTTATTAATTGCCCCATCACTAAATTCGATTTTTTCTTCATTTAAGCCGCTTAACTTTAATTGCTTTTTAATCAGATATTTTTTTGCTATTTGCAATTTTTCTGCAAAAGTATAGCCGCTTAACTTAATGACTTCCATCCTGTCTAAAAGCGGAGGAGAAATACTATCAATCGTATTTGCAGTCATAACAAAAGTTACCTTTGATAAATCATAAGGGATTTCAATATAATGATCTTTAAAATTAAAATTTTGATTTGGGTCCAATACTTCTAACATAGCCGCAGCCGGATCACCCCTAAAATCAGATGCCATTTTATCTATCTCATCTAACAAAAATACAGGATTAACCACCTTTGCGTTTTTCATTGCTGATACAATCCTGCCTGGCATTGATCCAATATAAGTGCGCCTATGCCCTCTTATCTCTGCCTCATCTCTAACTCCGCCTAAACTCATAGTCACAAGCTTTTTGCCTGCTGCCCTTGCTATACTTGAAACAATAGAAGTTTTGCCAACACCCGGAGGTCCAACAAAACAAAGAATAGGTGCACGATGAGTTTTAGTTAACTGATGAACAGCTAAAAATTCTAAAATACGTTCTTTAACTTTTTCTAGTCCATAGTGATCTTCATCCAAAATATCTTTAGCATTTTTTAAATCAAAATTATCTTTAGATTCCTCATGCCACGGCAAATCCAATAACCACTCGATATATGTCCTAATCACCCCTGACTCAGGTGAAGAAGAGTTCATTTTTTCTAATCTGGATATTTCTTTTTCAATCTTTTCAGCCGCCTCTTTTGACACATTCTTCTCTTTTAATTGCTTTCTATAATTTTCTGCCTCATCTTCATCCTCTCCTAATTCAACTTTAATAGCTTTCATTTGCTCTCTTAAATAAAACTCTCTTTGATTCTTATCAATGCTAGCACGCACCGCTGCAGCTATTCTTTTTTCTACCGCTGCAATTTCACCCTCTTTTGACATCTGAGTCAAAATATCTTCTAATTGCAAGCACACTGACTTTTGTTGTAATAAATTTTGTTTAGAAGCATCATTTCTATAGACTATATTAGAAACATAAGCAATGAATTTTTCAAACTCATTATCTTTTAATGCAGAAATTACTTCTGGTGAAATTCTTGTTTCTATATGCTTAAAAATTTCCATTTGGGTGACTAGATTACGCTTTATTGCCTCTAGCATAATCTCATCATCCTTTTCAGTGAAAAAAGGCATAAGCTCTACTACAAAATGCGGCTGCAGTTGCACATATGCATCAATTTCCATCCTAGCAAGACCAACTACTTGACAGCGCATGTGCTCACCAGCTAAACGAATAGTTTGGTTGACCCTAGCAAGTGTACCAACTCTATAAATATCTTTAGGAGACGGGTTTGCATGCTGAGAAGATTTTTGTGCAACTAAAAAAACCTCTTCACCTGTTTCAAGCACCTTTTGCATAGCGGACATTGTTTTGTCTCTTGCAATATCAATATGCGTGACCTGTCCAGGAAACAAAACCATCCCTCTAGTAGGTATCATTTTATAAGTGCGGTTTTGTGCTGACGCTATTTTCTCTTTTTGAATATAAATATTTTCCATATGGTCCTTTAAATTATGAATTAATATGCTCTGCTGCTGCTATCCTAAAAGCATCGCCTAAATTTTTTGCCTTGCCCTCAAATACTTTATTGCTTGTTTTTATTGCTATTATATATTCTTCCCCTTCGTGGTTATACTCAATCACTGTATTATTATTTGACAATATTTTTTCAATAACTTTATCTCTAACTAAAGCCATAGAATAGTCAGGAGCAGTCTTTATGCAATCACCCGGCACCTCTAGAGGATCAGATAAACTGCCCTCAATATATGCTTTTTTATATTTTTTTCTATAAGCCTCTGCCATATCACCATTAGGAATATCCTTGCCGCAATGACGGCAGGTACGATACTTAGTAGTCTTTTGCAATGTATGCATATTATGTGTCCAAAAACCTTTTCCTACTCCTTCGCTTAAGCCCATCCATTTTGCAATTATTTCATCAAGCTTTTTATCTTTCATAGTTTTCTCCTATAATATATTCTTATTATTGTATCATATTTCATTTGACATGAGCAAACAAAATAAGGTAGTATATCTAGTGAAATAATTTTTAAGAGGTAAAATATGAAACACACTATAGAAAAGAATAAAGACAAAACAAAAATTAATTTTGAACTTGATGCAAAACTATGGGATTCTTATATCGAAAAGATTTACCAAAAAGAAAAAGCAAAAATTAATATTGCCGGATTTAGAAAAGGTCATGCACCTAGAGCAATGATCGAAAAATTGCATGGCAAATCAATTTTTGTTGATGATGCTTTCAATTTATGCTTTAGAGAATGCTATTCAAAAGTTTTAGATGAAAACGAAGAAGTTTTTCCTGTAGAAGAACCATCTGTTGAAATTTTAAGTTTAGATGAAAACGGCATCAAATTTAGTGCTGAATTTAGTGTTAAACCTGAGGTTAAATTGGGTGATTATACTGGTATTCAAATTGATAAAATTGAATATAAGGTGACAAAAAAAGATATTGATAAAGAAATAGATACTGCAAGGGCAAGACTGGCTAGAAAAATTGAAAAAGCAGAAAAGGACTCACTGGCTGAAAATGGAGATGTGGTCAATTTAGATTATTCAGGAAGTGTTGACGGGGTCAAGTTTGAAGGCGGCACTGCTGAAAATCAAGAATTAGAGTTAGGATCAAACTCATTTATTCCTGGATTTGAAGCACAAATGATTGGCATGAAAAAAGGTGAAAAGAGAGATTTAAAGGTCACCTTCCCTGACAAATATCATTCAGAAGATTTAGCAGGCAAAGAGGCTGTTTTTTCAGTTAAATTAAACAGCATTTTCAAAAAGGAATTGCCTAATATTGATGATGAATTAGCAAAAGAGGTATCTCAGTTTGATACTTTAAAAGATTGGAAAGATGATATAGAAAAGAAATTAACAGAGCAAGCAACTCAAAAAGAAAAGGCAGAAAATGAAAATGCTTTGATTGAAAAAATTGTTAAAAATGCTAAAATTGATGTGCCTGATTGCATGTTTAAAACTGAATTAAAATATATGCTTAATGATTTTGCGCAAAGACTTCAATATATGTATGGCGGTCTAAAAATTGACGATTATTTTAAAATGACTGGGTCAAGTGTAGATGATTTTAATAATCAACATAAGCTGCAAGCTGAAAAAAATGTAAAAACTAGGCTTGTTTTAGAGGCTATTATTAAAACTGAAAAACTAGAAATTACTGAAAAAGATATTGATGCAGATTTAGATAGAAGAGCTGATAAATCTAAAAAGACTAAAGAAGAGTTTTTAAAAAGCGTGGATACTGAATATAGAAACTATGTTAAAAGTATGTTAGTTAGTGAAAAAGTTATGAATTACTTAAATGCAAATAACAAAATTGAAAAAAAATCTAAAAAATGACATTATCCCTTATCTTTTGTTGATTTTTAATCACAATATTTAATTATAATAATAAAGGTCGTATCAAAAGATTAAATAATCTTGCGTCCTTTAGTTAAAGGAGACAAATTAAAAAATGGAATCAATCAAAAATACACTGATACCTATGGTAATTGAGCAAACTAACAGAGGTGAACGTTCTTATGATATTTATTCACGCCTTTTAGAGGACAGGATTGTATTTATATCTGGTGAAATTAATGATATATCTGCCAATGTTGCTATTGCTCAATTAATATATTTAGAAGGCAAAGACCCTGAAAAAGATATTTCTTTATATATTAATTCGCCTGGCGGATCTGTATCTGCAGGCATGGGTATATATGACACTATGAATTATATTAAGTGCGATGTGTCTACAATGTGCGTAGGAATGGCAGCAAGCATGGGGGCATTTTTGCTTTCTGCAGGCGCAAAAGGCAAACGATATGCTCTTCCTAATAGTGAAGTAATGATTCATCAGCCACTAGGCGGAGCAAGAGGTCAAGCAAGCGACATTGCAATTGCAGCGCAACATATCTTAAAAATAAAAAATCGACTTAATAAAATTTTATCAAAAAACACTGGTCAATCGTTAGAAATAATTGAACGAGATGTTGACAGGGATAACTATATGTCGGCAAAAGAAGCACTTAATTATGGATTAATAGATAAGATATTTGAAAAACGTGTTTAATGAAATTTTTTAAAACTTGAGATTCTTAATAGAATAATAAAATTTATTTTTATGTAATTTTTTAAAGAATCTCATTAATATTATGCTATGGAGAATTTATTTATGAACCTAGATCCTAAATGCTCATTTTGTAATAAACCTGACAGTCTGGCCACTCATATGCTTGCAGCACCTTCTAATAATGTTTTTATTTGTGAGGATTGTGTTGCTATTTGCAATAATGAAATTAAGAAAAAAACAAAAACTACTGATTCAAAAAAACAACTTAAGCTCCCTACCCCAGAAGAAATTAAAAATCAGCTTGATGAATATATTATTGGTCAAGACACAGCAAAACGCACACTAAGCGTAGCTGTTTATAACCATTATAAACGTATTCAAAATAATGCGACTGAAAGTGATGAAATTGAGTTAAATAAAAGCAATATCTTAATGCTTGGTCCGACTGGCTGCGGCAAAACTTTGTTAGCTCAAACATTATCAAAGATTTTAAATGTCCCATTTGCTGTTGCTGATGCTACCACCTTAACAGAGGCTGGTTATGTTGGTGAGGATGTTGAAAATATTTTGTTAAAGCTGATTCAAGCAGCTGATTTTGACATTGAAAGAGCTGAAAGAGGGATAATTTATATTGATGAAATTGATAAACTAGCACGCAAAAGTGAAAATGTGAGTATTACTAGGGATGTGTCTGGTGAAGGAGTACAGCAGGCACTTTTGAAAATTGTTGAAAGTACTGTTGCTAATGTGCCGCCTCAAGGCGGCAGAAAACATCCTCAACAAGAATTCATTAGAATTGATACTACTAATATTTTATTTATTTTTGGCGGAGCATTTGTAGGTTTAGAGGATATCATCGGAAAAAGAATAAATGCTAAAGGCTTAGGGTTTGGTGCTAGCGTAAAGGGCAAAAATGATAATGAAAGATTTGAAGCTTTAAAAAATGTGCAGCCTCAAGATTTAAACAAATTTGGATTGATTCCTGAATTTGTAGGAAGAGTACCTGTTACAGTAAGCTTATCTGCACTTGATAAAGCAGCATTAAAGAAAATTTTGGTTGAGCCAAAAAATGCTTTAATAAAGCAGTATATAAAGCTTATGGAAATGGATGGGATTGAATTGGTCTTTGATAGTGATTCTATTGATGCAATAGCAAGCAAAGCAATTGAAATGAATACAGGGGCTAGAGGTTTAAGATCTATAATTGAAAGCTTTTTGATTGATACTATGTTTAAGGCTCCGTCAGATAAGACTATTAAGAGTATTTTAATTGAGAAAGATTGTGTGCTTGATGGCAAAGAACCTAAATTAACTAAAAAAAGAATAGCGTGATATTATGCCGCAAGATGCTTTAACCTATTCATTTTTAGTAAATGAGTTAGATTTAATATTAAAGGGCAGCAAGATTGATAAGATTACTATGCCTTTTAAAGATGAAATAATTCTCTCCTTTAGACACAGAGGAAAGAATTTTTTCCTATTAATTTCTTTAGGGCAATATGCTAGACTGCACTTGATTAAAGAAAATAAACCTTCTCCCCCTACCCCATTTTCATTTTGTATGCATTTAAGAAAAAATATCGGGGGCGGAATTATTGAGTCAATCAGCCAAGAGCCATTTGAGAGAATAATTTATATCGATATTTTGTTCAGAAATGAATTAGGGATTCAAGAGAATAAAAGATTGGTTTTAGAGATAATGGGTAGATACTCTAATGCTATTTTAGTGAATAGAGAAACAAACAAAATAACTGATTGCGCTAAACATATTGCCTTTGACGAAGGTATTAAAAGAGTGGTGATGCCTGGCATAATATATAAAGTTCCTGATAATAAATCATTTAATGTAATTAACAAACAATGGTTTTTAAATGGAGATATTTTGATAGATGAGCGATTTAGATTAGAAAATGATTTAGCACAAAACTTAAATATCAGAGGACTTGCTCCGATAACTAAGCAAGAACTTGTTTATAAAGCTAAATTAGATAATTCATCTACTTTAAAAGATAATGATAGACCTGCCCTTTTTAATGCTTATACGGCATTATATAACGAAGAATTAAAACCATGTATTTTAGGCAATGATTTTTTTATCAGACCTTATAATTTTAATAAAGGTGAATACCTGATTTTTGATTCATTAAATGAAACAATGGACTATTTTTTTGCCAATAAAGATTTAAACGATAGATTAAAATCTAAGTCATCAAAGTATTTGACATTAATAAAAAATAATTTAAAGCGTGCAGCAAAAAAATTGACAGAATTTAAGCAAAGAATGATTGAATGTGAGAATTTAGAAGAAGATAAAATTTTTGGTGAATTAATAACAGCAAATATTTATAAGCTAAAACAAGGCGACAAAGAATTAGAAACAATAAACTATTATGATAATATAAGTGTAAAAATTCCGCTTGATGTTATGCTGTCTCCTGCCAAAAATGCACAAAAATATTATAAAAAATATGCAAAGAAAAAGCGTGCACTAGAGATGACTAGTGACCTTATTTTAAAAACTGAAGATGAAATAACACTATATCAAGCTTTTAAAGATGATTTAGATAGTGTTAGCTCATTAGCAGATTTAACAGAGATAATAGAAAGTATGGCTGATTTGAAGTTAATTAAAGAGCAAAAACGCACAAAAAAAGATACTTTGTCTTCAATATATACTGAAGATGTTGATGGGTTTAAGATAAGAGTCGGAAAAAATAATGTGCAAAATGATAGACTGGTCAGACAAGCAAACAAGGATGATTTATGGTTTCATATCAAAAATTATAGTGGAAGCCATGTTATTATTGAAGCAGCAAAACGGCAAGTCCCTGATAATATTATATTAAAAGCTGCTCAGTTAGCTGCCAAAAATTCTAAAGCAAAAGCTTTAAATAAAATAGAAGTGGACTATACTTATATAAAGTACGTCCACAAAATATCTGGCACAGTTTTAGGCAAAGTTAGCTATACCAATCAAAAAACCATTGTTGTTAATTTAGATTAAATAATTTGGACTGTGAAAAAATGTACCATTCCGATTATTGCTAAAATTATGACTAATCCCATTATGACAATATTAACAACGCTTCGCTTAAATTCAGGCGAGCGTTTATTTTTTGTTGTTAAAGCCACCATTATTGACCTAAATACTGCAATGCTGCCACCAAGCATAAATAATCCTAACCCAACAGGCAAAATATAAGGAGTTATGCTAAATAAAGCCATCCCTAAGATAGTTATAATTGGTGCTAACAAAATCAAAATTATGTCACCTATTTGCTTTAACCCAAACGGAGTTAAATATCTAACCAACGCATTTTTTTGTTTTCTTTTAGCCATGATGTTTTTTTTCCTCTTAATTATTTTTGGTAATTTTTAGTAAATTTATTCTTGTTAGCTTATTATAATTGTTTCTAGCCTCACTATAATAGTTGTGACATAACTATCCACTATAATAAACATCTCACTTGTCATATGACAATAGATTTCATAAGTAATCCATGTTCTGCCATCTGTATTAGGGTTCCAAATATATGTCTCGGTAACTTGAACTGTGACTCTCCCCTCACTCTCCCAAATCAATGTGCCGCTATTAAAAACTTGTATACTGTCAAATGTGCCATCTATCGGAGTGCCGCCAACTACTTCTGAAGAGCAAGCGTCACACCCTAAAAAAGCAAGAGGCATAAGCATAACAAAAATTACAGCCAGTGCGATTTTTATTTTTAATTTCATGCTATTTTAACCCCTTGCTGCCTGGTTTAATTGCAGGGATGCCAGTTTTGCAAATTGGGCAATCACTAGAGTCAAATGTAGCAATATCTAATTGAATAAGTGATTCATAAGGCACACCAAAATCTGCTTTGCCGCCGCTTCTATCAACTATACTAGCAACACAAACAACATCAACATCCATATTTTTTAATAAATTAACAACTTCTTTAGCCGACCCACCTGTTGTCACCACATCTTCTACCACAATCACCTTTGCACCCTTTTCTATCTCAAAACCACGCCTTAAATTAAAAACCCCATTTTCTCTTTCTGCAAAATAATTCTTGATATTTAGTTGCCTTGCAACTTCATACCCCATTAAAATGCCGCCCACTGCAGGAGATACAATTGCGCTAGCACCAAATTTCTTAAGTTTTTCACTTAAAGCTGTACAAATTTTTTCACTAGAAACAGTATCTACAAATAATTTTGCACATTGCATATATGTATCAGAGTGACGCCCGCTCGTCAAGATAAAATGTCCCCTTAACATGCCTCCCGTTTTTTCAAAATAAGATAAAATCTCTGCTTTTGTCATGATATATTACTCCTTAAACTGTAGTTATTTAATTTTTTATTAAAGCTCTCAAATTTATTAGCTATGCTAGATAAATCATTATCACCTAATTTCAATCCAAATTTAACTTTCTCTCTGCCTCTAAACAACCAAATAAATTCAATAAAAACTTTCTTTCCTTTAGGGGTTAAAACTAAATTTTCAATGTCACCTTCTTCAATTTCTGCCCAATCTTCCATATGAGTATAAACAAAAATAAAACCATTTTCTTTAAGAACAGCAAAACCAGGAAAAGTCCACCATTTGCTTCTTATATGTCTGCCTTTTAAAATAATGTCACCCTCGCCAATAAGTCCGTCTCTTTTAAGTTTTATTTGTGCATTTTTAAAATTCCACCCCATGTTGAACTTGTGTCTCCATTTTTATAAAATAATAACTCTCAATTTATAATCAAAGAGCCAATTAAATCTTTTAACCTATCTATTTTACATTCTTTTAAAAGGCTTGTCAACTCATTAACTAGCCTAAATCCTGCATTTGGATCAAAAAAATTAACTGTTCCTATCTGAATAGCACTTGCTCCAGCAATCATAAACTCTAAAATATCCTCTGCTTTAGTAATTCCACCCATACCGATAATAGGGATTTTCACAGCCTTAGAAACTTCATGAGTCATTTTTAAAGCAATTGGTTTAACTGCAGGACCAGATAAGCCGCCATATATATTTGCCAAGATAGGACGTTTAGTTTTATAATCTATCGCCATACCGCCTATAGTGTTGATAAGTGAAATTGCATCTGCACCAGCATTTTCAACAGTTTTTGCTATTTGAGAAATTGATGAAACATTAGGACTTAGTTTAACTATTAAAGGTTTTTTAGCAAGTTTTTTTGCCTCTTTCACCACTTTCTCTGCTGAACTGCAATCCACTCCAAAAGCAATACCTCCCTCTTTAACATTAGGACAAGAAATATTTAGCTCTATCATGTCTACACAATCTGCCGATGAAATTTTTTCAACAGCAGCACAATAGTTTTCTATAGTGTTGCCTGCAATATTTGCTATAACCACAGTATCTATACTATTTAAAAACATTGACTCATTTTGGATAAAACTGTTAATTCCAGGATTTTGCAAACCTACACTATTTAATATCCCGCTGGGGGTTTCTGCTATTCTAGGCGCTGCATTACCTTCTCTAGGCTCTAATGTCAGACCTTTTGTGCATATCCCCCCTAAAACTGATATATCATAAAATCTATTATATTCACGACCAAATCCAAAAGTCCCGCTTGCTGTAATTACAGGGTTTTTAAACTCTATACCCGCTATTTTTACCTTTAAATCAATCATACAACTACCTCCTTAATATCAAACACAGGACCTTCAATGCAAACTCTTTTATTTTTTTGATGCTCATCAGCAATTATAGGACAAGTACAAACTAAACAAGCACCTACTCCGCATGCCATGCGCTGCTCTAATGAAACTAACACAGGGATTGATATGTTTTTAAACGTTTCTTTAGCAGCTTTAACCAACCCATGTGGTCCGCACATAATAATTGCATCAAAATTAGCAATATCTTTTTTTATAAAATCTAACGCATAACCTTTTTCACCTAAAGAACCGTCATTAGTAGCAACTATAGTTTTTTTGCAAGTTTTTTTAAAGTCATTAATAAAAAGTGCTTTGTCTTTTGAATTAAATCCTAGATATGCAAAAAAGTTTTTATCTTTATAGTCTTTAGTAATTCTAAAAAGCGGAGCACACCCTATACCGCCACCTAATATTCCTATATTTTTATAAGTATTAATCTTAAAAAAGCCATTGCCAAGCGGCAAAGTTGCTTTTAAGATTTCACCTTTTTTTAAGTTTTTTAAAGCCAGCGTACCCTTGCCTACAACCGCAAGATAAATAGTGACTGAAGTATTGTCATAATCATAAATACAAAACGGACGACGAAGAATGAGGCTATTATCTGGAACTTCTAAATTCAAAAACTGCCCCGCAGTGATTTTAGGAAGTATTTCTTCACTAGTCAAAACAAGCCTAACAGTATCTGAATTAACTAATTTTATATCAGAAACTTTAAAACTAATATCTTTCATTTAAACACCTTGATAAATTGATTTATAAAGCTCTTCTCTCATGTCAACTGCAGCTGCATAACAAGCCTTATCAAATTCCATCCCTTTATATTTATCCATTTTATAAGCACAAATTAATCCTCTTGAATTATTGATAATTGCACCATGTTTATCTTTATCAAAGAAACATTTTAAGTCTTTTGCAGTGCCGCCTTGAGCGCCGTACCCTGGCACCAAAAAGAAAATATTTTTAAATGTGTTTCTTAAAATCTCTGCTTCATTTGGATGAGTTGCACCAACTACTGCACCTACATCACTATAACCGTATTTGCCACGAGTACTCTCTCCCAATTTATTTAAAAGACCAGCCATATTTTCATACACTGTTTTATACTCAACGCCCTTGACCTCTAAATTTTGAATTTGACTGCTTGATGGATTTGAAGTTTTAACTAAAACAAAAATCCCTTTGTCATATTTTTTGCAATCATCAATAAACGGAATCAACCCGTCTTCACCCAAATATCCATTTATGGTAGCAAAATCACCCTCAAAAGGAGTATACTCCTTATCACCAATTTTAATTTTTCCTAAATATGCCTTTGAATAAAAACCTGCAGTAGAGCCGATGTCGTTTCTTTTAACATCAGCTATACTATACATTCCGTTTTTTCTTGCATAATCAAGAGTATTTTTATACACTTGCATACCAGCAACACCCAGCATCTCATAACAAGCTGCCTGAATTTTTACACAAGCTACAATAGGTGCTAGTTTATCGATTAATTTAAAATTAAATTCTTTAATTACTTTGGCAGCATCTTCTAGAGTATTAATACCTTTAGTCATTTTCTCTGGCAAATACTCAAAAATAGTGTCTAAACCTAATAATGAAGGGTTTTTTAAATTATCCATTTTTTCAATTAGTTTATCTATCATAGTTTCTCCTAACAGTACTATACTGTTTTGTCATACTTATTTATTTTATTTAAAATTTCTGCATTAGACCTGTTCAATAACTTACATGGTCAGATAAAGCATGGATTTTTTTAAAGCAAAATTTTATTGTTTTTGCAGTTAATACTAGCAGTATTAACAAAAAATGAATAAATTTTTGAATAAAAAAACTGTTTTAGATGTGCCATGTAAGTTATTGAACAGGTCTATTATATAAAAATTACACTATTTCACCATTGATAATTGTAATCAATATTTTACCTTTAACTTTCCATCCATCAAATATACAATTTCTTGCTTTTGATTTAAAGATGCACGCATCAATTGCATATGGATGAAGTTGATTGATATCTGCAATAATTAAATCCGCCAGTTCACCTTCTTTAACTTCACCTGCATTAAGTCCTAAAATTTTGGCAGGAGTATAGCTCATTAATCTAATTAAATGTGGCAAATCTATATGTTTATCGTCTACTAAATGAGTGTATGAAATTGCAAATGCAGATTCAAAGCCAATTGTTCCAAACGGAGCATATCCAAACTCTTGACGCTTTTCATCTAGTGAATGTGGGGCATGATCAGTTGCAATACAATCAATTGTACCATCTTTAAGCCCTTTTATAATTGCGTTTATATCATTAGCTGTCCTTAATGGAGGATTGATTTTAGCAAAAGTATTAAAAGAAGAAACCTCTTCGTCAGTAGCTGCAAAATAATGCGGACAAGTTTCTGCTGTGACTTTAACACCTCTATATTTTGCTTCTCTAATTAAATTAACGCTGCCCTCTGTTGACACATGCGCTATATGCACTCTTGCACCTGTATGCTCGGCTAAAATTAAATCTCTAGCCACTATTATTTCTTCTGCAGATCTACAAATTCCTTTAAGTCCTGCTGTAGTCGCATTAAAACCCTCATTAACAAGACCACCGCTTGCAATTGATAAGTCCTCACAATGACTGATAACAAGCGCATCATGACTCTTTGCATAGCTAAGTGCATTTTTCATAAGCATTGCATTTTCAACAGGGCGGCCATCATCAGAGAAAGCTATTACACCTGCTTCTTTCAATTTGCCCATTTCAGCTAACTCTAGTCCTTTCATACCTTTAGTTATGCATGCAATGGGATAAACCTTGACTGTGCCAATTTCTGCTGCCTTAGTTTGAATATATTTAACAATTGCCTCATTATCAATTACAGGATCTGTATTTGGCATACAAGCAATTGAGGTATAGCCCCCTGCGGCAGCAGATTTTATGCCTGAAACAATATCCTCTTTATATAAAAAACCTGGATCTCTTAAATGTGCATGCATATCAACCAACCCTGGCATAATAATTTTGCCGCTTGCATCAATAAGTTCATCAGCATTAATTTCAATATTAGGAGCAATTTTTTTAATTCTGCTGCCCTCAATTAAAATATCTGCTTTGATAACTTTATCTAATAATACAACTTGTCCATTTTTGATTAAGATACTCATTTTATTATTTCTCCTCAAATTATTAATGGTTTCAATTAATCTAAAACTAATTCTGTTCTAATGCTTTCAAACAAATCTAAAGCACCTTGTATAGCAATCCATATTCATAATCCATAACGAACTTTTTGTCTTGAAGGTAATAATATAAAATTTTCATATTCAATATCCGCATGCTCTAAAGAATTATAACGCCATAACATGATGTTTTCCCCATCCTTAGCTGCAAAAATTCCATTATCAAAAACTTCCCTTTGACCATCACTATGGCTTATTGTCACAACAGTAATTGTAAAACCCTCTTCTATAAGCATCTCTCTAACCTGACTAAATGCAGGATGAACATTTTCAAACCAATTGTCATAATCAAAATCGTTGCCATTACATGCAGTAAAAGCAGTAAAAATTGATAAAGTAAATAATGCAATAATTATAATAGCACATATTTTTAATTTTTTCATCACACTAACCTCCCAACACCATATTTAATACTGCCATCCTAACTGCAATACCATTTGTAACTTGCGGCAAAATTACACTCTGAGAACCATCCACCACCTCTGATGCAATTTCTAATCCACGATTAATTGGCCCCGGATGCATAAGCATGACATTTGAGTCAGCCTTATTTAATCGGCGTTGATTTATTCCATAAAATTTATGATACTCATCAATTGACGGAAACAACCCTGATGACTGACGCTCTAACTGCATTCTTAACCCCATAACTACATTTGCACCCTCTACAGCTTTATCTAAATTGTTTGATACCTCACAACCCATTCTTTCAACTTCTAAGGGTAATAGAGTATTAGGAGCCACCACTGTCACTTTTGCGCCTAGTTTAGTTAATCCCCAAAGATTGCTTCTTGCCACTCTAGAATGCTTTATATCTCCTGCAATAACAATTTTTAAATCTTTAAAACTATTATGTTTTTCATAAATGGTTAGCATATCTAAAAGCGCTTGAGTGGGATGCTCATTTGTTCCGTCACCACCATTGACTACTGACGCTTTAACGTTTTTACTAAGTAAATGCGGTGCACCGCTCATAGAATGTCTTATGACTATACAATCACATAATAATGCGTCAAGATTCTGCCCTGTATCAATAAGAGTTTCACCTTTTTGTATGGATGAAGATGAAGCAGCAATGGCGCATGTGCCTGCTGACAAAGCTTTGGCTGCTGACTCAAAAGACACTTTTGTGCGTGTAGAGTTTTCATAAAATAATGTCACTACAGTTTTATTTTTTAAGTAGTCTAATTTTTTTTGCGGACCCAAAATGATGCTTTTAAATTTTTTAGCTTCTTCTAATATAAAAAGAATTTCTTCTTTAGAAGTTGTTTTCAAGCCCAATAAATGTTTTTTCATAATCTATGACTCCTTCTTTTGCTAAGATAGTCTTAAAAATTTTAGGGATGGGGGCAGTGAATGTCAATATTTTTTTTTGAGTTGGATGAATGAACGATAGCGAGTATGCATGAAGTAATGGACCTTCTAAATCTGGGACAATTAGTTTAGCACCATATACTCTATCGCCCAGTATTGGATGCTTAAAGAATTTTGCATGTACTCTAATTTGATGGGTGCGACCTGTTATGATATTGAATGCCATTAGAGTAAACTGATTAAAGCGCTTTAGCACTTTAAATTTTGTCAGTGCTTCTCTTGCATGGTTTTCTCTTAAAGAAGGAGCCGATAAATCAAATTTTTTTTTGTTGCTAAAATCTATCTCACCTTTTGTGACCATCATTTTTTTTCTGTCTTTTGGCGAGCGTGCTATTGAAGCAAATATTTGACCGCTATCATTTTTAACGATACCCTCTGATATAGCTATATAGATTTTTTTTACTTGCCTTTTTTCTATTTGATTTGATAATGACAAATGAGCAGCATTATTTTTGGCTATTACCATAAGACCAGTTGTATCTTTATCTAATCGATGTACAATTCCAGGACGATATACTCCGTTTATAGTAGATAAATTTTTTAAATGATATAATAAAGCAGACACTAATGTATTGTTTGTTACTCCGCCGCCCGGGTGCACCACTAAACCAGCTTGTTTATTTATAACTGCAATATCATCATCTTGATAAATAATATCAAGCGGAATATTTTTAGGTGAAATATCAATCTCTTTAATAATAGAAAAAATCTCTATTTTATCATTAATCTTCACCATTTTACCACTTTTAATTATGACTTGTCCATTTAAAAAGATACGTCCCTCATCATTTAATTGTTTTATATATGATCTTGTATAATTTGTAACACTTGCTAAATATATATCCAGTCTAATTGAAGCATCTGTATCAACTATTATCATTTGACTGCTCATCACTAATCACCTCTTGCTCGTCATTTTGTTGTATAAATACATCTTTTGACTCTGTTTGCTCTACAATAATTTCCTCATTAATTATTTCATTATCATTAAATTCACCATCCGTCAAAACTTTTTTTCTTGCTTCTTTTGCCGCAGTTTTATCTTTTTCATCTTTAGTCCAGTCTTTAAAAAAATATATTAAGAAAGTTGCTACGCCGACAATCAAAAATGCATCCGCAAGATTAAACACAGGGAAAGTCCTATATCCAAAAATTGTCATACCTAAAAATCTAACTTGAATCCAGTCACGTACTGCTCCGTGAAAAATCCTGCAATATAAGTTTCCTAAAGCGCCGCCTATTATTAATGCTAATGCTATCCTAAACAACCTGCGATTTTTATTGCCCCACACCATATAAAAAATGAAAGCAGAAATTGTAATAGAAATAAATACTATAAAAAAAATACGAGCCTGTGTTTGTGTAGGATAAGACCCAAACATACCAAAAAAATTGAAAAAATTAAATCCAACTGCTGCTGCATAATTTCTAAAATGAACAATTTCTAAAAAATTTGGCAAAAGTGTGACCATTCCAATCCTATACTCTATAAATCTAGCTATCAAAAATTTTGTAAAAACATCCAAAAATATAGCGCCAAATATAATGACCCACTCTAGTTTCCATGTTCTTTTAAAATAATTTAAGATTCTTTGTTTTTTTGAATTTGGCGGTGGAATTAAAAATAAATTTTCCATAGTTTATCCTTTTTTAAGAATGAATCTGTGTACCTTTAGGAGAGAACACAAAAATATTTTCTGTAATTCTATGCACGCTTCCACTTAATGCAAAGATTGCTCCTGATAAATAATCTAATATACGCTGAGCATCATTTTCATCTATGTCATTTAAATTAGCAACCGCAGGCTCACCGCCTCTTAAAAATGTGATGAATTTCTCTATGTCTTTAAGACTTTTTAGGCGGTAAACTGCTATGTTTCCGTATTTTTGAGATGTTTCAGTTTGATTTATGTGGCTTGTTTGATTGTACTGATAAGGCTGATTAAAGCTTGGAGTTGCTTGTTTTTCACCAATATAGTTGCCATGTTCATCATGCGTATCCTCATAAAATGGTGGATGCTTAGGCTCATCTTCTTGCCTTGAGGCTGCCCCGTTTCCTCGTTTTTGTCTAAGCCAATCGTTAAATGATTTCATTTATACTATTCTCCTCTTTTGCTATTAAAAAGTATACTGCCTGGTCTTATCATATTTGCACCATATTTAATTGCTATTTCATAATCATCACTCATACCACACGATAAAATTGTTAAGCTAAATTCATCTTTATATCTAAGAAAAATTTGTTTAATGTTTTGATAAGTTTCTTCATCTGAATTTATAGGCGGAATAAACATTAACCCTTGTATTTTTAAATTTTTTAATGTAGAAATATATTTTAATAGCGCATGCAATTCTGTTGTCTTTATACCGCCTTTAGAATCTTCGTCAAGATTTACTTCTATTAAAACAGGCATTATAATATCATGTTTTTGACACTGTTTTTGAATTTCTAATGCCAAGTTCTCTCTATCTACCGATTGAATTAACTGCACTTTATCTACAATGTATTTTACCTTATTTGTTTGCAAGTTGCCAATAAAATGCCATTTTAAGCCCTTAGTCGCCTCATATTTTGCTAAAAGGTCTTGCACACGGTTTTCACCTACTGTATCAATGCCAAATTTTAAAAGAGTATTTATTTCATCAGCTGTCCTTTGTTTGACCGCAGCAACTATTTTTACATCACCTGCTTTTGCTATTAAATTTTTTATGTTTGTTTCATTAATCATGATAATTTATTTAATATATGCTCTGCAATTTTGCCTGCTATGTTTACTCCCAGCCCTTCAATTCCCTTAAAATATGAATTGCTGTTTGCCTCTAGAAACAAAGGGTCAGAGTGATTGTTAATCAAAAAGTCTATTGAACCAAAATCTAATTTAAGAATTTTACTTATTTTTTCAGCTTTTCTTTTATATGCAAGTGGCAAGTCACAAAGACTAATTTGTCCGCCGCCAAACAAATTTGATTTAAAGTCCGTACCTTTTCTAATACATGATGCTATTGCCTTGCCGCCTACAACATACACTCTAAAATCTGCTCCTTCTTCTCCCATCATTTTTTGATAATGGTGTGGAATATGTCTAAGATACAAATAAATCTTTTCAAGTTCTTGCCTATTTGCCGCCTTATAAACCTGCCGCCCTTGACTTCCTATATTTTGCTTAACAATTAAAGGATAATCTAAGTTTTTTTCTACTTCATCCAAAAATTTATTGTCAACAATTAAATTAACATCATACATAATCGGAGCAGCTATCGTATAAGGAATATTAATATTTTTATCCGCAATTGCACTATAAGTTAATAATTTATCATCAGCAACTTGAATGGCATATGAGCTGTTAAAAACTTTGAATCCGTATCGCTCTAACCCTCTTAAAACAGCCATATCCTTATCCCAAAATATAATAAAATCAGCCAATCCCAACAAATGAAACTCAACAGTTTTTTTATTATGAATAAGAAAAGTTGACTTTTTATCTAACTTTACCCCATGCTTTTCAAATGCAACTTTAAGTGAATTATAACAATGTTCCATTCCCTCATCAAAATAATAGTTATTACAAACAAAAATTCCCTTCATATCATATAGAATAACATACACAGTAGAATTTTGCAAGCAAATTACATTAAAAAAAGCTAATAGCTTAAATATTGCTATCAGCATTTTTTTGATTATTACTTTCTTTTATATGACGATTTTTTAATGCTCTTTCATAAAGTTTCATTAATACTGGTCTATTGTACCGTTGCACACATATAGGAAGAATATTGATAAAAGAATTTAAAATAGCAAGCGGCAATACAAATATTAGTGCGTGATAAACACCCCAAATTATATACTCACCTGAAATAGGACTTAAGCCAAGATGCCCCGTAAACAACCATCCTATCGGGATAAATATAGCGGCATATCCAGCAAAGAACGCAACTATATGAACCGCCTCTGCCCAACCCATTTCACATAAATATTTAAATAAATATTCGGTATCTCCTGTATTTTTTAGTTTTGATTTATCAAAGATTTTTAAAATACTTAATATATCAGGAACTATTATTTTCCAGCGTTTAATGCCTAGTTTTCTAAAAAATTTTCTATCATTTTTTCTTGGATGAAAAAGTCTGATTTGTGGTGCAAAATATCTAAGAGGCAACAACCTTAATAAAACAGCAATTCCTATATTAAATAAAACAATAATTAAAGTAAAAGCCAATACCGAATAAACTGCATACCAAGGTGAAACTTCTAAAAATGGCGCACCAAAAAGCGCAGTGACTACCGCTAGTACTGCAACATATGCAAGCACAAAAATAACTAAAAAGAATTTCCAAAAAAGTTTCATTTTCTATCTATAATAAAATAAATATATTTTATTAAATAGACTTGTTCAATAAATAAAATGAGTGGATTGCGAGTGGATTTTTGATTGCCGTGCCAAGAAGTATTCGTGGCAATGAACTTCGTACCAAGGCAAAAATAAGTGTTTTTTGCAAGGCTTTACTAGCAGTATTGACAAGAAAATAACAAGTTTTTGCACATATAAAGACACCGCAGACATTCCTTATTTTATTTGTTGAACAAGTCTAATAAAGAAAACACACACAAAGGCATTTTAACTTTGCATTGTGTGTGTTAATCTTAAAAGTTTACTAGTTTGCAACATGTGTATGAGAAACAACCCATGCCTTCATTCTAAGACCCAACCAAAGACCGAAAATACCAAGAGTGATGATAGTTAGAAGCCACCATTTGATGAACTTGCCAAACAATGCACCACCAGTGCCAGTAAATGTAAGTTGTCTTCCGTCGATTACTGTGTGTTTAGTATACCAGCGATGTACCATGCAAACTGCCCAAGGAGTGCCGATACCTAAAGTAAAAACAATCAAGAATGATGAAAGAATACTGATTCCTATTAGGCCCAACAGCCCGCCTGAAAATTTTGATTCCATTTATAATTACCTCTTTTTTTTATTTTTTAAATCAACAATTTTAAAAAAATATTGATTCTTAACAACTTAATTCTATCATTAATTTAAAGACTTGTCAAGTGATTAATACCAGCTTTCGACAAAAATTGCATGCAAAAATTGGGATATGAAAATTAAATTTAAGGATGCCTAATTCTTTTTTTATGTTTAGTATGCAAAATTTTATGAGCTTTGTCGCCGCCAACTTCACCTAAATATTCACGATAAACTTCTTGAATGATAGGATTCTCATGACTTTTTCTAGAGCCTGATTTTTTGTCTTTAGAGTACATAGCTTTTGCCCTAGCTGATGGAATATCTATATTATCATTTATAATATCCGAACAAACTATTGGTTGACCGCCACCTCCTACACACCCACCTGAGCATGCCATTACTTCTATAAAATGATATTCTGACTTGCCTTCTTTGATTTGCTCTAAAATTTTTCTTGCCTCACCTAAAGTATGAACAACAGCAACATTTAATTTTCCAATCTCATCAAGATCAACGCTAGCTTCTTTAATGTATTCTATTCCACGCACCTTTTTAAAATCTAAATCTTTTAAAGGTTTTTTATTGATAGTTTCTGACAATGTCCTAAGGGATGCTTCCATTACACCGCCTGTTGTGCCAAAAATAAGACCTGCCGTAGAACCTACCCCTAATGGATTATCCCAATCACCTATAGGCAGTTTATTAAATTCAATAGAAGCTTTTTTGATTAACCTAGCTAGCTCTCTAGTAGTAATAACAGCATCAACATCCTGAGCATCAGCCGTTGCCTGACTACCTCTAAGAATTTCGGTTTTTTTAGCGATACAAGGCATAATTGTTGCCACAAAAATATTTTTAGGATCTAATTCAAATTTTTCAGCATAATAAGTTTTCATGATTGCACCAAACATTTGTTGAGGTGATTTACATGATGAAATATGACCCAATAACTCTGGATAATAATACTCTACAAAGTTTACCCAGCCTGGAGAGCAGCTTGTTATCATCGGTAATTTTGCATCTTCATCATGCAATCTATGAAGTAATTCTGTGCCCTCTTCCATGATAGTTAGATCTGCTGCCATGCTAACATCAAATACTTTATCAAAACCTAACATCTTTAAGCTTGATATCATTTTGCCTTCTACATCAGTCCCAATTGGATGACCAAATTCTTCTCCTAAGGCAACACGCACTGCCGGAGCTACCCCCACAATTACATGTTTTGACGAATCTTGTATCGCATCCAATATCTTTTGAGTATCATCCTTTTCAGTTAATGCACCCACCGGGCAAACATTAATACATAGACCGCACGCAACACAAGGGCTATCTTTTAGTTCAGCCTCAAACGCTTGACCTATATCAGTATGAAAACCTCTATGATTGACACCTATGACACCTACGCTTTGAATTTTATTGCACATATGCACACATCTGCGGCACAAAATACAACGGTTATTGTCACGCACTAAAAATCCACTGCTATCATCAATTTGATACTCATTTTTCTTGCCTGGATATCTATTCATATCACAACCATATTGATTTGATAATGTTTTTAATTCACATGCGCCTGCCCTCGGACATGAAGGACAGTCTACCTTATGGTCAGATAACAATAATTCCAACGTAATTTTTCTATCCTTTAACACCTTTTGAGTAGTAGTAAAAACTTCCATTCCTTCTCTAACAGCAGCATAACAAGAAGTAACAAGATTTTTTTCACCCTTAACTTCTACAACACATATTCTGCATGATCCATCATTACAGATTCCTTTTAAATAGCACAATGTAGGAATAGAAAAGCCTGCTTTTCTTGCCGCATCATAAATTTTTGTGCCAGCAGGAACACTAATATCTATATTATTAATTTTTAAGTTTATGTCTTTTACCTTTGTAGATTTAGTACTTGCTTTTGGTTTCGCACTTGCTTTAGTTGGCATTTTAATTATTCTCCTTTATTTAGTAGTTGCCTAATAAAATCATGAATTATACTTTTAAGATTGCTTTAAACTTGCATGCTGGCTCACACGCACCACATTTAATACACTTTTCTTGAATGACTTCAAATGTTTCTGGTTTTTTAAGTTCACCCTTAATAGCGTCCACCGGACATTTTCTTATACAAAGTGTACAACCAATACATTTTTCTTTATCAATTATATATTGCAATAATGCAGTACAAACACCCGCTGGACACTTCTTGTCTTTAATATGTGCAATAAATTCATCTTTGAAATACTGAATCGTACTAATAACTGGATTAGGAGCAGTTTTTCCTAATCCGCAAAGCGAATCACGCTTAATGTATTCACTTAACTCAAGCATCTCGTCAATATCTTTCATTTCACCTTTACCTTCTGAAATTCTAGTCAAAATTTCAAAAAGTCTTTTATTACCGATACGACAAGGTGTACATTTCCCACAAGACTCTTCAACTGTAAAATCAAGGAAAAACTTTGCAATGTCAACCATACAGTTGTCCTCATCCATAACAATAAGTCCACCGCTGCCCATCATACTGCCAATTTCAGTCAAACTATCAAAATCAATAGGAGTATCAATTAATTCCGCAGGAATACATCCACCGCTTGGACCGCCAGTCTGCGCTGCTTTAAATTTTTTGCCATTCATACAACCGCCGCCAATGTCTTCAATAACTGTCCTAAGTGTCGTCCCCATAGGGATTTCTACAAGACCAGTATTGACAATTTTTCCGCCTAATGCAAAAACTTTAGTACCTGTGTTACCTGGACTACCGATAGAAGAATACCAATCTGCACCATTCAAAATAATTTGCGGGATATTTGCCAATGTTTCAACATTATTAAGTGCAGTAGGTTTGCCCCACAGCCCCTCAACAGCTAAGTTAGGAGGCTTTTGTCTAGGCTCTCCCCTGTGTCCTTCAATTGAAGTAACCAATGCGCTTGACTCACCACAAACAAATGCTCCAGCTCCTAATCTTACCTCTATATCAAATTCATGCCCTAAACCCATAGCATTTTTACCTAAAATACCATACTCTCTTGCTTGATGAAGTGCCATTAATAATCTTTGAACTGCTATAGGATATTCAGCCCTGATATACACATAGCCCATAGTCGCACCGCACGCATAACCAGCTATCATCATAGACTCAATGACCGAGTGCGGATCACCCTCTAAAATGGATCTATCCATAAATGCCCCTGGATCACCCTCATCAGCATTACATACAATATATTTTTGATCGCCCTTAGCCTTAGCCGTAACTTCCCATTTTCTGCCCGTAGGAAAACCACCACCACCCCTTCCTCTTAGATTAGACGCCTTGATTACATCAATTACTCCTTCTGGAGTCATTTCTTTTACGCATTTAGGGTATGCTAAATACCCATCCATTGCAATATACTCATCAATGTTTTCAGGATCAATATGTCCGCAGTTTTTTAAGCAAATGCGTTGCTGTGCTTTATAAAACTGTGTCTCAAAAAGTGGCTTATTTCGCCCGTCATCATACGCTTCTTTATTTTCTAAACGCTTAACAACTTGTCCGCCCACTAGATGAGTGTCTACAATTTCACCAACATCTTTAGGGAACACATGTTCATAAAAAGTACCTTCTGGATAAATAATAACAATGGGACCTTTAGCACAAAGACCAAAACAACCAACAAAGATTACTTCAATCTCATTTTCTAAATTATGGTCTTTTAATCTTGCTTTAAATTCATCCCTTGTGATTTTAGAACTGCCTGATACACAGCCTGTCCCGCCACAAATAAGTACAGATTTTTTGACAGTAGTAAGTACGCATTCCCCCGTATTTTCTCTAATACTCATGCGAATCTTTTCTTTATCTCTAATCTCTTGCAATTGTTGCAAAGTTTTCATTTTATATTTTCTCCTCCATTTTTTTGTATTAATATTCAACAGTTGTTTTAACGATAGGTATTTAATTATTCTCACACTTAATCTAATTGTAATTTATTTAATGTTTAAATAATTAAAAGCCTACTCTTTATAATTTTCCATTATTCTGTTTACATCATCTGCATTAATATTACCAAAAACCTCTTCTCCTACTGTGATAAGCGGAGCCAAACCACAACAGCCAATACAACGAGTCGCTTCAACTGTATACAAGCCATTTTCACTAGTTTGTCCCGCTAAGATGCCCGTGATTTCTTCAACCCTCTTTAATAAAAGGTCTGCCCCCCTAACATAACATGCTGTACCCATACAAATGCCGACTTTATATTTGCCAGGCTTGTGAATATGGAACTGCGAATAGAATGTGGCAATGCCATAAACCTTTTCAAGTGGAAAAGAAAGGTTTTCAGCTATGCGCTCTTGGATTTCTTTAGGAAGATATCCATAAATTTCTTGTGCTTTTTGCATTGCAATCATTAAAGACCCTTTGACGACCTTTAAATCTGATAACACTGCATCAAGCTGTTCTTTTTGCTCTACTGTATCTACAAATGCACTCATAATAAACTTAAACTCCTTTTAAAAATTTTTCTTATCCACTAAAATTTTACATTAATCCAAAAAAAATTGCAAGCAAAATCAGCATGCAATTTAAGGTAAATTATTTTTATTGAAACCTAGTTTGGTGACAGAAAAAAGAATGACAAATTATTATAAATATTTTATAATATAAATATGAATATAGCAATTATTGGAGCAGGAGCAGCAGGATTATTGAGTGCTTGTATGATTGACAGCAAACATGAAGTAATTGTTTATGAAAAAAATGAAATCGCAGGAAAAAAATTGCTGTTAACAGGTAATGGCAGATGTAATCTTACTAATCTAGTGGCACCTGATATTTTTTTAAAATCAGTAAGTAAAAATGCAGATTTTTTAAAAGACACTTTAGCGTGCTTTAGCTCGCAAGATACTGTAGATTTTTTTAAAAATCTAGGAGTCCCTATTAAAATTGAAGATAGTAATAGAATTTTTCCTGTTAGCAACAAAGCAATAGAAATTAGAGATATTTTATTAAAGAGCGCTATTAATAAAGGTGTACAGTTTTTATTTAGCACTAATATAATAGAAATTAATAAAATCAATGATAAATTTTTAATTGTAAGCAACACAAATCATCGTTACTTTGATATAGTTGTCATAGCAACTGGAGGTTTAAGTTATTCTAAAACAGGATCAAATGGAGATGGATATAAATTTGCTAAAAACTTTTTTCATAAGGTAGTTGAGCCTAGGGCATGCTTGTGCGGACTGGTGTTTGATCAAAAAACCAATTTTCAAGGAACAAGCATTGATTGCGAGATTGAAATTTTAGATAGCACAGATAATATCATGGTAACTAAACAAAAAGGAAGTTTAATGTTTACTAAAAATGGAGTAAGCGGACCTGTTATTTTTAAAAGTTCATCTTTATTTAAAGGACAAACAATATCTAATCATTATTTAAAAATTAATTTTGTTCCCCATTTGAAAAAAGAAGACTTTGTTTATCAAATGAAAAAAAGCGCAGCCGATAAACCATTTTATCTGTTTCGCAAATACTTGCCTGCAAATATAGCAAATTGGTTAATTAATATTTTTAATTTGCCTAAAAATAAAAGTCTAGAAAAAATGCACCTTGATGAAAAAGAAAAGTTGTTTAAAGCACTATCAAGTGCGCTTGTAAAAATTAAGGATTTTGAAAATATTGAAACTGCTATTATTACTAGAGGCGGAGTAGATATTTTAGATATTGACAAAAAAACTATGCAAAGCAAACTTGTTAAAGGTTTATACTTTATTGGCGAAGTATTAGACATTGACGGTCTAAGCGGCGGTTTTAATTTGCAGATTGCTTTTTCTACAGCTGCTGCTTGTGCAAAAGCATTACAGCACTAGTGAATAATAATTTCCTGCTTGTTTTTTTATTATTTGGCGCATTTCTAAATTAATTAAAATGGTGGTTAATTCAGACAATGAGAAACCTAACTGTATTATATCATCTAAATGAGTAGTACCTTCTATCAGTTTATCATAAATTTTTTGCTCAAAAATATTCAATGTAAGAGCAGTTTTTTTTGTCTTTTTGACATTAATCCTTAAATCTGTCAACACATCCACCACACTTGTCACCATAGCTGCCATTCCATTTTTAATTAACTTATTACACCCTTCACTTCTGATTGCATTTACACCGCCTGGCACAGCATATACTTCTCTGTTTTGTTCAATCGCATAAGAAGCTGTTATTAATGCCCCGCTTCTATCAGCTGCTTCAATGACTATGACAGCTTTTGATAAGCCTGATATAATTCTATTGCGCTCAGGAAAAGTATATTTAGTAGGAAAAAACGACGGAGCATACTCAGTTAAAATGATTCCGCCCTCACCTATTATTTTTTCTGCTAGCGAAACTGCATACGGTGATAAATAATCAAAACCACCGCCTAACACTGCGACAGTTTTTCCTTTATCATTCACAACCGCCTCATGTGCAAATGAGTCAATTCCTGTTGCTAAACCCGAAACTACCGTAATACCATTTGCAACTAAATCAGAAGCAAATTTTTTTGCAACATCCGCACCATAGCTAGTGGCTTGTCTTGTTCCTACAATTGCTATACACTCATTCTTTAAGCAATCCAAATTTCCTTTATAATATATAACTATAGGAGGGCTGACTTCTTTTTGATTTAATAATTTTGGATAATTTTCATTAGCCCTAGTCATTATATTAATGCCGCATCTTTTTATTTTATTTAGACTTTCATTGATAAAATCAATATTGCGTAATTTTAATAGGTTTGCAGCTTTACCTTTAAAGGCGTCTTGCAAAGCTATATCTGTTGACAATCTTTCCCAAATTTCTAAACAAGAATAAACGGATAAAATTGCATTTAACCTTTTTGCCGTTGCTCCTGATAAGGATAGCCAATAATATGCTTTGCTTTCATTAATCATTTGTTTACTGTTTCCATAAGCTTATATTATAAGGATTTGAACTTTAAACCTCATCTTCTGTCTAATGCTCTATATCCTATTGCTTCTGCGATATGTTTTGATTTTATATCTTTGCTTTCTTCTAAATCAGCTATTGTCCTTGCTACTTTTCTTATACGCATATATGCCCTTGCAGATAATCCTAATTTATTAAAAGCATTTCTTAATAAATTGTCACTTTCTTTATCTATCACACAAAATTCATCTACCATTTGATTAGTCATTAAACCATTTGAATAAATATTGGCATCTTTAAATCTTTCTAACTGAATATCCCTTGCTTTATTAATTCGTTTTTTTATTTTGTCAGAAGGTTCTGCATTAGGAGAAGTAGACAATTCATCCATACGAAACATTATCCACTTCAATATGTAAATCAATCCTATCTAATAGTGGTCCTGATAGCCTAGATAAATATTTTTGTACCATTGCTGGCGTACAAACGCAATCTATTTTAGAGCCTTTATTCCCGCATGGACAAGGATTCATGGATGCTACTAACATAAAATTTGCAGGATATTCAACAGAAATTGCCGCCCTTGATATAGTGATTTTATTGTCTTCTATTGGCTGGCGCAAGATTTCTAATACAGATCTAGGATACTCTGGCATTTCATCTAAAAACAGCACTCCGTTATGTGCTAGACTCACCTCACCAGGTTTTGCACCTAATCCTCCGCCTGTTAAAGCAAACCTTGACGAAGTATGATGAGGAGTTCTAAAAGGGCGAGATGTGATAATGCCGATATTTTCATCTAATGTGCCTGCAATTGAATGGATTTTGGTAGTTTCCAAAGATTCTGATACAGTTAAATCAGGCAGAATTGAGGGCAAACATTTTGCTAACATTGTTTTTCCGCCGCCGGGCGGCCCGATTAAAATAATATTGTGAGAACCAGCTGCAGCCACTTCCATTGCTCTTTTAGCCAAATATTGACCCTTTACAAATTTAAAATCTTCTTTATATTTATCTTCTAAAGTCAAATGCGATGCAATGTCCTTTTGCTCAATTGGACAAAGCAATAAATTGCCTTTGAAAAATTCTACTACTTCATTTAAATGTTTAAAAGCAAAAACTGAAACACCATCTACAAAAGAAGCTTCATTTGCATTGGCACTTGGAACTATTATATTTTTGATGCCTTCACTTCTAGCCGCTATAATTATAGGTAGAATTCCTTTAACTTGCCTTATTTCTCCGTTTAAAGATAATTCCCCTATTATAATAAAATCAGATAAATCAATTTTTTCTCTTAGTTGACCTAATGCTGATAAAATACCCAAAGCAATGGGCAAATCATACATTGGCCCCTCTTTTTTTATGTCTGCAGGTGCCAAATTAATAGTATATTTTTTTGGTGCAAAATCAAAAGCGCTGTTTTTTATGGCGCTTGTCACCCGCTCTTTTGATTCTTTAACAGATGTATCAGGCAATCCAACTATATCAAACCTAGGCATACCGTTTGATGCATGAATTTCTACCACTACTTTATATCCTTTAACACCGTTTAATCCAAAGCTGTTTATTCTAGAAAGCATAATGCCTACCTTTTTTCTTTAGTTTAGTATTAATTAGTTCTACCTAATAAATAATCTGTAGTAACATCAAAAAATGCAGCAATTTGAATAATAGAATACATAGAAGGCTCTCGCTTGCCATTTTCCCATAAGCTAATAATACCCTTGCTCACATTAAGTTTTTTTGCAAGTTCAGCTTGACCTATTCCTAAATCATTTCTTAAATCCTTTAAAATATCTTTAAAATATCTTTAAAGAAATTTTGACTTTGTATGTCCACAATAGTATTTTCTCACATTTGTAAGAAAAACACCACATTGCTTACAATTGTAAGCAATGTGGTGTTTTTAATTTCTCATTTTTTGATAAATTTATTTCTTGCGAAATTTAATAAAATCTCTTAAAACCGGCAATACTTCCCTTTGTTTTGTGACAAATGGTTTTCTTGTATTAGCAAGAGTAATATCTAATATAATAAAACTTTTATATACAAAAATTAACAATGTCAAAGCAGTCAAAATAAGATTCATAACTATTGCTGCAGCCATAGCACCACCCATTTCACTTATTTGAGTAGTAGCATAAGAACCTGAATAATATGATAGAGGCATATTTCCAAAATATCCCGCCGACATCATTACTAAACTTGCATTGATTAACACAGTAACAGATAGCATCATAAATACTTGTAAAATACGTTTGTCTTTAATAAAAATAAATGCCAATAATAAACCTGCTAAAACTACAATTAAATTTAACTCAGAAAAATCCATATAGAAAATTGATAGAGTAAACACCAAATAACTTGCAACAAGCACTAAGTTTGCACGATTTTTTTTAGAAATATAAATAGTTAAAACCAATGCAATAGCTACAATAAAAAACAAAATACTATAAACCGCAGGAGGAACAGCATCTGATACTGGTCTGTTATTGCGCCCAAATAGATTATATATTGTCATTCCGTTTGTAGTTACATGTTGCATCCCACTTGCAAATGGTGTTATGAATAACCCGCTAAACCATCTTAGTGGATTAAAATTAATAGGACCTAAAAGCGGCAGACTTAAAATATACATGCCCACTAATGCACCTATAAAATATAAGGGGATTCTGATAGCTAACCCTTTATCTTTTTCAAAAATAAGCGATTTTTTCTTATTAAGAACCTCTATTTCTTCTTCAGCTTTAACCGCTTTTCTGCCTCTTACTTTTTTTAAGTCCTCTGCTCTTTGCTTGTCTGCTTTAATTGCCTTAATTGCTTTAACAAAGTGATAACCTAAAAATACTAGAATAACTGGAGAAAAAAGCATTGCATCACGTCCTGATAATAAAGCAAAAGAAAAAGCGATTGTTAATCCTATAAAATTACGATCAGCCATAAAATAAAGCGATAGCACAATAAAGAAAGCCAATATAGAGAACATGCTTCCCCAAATGCCTGAACTAAAGAAAAAGATAGGGCTTAAGGCATAAATGATTACTAGACCTAAGCCTACTCTTTGATTTGCATATTTTTTTGCTGCAAAATATAAAAGCATTGCGGTTGCTAAGTCAAAAATTATAAAAGGCATTCTAAATAAAAGTTGAGTGGCAATGTTTGGATCAGTAGCAACAATTGGACCAAAGAGTGATGCTATACCGCCGAATATAGTTAAAAATAAAAATGGTACTGGATAAATTCCTTCTGCATGCACACCTAAAGGTTGTCCAGCAAAAAGGTCACGCATAGCAGCATAGTATTGGACTAATCCGTTTCTATTGTTTGTTGCTACTAAATTTGATGGATTTGTGCCTAAAAATCCATTGGTTAAAAGAGCAAAAATTATACGAATAGTTGCACCTAGTATTATAATTAAAAGAACAACATGCGACACATTAAATCCTGTTTCATTTTTCGCCAAAACAACGCCGCCCTTTTCAGCAATATTTTGTCTATTGACATTGGTAGCGATAACATAAACACCGATAAATGTAACAACAATGGTAAACAATACCAAAAACACAGTCAACAAAACATCTAAAGTGTTTGAAGTGATTCCACCATTTAAAGATGAAGTTAAAAAATTCATTAGTATAGACTCCTAAATTTTATGGCTTAATATACTTCACAGATTTGAATATAAAGAAGTATACAAAAACCTTTTTTACAATTAATGGATATTATAACATTAGTATTTGCAAAAATCAATCAATTTTTTAGTATTTTTTAAAAAATGCCGACAATATAAATTGCCAGCATTTTAATAGTTTATTTTGCTTCTTTAATTTTTGCTGCTTTGCCTTTAAGTTTTCTAAGATAATATAGTTTCGCTCGTCTAACTCTACCTTTTTTAACAACTTCAATTCTGTCAATTCTTGGTGAATGCAACGGAAAAACCCTCTCAATGCCTACACCAAAAGACATACGGCGTACAGTAAAACTTTCTCTAACTGAACCGTTTTTCTTAGCAATACAAATGCCCTCAAATGCTTGCAATCTTTCTCTAGTGCCCTCAACTACTTTAACAAAAACTTTAATAGTATCGCCAACATTAAATTGTGGAGGCGTTTCTTTTAAATAATCTGCCTCAATTGCTCTAATTAAATTCATGATTTTCTCCTAGTGTAAACGCAGGCTCTTAAATCAGTCTTGATAAAGCGGAACATGCACACAAGACAGAATTATATATCATTTAAAAATAATATGCAACTAAAATAACCCTGTTTTAAGCAATTTTTAAAAATTAAATGTTTGATTGCAAATCACCTGACATGGATTATTGTTTAAGCATAACTTTATTCACTCATCAACTTAAAATCATAATCAATAAATACTGGCATCGGCACTTCTCTCTTTACAAAAGTAAGATGTCGCAATAAAAACATCGCATCGTTAAAGAAGTGTGGTAGAGCCTCTAGATTGACGGCTATTTGTATTTCATTTGTATGTGCTATGGCATCTCTAATATCTATGAGTCTGCCCGTTGTCGCTCTTTGCTTCCAGTCATCTAGATTTTTGGCTTTCCCTTTAACTGCCTTATCAATTTTGGTTGCGAAAAATGTCTCTAAGATTTCAAAGTATGTTTTGTCATTGCAAGTGCAATCAAATAAATTAAGCAAGTTATTCTTGTAGTTTATTTCACGCATCAACTCATAGCACTCCTCGCTTGTCTGTCCATGTATTATGTTTTTCTTGTCGCTTGTCTCAACAACGATTTCTTTTTTAGTGCCTAGCCCATCATCAAATAATGTAGACATCGTCATGGAAATAGTTGGCGAGAAAATCATTCTCAAATCACGCAAATCAGCAATTGGCTTGTGTGTCTCAGTTAATTCGAGACTACGCTTAAAAACCTCATCAACCTTTTTCTCTGCCGCCGCTAGTTCCTCTTGCAGCTTTGGTAGTCCTTTTTGAAATTCAGTAAACTCCTCTTTCATTCTCCTAAAGAACTCTCTCAAAACTAGCACCGAATGCTTTGCTAAGTTATTTACCACAAGTATGTTTTGCCAGCAATAATCATCAATCAAAGCCTTGAATGCAAAAATTATCGACTGCCTGCATTTCTCTACCTCAATGTAACCATAATCGTTTTTTGGAATCTCTCTTACTTTCCCGCTTGATTCAATATTGACCTGTTCTTTAAGATAACCGCCCATTCTGCTTCTATAAAGCAAATCCTCAATCTTCCAAATCTCCTCATGGATAATTGATGGGTTGCCAACATTAGCATTCCCACGAATAATATATTCATGTTTGCATCTTAGTTTGTTATAAATTTCTTTTAGCATTGTGTTGTCTTTAGTCATTTGCCCTTATCCCTTAGTTTCTTTCTAATCACAGCCTGCCAAAAAGCCACCCCTATCCCAAACCTAATTAATTTATGATAAACAATGCATTTGCTATAACTTATTTAAAATTGTTATATTCTTCACTTGATTTAAATTGGTTATAAAAATCTAAGAATTTATCATTATTTATTGCATTTCTTGCCCGCATCATCAGATTATTTAAATAGTGTAGATTGTGAAGAGAAACTAAGCGGCCGCCCAAAATTTCATCCACATTAAACAAATGACGCAAGTATCCTCTTGAAAAATTAGTACAAGCATAGCAAGTACATTTTGAATCAAGCGGAATAAAATCTGTAATATATTTAGCATTTTTCATATTGAGTGCACCTTGTGATGTAAAAGCTGTCCCATTTCTGGCTATCCTTGTAGGCAGCACACAATCAAACATATCAATGCCTCTAAATACTCCCTCTATCAATGAATCGGGGCTGCCAATACCCATTAAATAATGAGGCATGTTTGACGGCAATTTATCTTTTAGCTCATCTAACATTTCATACATTTTTGGTTTAGGCTCGCCAACTGACAGCCCGCCTATAGCTATACCGCATTTGGCATATGGTATAGTATTTTCTAAAGAATAATTTCTTAAATCTTTATATACATTGCCTTGTACTATAGGAAAAAGCATTTGATACTTATTAGAGTATTCATCTGAATAAAAAGCATCATATGAGCGTTTTAACCAACGAAGCGTAAGATCTACAGCTTTTTTTGCAACTTCATATGAAGCATTGCCCTCACAGCATTCATCAAATGCCATAACAATATCAGCGCCAAGATCAGATTGAATGCGCATGGCAGTTTCTGGTGAAAGAAGATATTCTCTTCCGTCTATGTGGCTTTTAAATCTAGCGCCCTCTTCTGTAATTTTTCTAAGACCTGAAAGTGAAAAAACCTGAAAGCCGCCGCTATCGGTTAATATAGGTCTATCCCAACCCATAAACTTATGCAGTCCGCCTGCTTGTTTAATAATTTTTTCACCAGGTCGCAGCATAAGATGATAAGTATTAGCAAGGATTATTTGAGACGAAGTATCTTTTAATTCTTGCGGAGATAATGCTTTAACAGCAGCTCTTGTACCTACAGGCATAAATACGGGAGTATTTATGTTTCCGTGCGGGGTTGTCAACACCCCTGTGCGTGCCCCGCTTTGTGCACATACATGTGTAGTTTTAAACTCAAATTTTTTCATTATCGCACCTTGTTTGTGAAATTACTTCATCGCTTTGCCATGTATTAATGACATCTAATTTTATATAATTATTTGCCAATTGCCAACAATTTTAACACAATAAATTTTGTAGAAATTGTTTATATTTCATTTTTTTACTCACTCTTACCTTAGCTATACTTTTGTAATTATTTTTTCATGTTTCATTTTTTTCAGCACTCTTAAAGACAACTTAACTAATTAATAATAAATTTACTTTTGTATTTTATTTGCCCAATCTTGACTTAAAATCAAGATAATGCGGCTGCCTAAGTAATTCAATTTCTCCGCCTAGTCGTCTAATATAAATTGACGGTAACGGTATGCCATTAAAAGTGTTTCCTTTAACAATTGTATATAGTGCCATGTCAGAAAAAACCAGCCTGTCTCCTACATCCAATTTTTTTTCAAATTCATAATCACCTATTATATCTCCGCTTAAGCAAGTGTTTCCTGCTAGGCGATAAATTCTTTCATTGCGAATAGATTTCAAATCAACATTTTTTGCATCAAATATCTTAGGAACATAAGAATGCTGTGTTTCAATAATGTCAGGATTATGGCAAGCAGCCGAAGTGTCCATTATCACAATGCCGCCATCGTTATTCACAATATCCATTATACTTGAAATTAAATATCCACTGTTTAGAACTACTGCCTCACCAGGCTCTAAATATATGTCACAATCATATGTTTGGCGGATTTTTTTAATTAATTTTATAATCCCATCCAAGTCATAATCATCTCTTGTGATGTGATGTCCGCCGCCTAAATTTAAGTATGTTTTGTGATTTCTTGTTTTATGATTACATAACTTTTTAAAAAATTCTCCAAATCTTTTCTCAAACACATCAAAGGTAGATTCTAAATCCTTAAAGCCCTGTTGGCAAAGTGTATGAAAATGCAAGCCATCCAGCATTTTATGAGTATCCGGCTGATTAAAAAAATCATTAGATGCTAAAGTGCCAAAACGCGAATGAGGAGCGCAAGGATCATATATCCCGCCGTCTTGAGTAGAATGCTGAGGGTTTAACCTAAGTGAGACAGATAATCCATTTGACTTTACAAATTCATAATGATAATTTAATTGAGTGACCGAATTGAAAACAATATGAGTGCAAATTTTAGCAATCTCTTTTATATCTCTATCAGAAAAACTAGGTGCAAACACATGATTTTCACCATTAAAATGCTCATTTGCCAGTTTTGCTTCATATAGTCCGCTTGCAGTTGTCCCGTCAAGATATTTTTCAATTAATGGATAAGTATCATAGCAAGAAAACGCTTTTTGTGCTAAAAGAATTTTTGCACCGCTTTTGTTTTTGACATGCTGCAATATTTTTAGATTATTTTCAATTAGTGTTTCATCAACAAGAAAAAACGGCGTAGGGAAACTTTTTGTTTCCCCAAGCAGTTTTTCAATGTTTTCAAATAATCGGTTTGTTTTTTGCATAACTCCTTAATTTATAGCTAGGTTGATTCGTTGTCTTAAGCAAACCTAATCAACCAATTCTGGGTTAAAATCCTCTACCCAAGGAAGTCCCCATTTGTTTAATGCTTCCATAAATGCGTCCGGATCAAGTTGTTCCATATTCCACACACCCGGCTTGTCCCATATTCCATTTAAATTCATCATAGCGCCTATCATTGCAGGCACACCTGTTGTATATGAAATTGCCTGAGAGCCAACTTCTTTATAGCATTCTTCATGATTGCACACATTATAGATATAATATTTTTTAGGTTTATTATCTTTTCCAATTCCTTGAAATAAAACACCTATATGAGTTTTTCCTTTTGTGCGTGCCCCTAAACTTGATGGGTCGGGCAATACTTTTGCTAAAAATTGAATAGGGACAATATCGATTCCATTAAATTTAATTGGTTCTATGCTGGTCATCCCCACATTTTCTAAACATTTTAAATGGGTAAGATAGCTTTGACCAAAAGTCATAAAAAATCTAGCACGCTTTAAATTTGGAATATGCTTTGCCATGCTTTCTAACTCTTCATGGTACATTAGATACATATCCTTTTGCCCAACCTCTTTAAAGTTACGCTCTCGTTTAATTTCCATAGGTTTGGTTTCTATCCATTTGCCGTTTTCATAATATCTTCCGTTTGCCGCTACTTCTCTTATATTAATTTCAGGTGAAAAATTTGTTGCAAAAGGATAGCCATGGTCTCCGCCATTGCAATCTAATATATCAATATAATGAATTTCATTAAAATGGTGTTTTAATGCGTAAGCTGTCCAAATGCTGGTTACCCCTGGGTCAAAGCCACTGCCTAAAATGCCTGCAATACCTGCCTTTTTGTATCTGTCATCAAATGCCCATTGCCATTTATATTCAAATTTAGCAGTATCTAAAGGCTCATAGTTTGCTGTATCAAGATAATGTACACCTGTTTGAAGGCATGCTTCCATTATAGTCAAATCCTGATAAGGAAGAGCCAAATTCATAACAATGTGCGGTTTGTATGAATTAATCAATGTGACTAACTCTGCAACATTGTCGGCATTGACAGATGCAGTAGTAATTTTTGACTTTAAATTTTTGCCCATGCGTTTTTCAATAGCAGTTTTGATATCATCGCATTTTGATTTTGTACGTGATGCTATCATAAACTCAGGAAAAACTTCATGATTTTGAGCGCATTTGTGAGCAGCAACAGATGCAACACCGCCTGCTCCAATAATTAATGTTTTTTTCATATGTTTTTATCTCCTTCTTTATTATGAAAATTAATGTTATTAAAAGTTTGACCTTGGTAAATTTTATTATTACTGCAACTACATTTTTAGTTGACATTATTTTAAATATATAGCAATACTTCTCTTAAATACTTACAAGCTAAACTTGTGCTTATTCCGCTATTGTCTACCATTGGATTTAATTCGACTATATCTACCCCTACTATCTCATTATTTTCAAAAACAGTTTTAGTTGCCTTTAATAATTCTAAAAACTTTACTCCCCCAGCTTCAGGCGTGCCTGTGCCTGGGAATTCTGACGGGTCCAATACATCCATGTCTACTGTTAAATAAACTTTTTTATCTTTAATCTTTTCTATTCCATCAAAATTAAATTTTTGCATCTTAGTAGATTTTTTTGCAAATTCAAACTCTTGCCTGTCTCCGCTTCTTATCCCAAATTGATGTACTTCTCTTGAAACTAGTTGCTCATAACATCTTCTAATAACAGTAGAATGCGACAGCTTGTCCGATAAATAATCATCTCTTAAATCAGCATGGGCATCAAAGTGAACTATAATTACATCATTATATTTTTGCAATATTGCCCTGATTGAACCTAAAGTGACAAGATGCTCCCCCCCTAAAAGAATAGGCAATTTATTTGCTTTTAAAATTTCACTTATGCCATCCTCAATTACTTCTAATACCCTTTTAGTATCTGAAATAGGTAAATCTAAATCACCTGCGTCACATACTTTTATATCTTCTAAATCTTTATCTTGATATGGAGAATATGTTTCGATTGAATAGCTTTCTTTTCTGATAGCACTAGGAGCAAACCTAGCACCTGGTCTATATGTGGTAGTTGAATCAAATCCCGCACCTAGTATGACTATATCAGCATTTTGAAATGGTGTGTCACATGCAATAAATGTATCTTTTTTTATGTCCATTTTTTTAAATCCTTAATATTTTTTATTTAAAACTCTGCATAAACTAGTGATTACACAAATTTAGCTGTTTTTTAATACTTCCTTAACATATGTCGGCAACATAAATGAACCAACATGCAAATCAGGATTATAATAATATACATTGGGGATTTGCAACGACTCCCATGCTTTTTTGTCAAGCGTATTTAATGGATGAAACTTTTTTGATGAGAATCCAAACAGCCAATATCCAGACGGATAGCTTGGCACACTGGCTTGAAAAACCATGCTTATGTCAAAAACTTTTTTTGAATTATTATGAGCCTTTTGGCAAGCTGGAATATCATCTTCATAAAAGCAAGATTCATGCTGATTTATTAAAATTCCTTCTTCTTTTAAAGCAGTATAGCATGACCCATAAAATTCTTTAGTAAAGTGATTTTCACCTTGACCAAACGGATCAGGGATATCTAAAATAATAAGGTCATATTTATTTTTTTGTGTGCGGGTATAACGCATGTTGTCGGCGTTGATTATGTTTACCCTAGAGTCTAAAAGTGACTTTGCTGTTTTTGGCATATGACGTTTTAATAAGCTAATTAAATCTGGGTCATCTTCAACAACAGTGATGCTTTCAATAGATTTATATTTAATTAACTCATTAACAATACCGCCGTTGCCTATGCTGATAACAAGAACAGTTTTGATATTTGGATTTATTGCCATAGCAGGATGCACCATCATTTCATGATAAATGAATTCATCTTTTTCTGTGTGCATAAGCTGCCCGTCAAGGCACAATACCCTTCCAAACTCAACGCTGTCAAAAATGTCAACTTGTTGTATCTTTGTTTTAACAGATGCCAGCACCCTTTTGATTTGAAGGTTGAATTCAACCCCATCTGAATATTTTTCTCTATACCATTGTTCCATAATTGTTGATTTCCTTGCAGTAATTTGTTAAAATTTTATTTATGTGTCATAAATTATTATGTTTTTTAGAGATTTAGGACAGGACACATTAAGCTGGATTTGCTTAAAGCAATAAGCTCGTCCTAATGTCAATAGAAGAAAAACATCACAAATTTACTTTACTACATACAAATAATTAATTTTTTTATCTTCACATCCCATTAAATAACAGCCTTTTGCTTTCATATATCCAATATGCCTAATGATTTGCTCTGTAATAATTTCACCTGGAGCAAGCAATGGAATCCCTGGCGGATATGCAAGAACATATTCATTTGATACTCTGCCTACAGCATCCTCTAATTTTATCTCTACCCTATTAGCATTAAATGCCTCTTGAGGAGAAATTGATACTTCTGGATGAATATATTCAATATCAATCATATCTTTTTTTGCATTGCCCTCTAATCTTCTGATCTCTTCAAGTGCGCCTACTAATCTTTCAATCTCTGCCATTTTATCTACTGGTGATACATATGCTAAAAAGTTGCCTAAGTCCCCAAATTCTACTTGAATATTATATTCATCACGCAAAATATCATAAACCTCAATGCCAGCTAGCCCCATATTAAGAGTATGGACTGATAATTTGGTAGGATCAAAATCAAATACGGTATCTCCGTTGATTAGTTCTTTGCCAAACGCATAATAATCGCCTATATCATTAATTTCTTCTTTAGCATAATCTACTAACTCTTGTGTTTTTTTCAATAAATCTTTTCCATTTAAGGCTAATTCTTTTCTTGATATATCTAAACTTGCCAATAATAAATAGTTGCCGCTTGTCGTTTGAGTAAGATTAATAATTTTTCTAATATAATCAGCATTTATGCCTTTCCCACATAATAAAACTGCACTTTGTGTAAGCGACAATCCACTTTTATGCATAGATACAGCCACCATGTCTGCCCCTGCTTTTATTCCGCTTATTGGTAAATCCTTGCCAAAATTAAAGTGTGTACCATGTGCCTCGTCAATCAAGACTCTCATTTTGTATTTTTTTGCTAAACGGACAATATTTTTAACATCAGAACATACACCATAATAACTTGGATTATTAAATAAAATTGCTTTAGCGTCAGGATTTTGCTCCATTGTTTTTTCTATGTTTTCTATGCTCATTCCTAAAGGGATACCTAAATCTTTGTTGACACCTGGATTTATATATATAGGAATAGCACCGCAAAGTATCAATGCATTTATTACTGATACATGAACAGCACGGCTGATGATAATTTTTTCACCTTTTTTGACACTAGACATAATCATAGCTTGTACGGCTGCTGATGTGCCGCCTGTTAATAAAAATGCTGCACTTGCTGAAAAAGCATCTGCCATAATTGTCTCTGCTTCTTTAATGACACCTCTTGGATTATTTAAATAATCTAACGGCTTCATACCATTAACATCAATGCTAACTGCTCTTTTCCCTAAAAACTCAGTCAAAGCATTGTTACCCTTGCCTCTTTTATGTCCTGGCACATCAAAAGGGACAACTCTAGCCTCTCTAAAGTTGTTTAGCGCATTTACTATTGGAGTATTTTGTTGTAATGTTTTATTCATAATCTGCCTTTTAAAAAAAAGAGTAGCTAGCCATTTTTTGCCAACTACTCTTTTTTTATTATAAAAAAGAATTTTGCCAAAAGCGGCTGATCACAGACCCTAACCTTTTAAGTTAAGATTTGGGGTGCCCGCTTTTTTATGGAGGGGTACCCACAACCGCTCCGTTATTTCATTTTAAATTTATCATTATATTATCACATTGTCAAACAAAAACAAGCATTAATTTAAAAATTGTTTAAGTATAGTTAATTTACAATTTTCTACAAAGTTCTTAATATAATATTTTACTACCTTGGATTATTTTTATTTTTGCTTACATACAATAACTTTAAGATGTATCAAGTAAGTTTAAGCGCAGGAGCTGAATATTCTTCATGGCTGTATGCGTTAGAGAAAAAACTAAGAAATAAACTAAATGAAAGTGCACTGATTGTCACTCGCAATGAACCTAAAAGAGTTTATATTGCGATAGCTTGTGAAAATCAAGCAAAAAGAAAAATTTCTAAAGAGATTTTTGAGTCACTTTTAGATGTGTTTGCCAGTTTAAGCAAACAGCATTATTATTTGGAAAATTTACATTTGCCGCTTTTGTGTGAAGAAAAATATAATATTTTATTAGCAGCACTTATTGAATTTGATTCAATAAGTGATAGAAGCTTGATTAAAGAGTCTTTTGTTTTAGAGAATGGATTAAGCATTGACGGGATTTATAATTTTGCATTTAAAAAAGTTAAATCTAGATGGCAAGAAATTGGAGATTTGACAAAAGAAAATGCAAGTTTTTTATCTGATAATGAAATATTTTTTGAATTAATAAAGTATTTATTTTCTGCGATTTGCCCTAAAATTGAAAAAGCATTGTGTTTATTTGATGGCAAGAAATATTTATTGTATGAACCTAATAACACTTGCCCTATCGCAGAAGCAAACAATGAAGAAGAGTTATTTTGTACCCTAATTAAAACTGCCCCTATATATTTAGAATTGTCTGGTGACATAAAAAAAGATACACTTATTAAGTTGAATACAATTTTTAAAAATAATGAAGAAGAAAGTTTCAACTTGAAAAAGAGAGTTTAAGCTTGAAAAAACTCTGCATAAACAAGTGTTTGTGCAGAGTTTTTAAAATTATTGAAATAAAAATTATTCTAAAGAAACTATAAAATAATAAATCGGCTGACCACCAAAATGAATATCTACATCACATTTTTTATATTCTTTTGACAATTCAAATGCAACTGAATTTGCCTCATCTTCAGATATATTATTGCCAAAATACAATGTAATATTTGAAACATCTTGATCCATCATTCTTGAAACTAGTTCACGAGTAACTTTTTTTAATTCTTGTCCTTGAGCAACTATTGCACTTGAATCAATCCCTATTATGTCACCCTCTTTTAAATCAAAGTTATCAATTTGAGTGCTTCTTACTGCATAGGTTACTAGCCCTGACTTAACAGTATTTTTTGCCGCCATCATATATGTCAAATTATTTTCTAATGTATCTTCTGGATTGAATGCTAAAACTGCTGACAACCCCTCTGGAACAGAGCGAGTAGGAATAATATGAATATTTCTCTTTGATAGATTTTTAGCTTGCTCAGCCGCTAAAATAATATTTTTATTGTTTGGGAAGATAAAAACATTTTCAGCTAGCACTGCATCCGCTGCTTTTGCAATATCATCTGCGCTTGGATTCATAGTCTGACCGCCTGCTAAAACGCAATCAACTAAAAGATCAGAAAAAATACTAGCAAGTCCATCCCCCACACATACTGAAACCATTCCGAATTTTTTTAATTCTTCTTTTTTTCTGCCTACAAGCTGCCTATTTTGCTCTAGCATGTTATCAACTTTTAATTTGTCTAATTCACCTAACTCTAGCGCATAAGTCATTGCAACACCTGGTTGATTTGTATGAACATGTACTTTGACTAAAGATAAATCACCAATTACTAATACACTGTCACCTATATTCATAAGTTTTTCTCTAAATCTATCTATATCTACTTCAGTCGTCTTTTTTGATAAATTAACAACAAAAAACTCTGTACAATATGCAAATTCAATTTCAGATAATTCACCAAATTCATAAGGCTGCTCACTGTCAAACTTTCCGTCTAATCCTGATTGACTTATGTAGTCATCAAATTGTAAATTTTCCTCTTTTTCAGTTAGAACATTAACAAAACCTTGAAAAATAATCAACAATCCTCTGCCGCCTGCATCAATAACTCCTGCTTTTTTTAATACATCAAGCATTTCAGGCGTCATTTTTAAAGCTTTTTCACCTTCAGAAATTACGCCATGCAAGAAATCTTCTATCCCTTGGCATTTTTTTGCGATAGAATTAGCTGCTTCACTCATAAAACGAATAATAGTAAGCATTGTGCCTTCTTTAGGTTTTGTGACTGCATTATAAGCAACTTCTGTACCTTGTGCAAGTGCTTTAATAAAAGATTTTATTGTAATTTCATTTGCACCCACAAAACCATTGCATAATCCCTTTATTATCTGAGAAAGAATTACACCGCTGTTGCCCCTTGCTCCTCTTAATGCTCCTTTAGCAAATGAATTGCAAACATCACTTAAATTATTTGATGGACAATTAGTGACTTCTTTTGCTGCTGATAAAAGAGTAAGCGACATATTTGTGCCTGTATCGCCGTCAGGAACTGGAAAAACATTTAACGCATCAACATGATTTTTATTTTCATCTAGCAATCTTGACGCATTAAGAATCATCTTCCTTAAAGTCAAGCCATTTATTGATTTTACTTGAGTCTGTGCAGCAGGTTTTTTTATAACCATTTGATTATTATTATTTATATTATTTGTTGTCTTTTTATTTGACATAATTACTCCATAATTTAATTTATCAAACTCCAGTGTCCACTATGTTTACATTAACAGTATCAACAATCATTCCTGTAAATTTTTCAACATCATATTTAACTGTTTTTTTTAAAGCCTCAGCAACTGCTTCTATAGATAATCCATATTTCATTATTACATATAAATCTATAAAAATTCTATCGCCATAACAAAGCACTCTAACACCTTTGCCTTTTTGATTTTTTTTGAAAATTCCAGCAAAACTATCTGAAAAACGATTTGATAATAAATCAATAATACCATAACACTCTAACGCAGAATGCCCTGCAATTTGTGCTATGGCTTCTTCAGATATTGATATTCTGCCATATCCATTTGTAGTGTTTACGCTCAAAGTGTTAGTACTCTCCTTTTTAATATATACTCATATTTTAACTGTTCATTAAAAAAAATGCAAGAGTTTTTGTTGGATTTTTAATAAATTTTTTTTGAAAATGTTGGATTTTTAAATGAAAGACATAAAAAAATGCTTGCATTTAATATATTTATATGGTATAGTTATTTTAATTATGTACTAGAGTACTAGTACTAAATTAAAACACTAAAAAAGCCCCGCCATTATAAAGCAGGGAATCGCTAAAAAGCGGCTTTTGTGTATGGAGGTGAATCTCATGAGCAAAGAATGTATAATGTGTGGCAAATCAAGAGCAAGCGGCAATAATGTCAGCCACTCTAACCGCAAAACAAGACGTACTTTTGGAGCAAATATCCATAAAGCGAATGTTGAAATTGACGGAGTTGTCAGAAGAGAAAAAGTTTGCACTAGATGCATGCGCACTGCTAAAAAAACAGTGTAATTTTAAATTGCATTTTTAAAAAACAACAAAGCCCACGCTATTTACAGTAGCGTGGCTTTTTTGGTGATGATTTTATGTAAGATAATTATAAATTAAAAACATCAATAATCAATAATTAATAATTTAATCACTCATAATTTGCTTTAACAACTATCTCCTGCCTCTTCCTCTGCTCCTATGTCCTCTTCTAAAATTTCTCCCTTGCCTTGTGCATCTTAATAATAATGCTCTAATTAGCCATGGCGGCTTACAACAATGTATTCTGTGCTTCATAAAACTTTCTCCCCCCGTACCATTATATATGCATAAATTAAACTAAGCGTGCATGGTTGTTGGGTGTTCTTGTCCATTATTGTTACATTAAATTTCTTTCTATAGCTTTAAAAAATTCGAATATGAGTATAAAACCATCGCTAGGGATGGCAGGATTAACATCGAAAAATTACTATTAGTAAGTAAAAACTTTCTTAAAGTTTTTTTAAAAATATATCGAAAATCGCTTGACAGCTTAATTACTTATAGGATATACTGGTATAGTAAATTACTAACTGTAAGTAAATTTACTAAGGAGATAAAAACTATGAATAACAAAGAACTATCATTAACCTTGGACGCTCACTTGCTAGACGAAGCCGAAAACATTCTTGATGATTTTGGTCTTGACGCCAATATCGCAATAAAAATGTTTTTAAAAAAGTTGATTAAGGAACGGAACATCTCTTTCCTTACCTCTTCTACTCTTGCTTCTCACTCAAACATTGCTCCGCCATCACCTGCCCCACTACAAACAGCTGCGACTGATAATGCCCACTCATGGGATAACGATTTTCAGCCCACTCGCCGTTCTAACAGTGCAATCAATTCTGATATGCGCAACTTTCTTTGGACTGTTTTTAAGCAACATAAAATTAATCGTGACAATGATAATCAGCAACTTGCTAAAATGGTTTCAAGCAGAACTGGCATGAATCAAGGTAGTGCTTTCATTTACCTAAATATGATTGATAATTGGGTAAATGGAAAAAGCAATACCCGCACTATGAAATTCGAGGACTTAGTCTTCTATGTTCAGGCTATTAAAAATGAATTGAATCAATCTGCATTTGAAGCTACCCTTTCCTCACTAAGTGATTCTATTGAATATTGGGACGAACGCATTCCTGGTAGATTTGCTGAGAAAGTTGCCCAACTTGTGAAAAAATATCGTAGCCAAGGTTAATCAGCAAAAGAGCTCGTCGCCCTAGTGCCTTTGGTTGTTTGCATGAACTACTTCTCATCTTTTGTTGTTATAGCGTTGAATGACCAAGACTTTCATGTAATCCGATGCTTTGGCTGGTGGAATCTCATCTGGCATGATTATTCCTTATGAATGCGGTGGCTTTTTGGCAAAGCGAATTCACCACTTATCCAACCTAGTTCTCACTCATTACAACCGTTGTTTGTTTTGGGGCAAAGCCACAATTCTCTATATAAAGAATAAGATTTGGGTCATATTCTTATATTTTCGCTATCTCTCTCATTGTTGTCTCTGTGTTCATTTTAATTTTTCTCCTTTTATTTACCTAACACTAAAGTTAGGATTTAGTTTAATATCATCAAAATAAGTTGATAGTTTATTATAAAAATGATTAAGACCTATTTTTTCGTTTTCTCCTGTATTTAGGTTGAAACGATGAAATGTGTACTTTGAAAAAAATACAGTCTCACGCCCTTCTGAAATATTCCACTGGTTAGAGCTTCTCCCCTCGGTCAGTTGGTAATAAATATAATTTGAGTGTACGAAAACTATGCTTATCCCAAAGCCTTCAGCTTGGGCATCTGTTTTTGTTACTAGCTGTCCTAATCTCAAACTTGTTTCACAATTTTTATAAACAAGCACATCTCCACTTCTAATTGGTAATGTTGTGGAACGAATACTGTGTAACTGATTTTGAACCACAAAATATTGATTGTTGCATTCATAATCCAAATTAATATACGGAAATTGAATCTTCAAATCAAACTCCGCATTTCGCCATGGAATAGTTGAATCTTCAAAGTACATTAATATTGGAGATGTTTCAATTCCTCTTCTTACATATCCCCTCGGAGTTGTTGCACATCCCGTCATTAGCCCTATCGCAAATATCATCATTACTGCGATGCCGATGACTATAATCTTTTTCTTCACTTAATTTATTACCTCCATATGGTTGATTTTATTGTTAAAATAAATGTTTCTATAATCTTATACGATTGTAGCAAGAAAATGATAATTTGCAACTTTCATATTGAACTGTCTTAGCTTGCGTTTTAGAAAGCAGTTGCTCTTCTCTCAGTTTTGCAGAGTTTTTATTGCATTTTTAGGTTTTTTGTTTCCAAATACTGTATTGCCTGCCACTAAAATATCTGCACCTGCATCCATTATATTTTTGGCGTTATCAAAAGTCACACCTCCGTCCACTTCTATTAAAGTATTAAAATTTTTATCTGTAATCATTTTTTTAAGAGCAGTGATTTTTTCTAATGATGCAGGTATAAATTTTTGACCGCCAAAACCAGGATAAACACTCATGACTACAATAATATCACATTTATTTAAATGTGATTCTACAGTATAAATCGGAGTATCCGGAGAAATTGCTAGTCCGCCCTTAATATTATGCAAATGAATCAGGTCTAGACAGTGGTCAATTTTTTTTGTAGCCTCAATATGAAAAGTGAGATAATCAGCTCCTGATTTAATGAATTCTTCTATATAATTCTCTGGTTCTTCAATCATTAAATGAACATCAAGCGGTATATTAGTCGTTTTTTTGATGTCTTTAATCATCTTCATTCCAAAAGTAAGATTAGGCACAAAACGCCCGTCCATTACATCACAATGGATAAAGTCAGCATTTGAAATCATTTCAATTTGCTCACCCATTTTAGAAAAATCAGCACTTAAAATTGATGGGGCTATCTTTGTTTTCATTTTAATCATCCTTATTATTTATACTTATTATCATGTTTTTCTTTTAGTTCATTAAATATCTCTATATATCTATCGTATCGGTTTAGGTATTTGGTTTTATTTTCAATGATTTTGCATGATGGCTCATTTATATGATTGCAGCGATGGTACTTGCATAAATGTCTATGTTTTTCAAATTCAGGGTAATATAAATCTAAGTCACCATGAGTAATATCAAACAGCTCTGTCAAACTAAAGCCAGGAGTATCTGCCAAAAGACCGCCGTTTATCTTAAAAAGCTCTGTATTTGTAGTGGTATTTTTGCCTCGCTGAATAGCTTTAGACAAATCACCGATTTTTCTTGTCTCGTAATTAGTCAAAGCATTTATAATGGTGGACTTCCCCACAGCCGATTGACCTGATAAAACAGACAATTTATTTTTTAATAGTTTTTTCAGTGAATCTATATCACTTTTTTCTGCCGAAATTTGAATTATTTTAATATCCTTATATTGCATAGTGATTTGGACTTGAAAGTCATCACTATTAATATCCGATTTATTAATACATATGATTGGCACGATTTTTTTTGAAATAGCATTGATTATCATTTTATCAAGCATTTTAAAATCTGGCTGCGGGATAGATGATATTACCATGATTAGTTGGTCAATATTTGAAACAGCTGGACGGATAAGTTTATTTTTTCTATCTTCAACACTTAATATAACTTTATTGATAATATCGACTCTAACAAAATCACCTGCTAATATTGTCCCGCCCTTTTTAGAGAATTTATTGTGCACATCACTATGATTGGCTTGAGTTTTATTGCTTGATCTTGCACTGCATACCAAAACCTCATCGCCTAAATCAACTAAAAAACGATGTGACATTGTGGATATTACTCTGTAAAGTTTATTGTTTTCCATAATCAGCAACATTTCCTTTTCTATCGATATAAATCACCCCTCATTCTGAGCCAGATATGTATTACTATACTTATTACCATACACTTTTGCTCCCCTTTTAGAATGCCACACCAAAACCTCGCCATCAATCTCAACAGCAAACCTATGCGACATAGTAGACATTACTCTGTAAAATTTTTTGATGTTCATTATGTTTTAAGGTGTTGGAGTAGGAACAAACCCATTGAACCAAATAACTGCCGCTATAATAATGCCTATTGAAAGCAAAACCATAATAACAGCAAATGCAATTCTTTTTAGCCTAAACGATTTTGTAGATAAACCAATTATATAAAGCAACAAAGTAATACTAGCGAAAACAATAGGAACTACAGTCATAACATTATGTCCTAATTCATTAAACTCGTTAACTCCCCATGCAAGTGCAATAAAGAGTATTGCAACTAGCGTTGTAAAAATGGCAAAACCATTAAAAACATTTGAACGCTTTTTAGCAAGATACAGCGTTCTCTCGTCTGACGACATAGCTGCTATTTTTATTTTTTCAGCTTCTTTTTTCGCCATTTCATTTGCAGCTCTTTCCGTCATAGCTGCATTATAACTCGCTTGAGTTGCTTCACTTGTAGAACTATTCCACCATGAATTTTTCTTGCTTTCTCTACGTTGCTCTGCCTCAGCATTCCATCTTTCATGATTTTTTCTGCCGTCCTCATAAAACTTTTCGTTTTCCTTGGCTCTTTCTTTTTGGTATAAATCAGAATTTATTTTATCAAGCCTCCACTTAACCTCATTTTCAAATTTGTCATCACTCATGTTTTACATCTCCTTTAATAGTTAATTTTGCATTTATTTTATCAATTAATCTAATTACTTTTTACCAATATATTTATGTCTTAGTGGATTGAAAGGTCGGGTCAATATCCAATCACTTGTCCCTGCTCCATTTTTAAGTTGGTCAATAAGTTTGGGATAAAATTGAGTTCGGCTTTATGACTTGTTTTCAAATTTTTGTAACTTTTATCGTAAGTCAATATTTAAAGCTAAGCTTGTACAAAGCCAACCAACTGGCTCCAATTCTCTCCCAAAAAGAGTAACTTGAATCGTAAAATTACCTATCAAGTTGGAAGGTTCACAGCAACAAGCATCAAAATATGATGCCGATAAATTTATAACCCTTATGAAAGTATCCCCCTTTTTTATCTGCACCTCTGCCCAGTCATCTGTCGCAGTAAGAAAAAGAGGAGCAACATTGCCATTGTTGTACAGTCGCCAGCCAATAGCTCCTGCTGCTCCACGCCAAGCGTCTGAAGTTAACTCAATCTCAAAATCTTGATGGGAAGTCACTTCTATGGTTATGACAATCTCGTTATTTCGCCTCAAAGAATCACCACTTGTCGCTACTCTAAAATCAGCGCTGCTGTGTCGTACAGTCGCTTCGTCGGTAGGTATAAAAACAAAAACCGACGCTGTCGGATACCCATGAGTCCAAACAATTCCGCTTATCACTGTATCTACTATAACTGCTGGATAGTCCCATAAATGTGACGTGACCACAATTAAATGTACACCATTATAAGTGCTGCCAGTAACGATTAAATTATTATATATGTCTCTAAGCGAATATCCGTCTTGTCTCCATGTGTGATTATGAATATTACGGGCGGATATATTTCTTGCAGCTGCCGCCACTTCGGATGAAATTGGTTCTCTAATACGGCTAGGAGTAAATTCAATCACTCTAATATTAACCCATTCTTCAGGATCAAGGCAACAGCACCATCCATTTCGGACAGTATTTGCATCTTCTCCTGTAAACTCTATAACTGTGCCGTCGCCACGATACGCAATTTGCTTTATATCTTCTCTGTCCAAAAACCCTTTGCTGTAAGCAGCTTCAATGCTCATAAATTGATAATTGTTAAAAGCGGGGTCTACTGGAGGCAACCCTATATTGCAGCCCGTTAACATAGTCGCTGTCACCGCCGTCATGGTAATGGCTATTATTATTGAAATTAGTTTTTTCTTCATAATGGTTGCCCTCCTCTAATAACTATTGTTAAAAGAGTTATTTTATCCGAGAATAGACCCGTACACTATTAATACAACTCAAAGTTCCATTTTGTTGCATTTTTTTGAAAAAAAAGTTGAATTTATTTTTTCTTAACTGTGCAAGCATAGTTAGTATAACAAAAACTAACCCCATTGTCAAATAAAACTACTGTCTTTGATATGCAAGGAGCGTGTGGTTTCATATTGATGGCGCATAGCAAAAATCGCCCTTAAAAGGAAAGTTATTCGGGTGGGTTAAAGTCTTTCCAAGATATGGTTCAAAAGCGGTCAAAAGTGCTTATTTGGGGTCGTTTTTGTCTAATTTCTGCCCGATGAACTTACCTCTTAGTTGTCTAAGCGTGTTGAAGGTCGGGGCAATATCCAGTCGCTTGTCCCTGCCCTATTTTTAAGTGGGTCAATAAGTCGGGGCGATGGCTTTAAGTGGGCTGATTTGTCGGGGATTTTATCTTATTATTAAATATCTCCATTTTCCAAGCCTTCTGAATTCATCTTCTCCCTTTTCAACTTTTTCGCTTATTCTTCCATAAATATCTTCTAAATTTTTCGCATCAATAAATTCATTTATGAGATAATCTTTCAATGTAACTCCATAGGCAATTATATCTGTTCCATAGGCTGAAATCACTGCATTATCATCTTCATATTTTAATATCATATATCTATGAGAAAAAATGGGAATTATGGTTTCAAGATTGCTGAGAAACTGCTCTAACCCTTTTTTATGCCTTAATTGCTCGGTAGCAGGAAATGTTTCATCATACTTCCCTTCTTCAAATATTGTGGAAATTCCCAAGTTCGCAGCAATTCCTATATCTGCAAGCAGCGTACCGTCATTTTTATACTCTTCCAATATTCTCTGTTTCGGTAAAGCCCTTTGTTCTTTGATATTTTTAATGTTCTCGTCAGAGAAATCATTCCACATAGGAAATATATTCATTGGATTTTTCTTGTTAGCGATTGGTAATGCGATACTGTAAAATTTTATCAATTCAGTTGGCAATTTAAGTCCATATATTTTTTCTATTTTAGAAATTTCAACCGCTGTTAAACCGCTAGTAAAAACAATACCGTTGCTTTTCATTTTCTTGATAATCGATTCGTATGTCATTGCAATTCTCCTTTCTAACTTATAATATTATTGACATTGCAGTAGTATGTGGTTTGTGTTGTTTTTTGTCCGCTTTTTATCATTTGACATTGGGGATGCGTGCGGTTTTTTTGATGTTCAGAATTAAGTTTGTCGTGGATTTTGTTTTGACACTATGTGTTGTGGTTTTCGCTTTTTGCAACCACTATATAGGGGGTCATTTTTCCTTGATAAACTTATTCCTTAGCTGCCCGCAAGCTGAAGATGTTTCTCCGCCTGCACTTTTTCTTAAAGTTGCACTTAATTTTAAATCTGTCAGCCACTTTAGAAACTTTTCAGCATCCTGTTTAGTGCAAGGAGTTAAATTACTCTCAGGCACATGATTTAACATAATTAAATTGATATGGCACGAAAAATTTGATAATAATTCTTTTAATCGTTTCGCGTCAAAAAATGTATTATTAACACCCTTTATCAGCACATATTCAATAGATACCCGCCTGCCCGTTTTATCAAAGTAATATCTTGCCGCATTAATCGTCTCTTTTAAATTAAACTTTTTAGCTATCGGCATGATTGCTTTTCTTGTCTCGTCAGTGGTTGCATGAAGCGATAAAGATAAATTTACGCTGTAATTTTCATCGGCAAGCTTAATTATTTTATCTGCAATTCCGCAGGTTGATAATGAAATATTGCGCTGACTAAAGTTTAATCCTTTTGGCTCACATATGATTTTTATGAATTTTGTTGTGTTGTAATAATTATCTAAAGGCTCTCCACTGCCCATTAAAACTATTTTTGATATTGGATTAGGGAAACTTTTATTTGATTGGATTACTTGAGAGTAAATTTCACCCGCTGTTAAATTTCTTGACAAGCCCCCTAAATGAGAAGCGCAAAAAGCACAGCCCATCCTGCATCCTGCCTGAGTTGACACACACAAAGAGTTTCCGTATGATTGCGGAATCATAATTCCTTCAATAAAGCTACCATCATTTAGAGTATACAGCAATTTTACTGATTTGTCACTTGATTTGATTTGTTTATAAATTTTTACTGCATTTGAATAATATTCATTTTTCAGCTTTTCTTTTAAGGCAATCGGAATATTTGACATATGTTCAAAATCTGCTCCGCTAGACAGCCACTTAAAAACCTGCTCTGCTCTGAATGACGGGTGGTCAGCCAAAACGAATTTTAATTCCTCTATTGTAAAATCTGTAATGTTTTTCATATTCTAATATTTCCCCATCCACTTGCTAAGCTGCTTCATCGCTTAACTTTAGTTCCGCCCTCGCCTAACGATACACTCTCACTTGTTATTGCATCGCAAGGAGAAAGCAACAACAACTGACAAAGCAAGACAGAATTATTATATCAAATCAAAATTACCCCGTCAAATATAAAAAATGTGAATTTTTATATAAATTCACTTGCTTTTTCTGCAAATAATATGTTATCCTATTCTTGCCAAACAACATATTATCAAAATAGAGGTGAAATTTGCCCTTCGGCTTGTTTCTCCCCTCTATTTTGAGTGTTGTTTGGCGACAATTAGGAGAGCACCGCTTGGGGTGCCATCTCTTAATTGGGATGGCACTTTTTGCATTATGGGAGAAATACACATGAAGACACTCACTTTTTATATCAGCAATTTTGCTGTCGGAGCATTTGTCGGCTATATCAGCAGCTTAATATTTGGCTATTGGGGATGGCTTGCAGGCAGTGTCATACTCATCGGCGGCATATCATTGATTGAGTTTGTGATAAAAAGCAGCAAGATAGATGCCGACGAAGATGACGGAATAATCCCACTCAGCAAATGGTCTTTGGGTGAATTGCAAAAAGAGTGCGCAGAAAGAAATATCAAAGATTTTTCCACTATGACAAAAGACGAATTAATCTATGCCATTTTTAATGATGATTTTGAAAATAATTATACTATTGAGCAAATGCATGATTGGTTTAAAGAAATAGGCATAGAAACAAAAGGGTTGACTAAACAAGAGTTGATTGAGTTAAACAGACAACTAGATATAGATGACGATGATATAGACTATGATGACAATGAATTTGATGATACAACTGAAAAACCAAAGCAAATACATAGCAAAAGACACATCACTAAGCTAACAACAAAATCTAATGACTCAGCAATTCCAACCACCAAATTATCAGATATTGCGGGACTTGATGAGGCAAAAAAGGCATTGGAAGAAAGGATTATATTGCCCTTAAAACATAAAGAATTATATGATAAATACGACAAAAGTGTAGGCGGTGGAATTTTATTGTTTGGACTTCCTGGCACGGGAAAAACTATGTTTGCCCAAGCAGCAGCCACCGAATTAGATGCAAAGTTTTTTAGCGTGAAATGCTCTGATATTGAATCAAAATGGATAGGAGAATCAGAAAACAATGTGAAGAAACTTTTTTCTGATGCTAAAAAATGTGAGAAGGCCATTATATTCTTTGATGAGTTTGACTCAATCGGAAAAAGAAGAAGTGCTGACAATGGGTATTCTAACACAGTTCAAGAGATATTGACTCAAATGCAGGGTGTAGAAAAAAATACAAATATGCTATTAGTGATTGCTGCAACAAATTGTCCGTGGGCTTTGGATGGTGCATTACTTAGACCAGGAAGATTTAGCGAAAAAATCTATATCCCGCCGCCTGACGAACAAGCCAGACTTTTTATTTTGAATAAGAATCTAAAAAAATATCCCCTTGCCCATAAAGTGAGTATAGAAAAAATTGCAGACCGCCTAAACGGATTTAGCGGAGCAGATATTACAGAGTTTTGTGAAAAAGTAAAAATGCTATTAATCAGAAAAGAAATAGCAAACCAAAAACCGATTATTACTTTTGATGAAATTGAATCATTATTAATGGCTGTCAAAAGCTCTATATTAGAAAGCGACATTGAAAATATGAATAAGTTTCTAAATATAGGCTAAAAGTTTAAATAAAGCAATCCTGAAAATTATGTGCAAACTAGTGTTTGCGTATAGTTTTTGCAACAAAAAACCCGTCAGAATTATGTTCATGTGAATATAGGTTTATCATTTTTTCCAAAGCAAATCCCCTGTTAGCTTTTAAAAATTTTTCTATAATCTCCTCATTTTCTTCTTTTAAGATAGTACAAGTAGAATAACACAACGCCCCTCCTGCCTTAACATATTTTGATGCTGTGTTGAGTATGTCAAATTGCAGCTTGTTTAATATCGGAATATCCTCTTTTTTTCTATTAATAAATACATCCGGCTTTTGCCTTACTCCCAGCCCGCTGCAAGGAACATCACATATTACTAAATCAAAATTATTCACCCATTCGGGATTAAAAATCGTTGCATCATTTTGCCTTAACTCAATTTCAGCGCCCATTTTTTTTGCATAGCCTTTTATTAAGTCCAGTCTATGAGCATGAATATCGCAAGCAATTATCTTTGCATTAGGCAGCAATTCTTTTAAATATACGGCTTTCCCGCCAGGAGCAGCGCATAAATCTAGGGTATTTATGTTTTTTGTTTTTTCAAGGTTGCTAATATAATTTTTAACCACCAACATTGACGAAAGCGACATAATTGTGTAATCACTTTTGTCTAATGTGTCTAATTGCTCTTTAGTCACTAAATACCCTAGTTCTGTTTTATCAAAATTCAATGCTTTGTTTGATCTCACATGAGTACGATACTCTGTTATTTCAAACATTCTCTTAATAAATTCATCATCATAATGCTTTTGCAATAAATCAATTATCCAGCTAGACACACTTAAATTAATCGCTAAATCACTAGTTTGCACAGAATATTCTAAACTTTTCCTTAATACCGCATTGATAAAACCTGCTAAATCATTTTTACCAATTTGTTTTGTCAAGTTAACAATTTTATCTATTGCAGAATGCTTTGGAGTATTAGAGTATCTTAATAAATACAATCCAATTTTCAAAATAATAAGAGCAGGTTTTTTAGGGCGTTTTGTGGTTAGTTTTTCTATAATATAATCTAACTGTATATTTTTCTCTAACACTCCATAAAAAACTCTTGTAATATATGCTTTATCATTTTGAATATTTTCAAGTGTCTTATTTAAGATAATCCCGCTATAACCCCCGCTAAATACTTTAAAAAGCAGTTCATAAATTATTTTTTCACTAGTTTGTACCAATTTTTTTACCTCTTACATCATTTCCTAATAGAAATTGTTTTGCCGTCATCCTTTTTTTATTCATAGGCAATACTTGTTTTATCTTTAATAACCCTTGCCCACATTTAACAATAAAATCATTTTCAATTAATCCAGCATCTTTATTGATTTGATGCTCATTAATAATTTCAGAATCCAATATTCTGATATATAATCCATCAATATGTGAATAAGAATTAATAGCCCTAATTTGATTGAAAACTTGTCTTGCCGATTTAGAAAAATCAAGGCTTCCCATTTCTTTTGTAATTAAACTGCATTTTGTTGCCAGCATATGGTCTTGAGGAACTGAAAAACTGTTGCCATTCTCTAGTTTGCACAGAGTTTTTAATAATAAATCAGCAGATAGCGTACTTAATTTATCAAACAAGGTTTCTATTGTGTCACTATCTAAAATAGGAATTTTTTCTTGAGATAAAATATTCCCGCTATCTAATCCTAATTCTGTTTGCATAATTGTTATGCCTGTTTCTTTTTCACCATTTAAAATTGCACTTTGTATAGGAGATGCCCCTCGATATTTTGGCAAAAGCGAAGCATGTGCATTAATTACTCCAAATTTAGGGGTATTTAATATCTCTTGACTTAATATCTGTCCATATGCAACAGTAATAAAAATATCGGCATTTAATGATTTTAAAAAAGCAATTTGATTTTTAATAGATTCAAATTGATGTGTTGGCAAATTTAATGATAAAGCTAGTTCTTTAACAGGAGTAGGCAGCAAATTCCCTTTTCTGCCTTTGGCTCTATCTGGTTGCGAAACCACCGCCACTATTTTATGGCGGGAGTTGTTTAACTCTATTAATGGCTTTAATGCAAAGCTTGGTGTTCCTAAAAATACTATTTTCATTATGATATATTTGTTTTTTTAAAAGATAAGATTCTTAGCATTATACCAACTTATCTGTATAAAGAATTCCATCCAAATGGTCTAACTCATGTGAGACGACCACCGCAAAAAAATCCTTTGCTTTTATGATAAACTCATTACCTTGCCTATCTTGTGCTTTTATTTTCATCATCTTTGCCCTTTTGACATCACCTTTTTGCCCAGGAATACTCAAACACCCCTCATTAAAAATTTGTTCGCCTTTAGACTCTATCACCAAAGGATTGATAAACTCGTGAATTTGTCCGTCCTCATCATATGCTATAAAAACCCTTTTTAAACTGCCTACCTGAACAGCCGCTAAGCCAGCGCCTTCTGCATGTATCATAGTATCAACCATATCATCAATTAATAATGATAAATTCTGGTCAAACATAGTGATTGTGCGGGATTTTTCTCTTAAAATTGCATCGTCATGCTTAACTATATTTCTAATTGCCATGTACAGCAACCTCCTTTTTCTTAATGATTATTTTATTTTGTATGAAAACACACATCAGTGCAGAAAGAATAATCGCAACAAAAGAAACTATTATAAAAATAATTATATATGTTTGTGTGATCCATCTGCCAATCAAAAGAAAGTGTGCAGCTATGATACTAGGGAATGCAATACACCTATAGTACCTATCGAAACTAGACAATGCAATAACATAAATGATTTCCCACCCAATCTATCCATTCTAAAAAAACCAGCAAAGAAAACAATAAAAAACCCAATGACAGGAATGATAGATATAAAATATTGCCATTTTGTTGCATTAATTTCTTTTTTAATCTCTGTCTTCGTTTCTTTTAAATACGGAACATTTATATCATTGCCTGCCATAATTCCTCCATTTTTAAGATAAACTATTTGGATTAATTTCTACAAAGATAGCAATATCCTTTTTTTTGTGTTCATCCACTATATTATATACTAATTGCAGGATTTCGTCAAAGGAATTTTTGACTCTCATTAAAATTTGCATTCTAATTTGACCTTTAATTTTTTTGACCGGAGAATGCATATAACCTAGGTATGAAAAGCAATCTTTTTTTTCTTTAGAGATTGTTAAGATTTTTTCATAAATTGCTTTTAAGATTTGAGCAATTTTGTCAGGATGCTCACCTGATACTAAGATTCTTAAAATATTGGCAAATGGCGGGAATGAGGTTACTTCTCTTATGTTGATTTCTTTTTTATAGAATGCATGATAATCAACCTCACAAGCAAATTTATATACAAAATGATTTGGTGAATATGTTTGCAAATATACATTGCCTGCTTTATCTGCCCTGCCAGCCCTACCTGATACTTGCGTGATAAGTTGAAATGTACGCTCATTTGCTTTATAATCTGAAAAATGAAGCGATATATCAGCATCAATTATTCCTACTACCGTAACCTCTGGAAAATCATGACCTTTAGCTATCATTTGCGTGCCAATTAGGATATCTGCTTTTTTTTCTCTGAATTGAGATAGAATATTTAGGTGAGCATCTTTATTTTGAGTTGTATCATTGTCCATACGCAGAGTGCGGGCGGCTGGGAATATTTGGCGAATTTTTTCTTCAACTTGCTGCGTGCCTAGATATCCTCGGCGAAAGTCTGAATGCTGACAGATTGGACAAGCGACCGGAACATTATAACGATTTTGACAATAATGACATTTTAGTTGATTTCCTTCTTCTTTGTGAAGAACCAGCGAAACATCACAACGTTCACACATAGCAACATAACCACATGAAGTACAGCGTACAAATGACGAATATCCGCGACGATTGATAAACAGCATAGCTTGGTTGTTTTTATCTAGACAATCCTTTAATGCATTATGTAAATCTTTAGAAAAAAGCGAATTGTTGCCTTGATATAACTCAGTGCACATATTGACAATCTGCACTTTAGGGAGGGTATTATTTATGCGATGCGGCATCTCAATTAGATTATACTCGCCTACTTTAGTTTGATAGTAGGTTTCAACTGATGGAGTAGCACTGCCTAAAATTAGTGCACAATCATTATGTTTGGCACGGAATTCTGCAATTTCTTGAGTTCTATATCGAGGGTTAGACTCTGATGAATAGCTTCCGTCGTGCTCTTCATCAATGATGATTAATCCTAGATTTCTTAGCGGAGCAAATATTGCACTTCTTGCACCGATGGCTACAACCGCTTCTCCATTTAATAATCTTTGCCACTCATCAAATCTTTCACCTGCTGATAGCCCTGAATGCAAAATTGCAACCTTGTCGCAAAAGCGGGATTTAAATTTTGAAAAAACTTGCGGGGTGAGTGAAATTTCTGGAACCAGCAAAATTGCAGTTTTATTTTGTTTTAAAATATTATCTATACATCTAAGATAAACTTCAGTTTTCCCGCTGCCTGTGACACCGTGCAGCAAAAATTTTCTATTTTTATTAGCGCCTACTATAGTTTGCACAGCATTTTCTTGTGCTGCAGTCAATACAAATTCATTATCCATCTCACCTATAGATTTGTAAGGAGTTCGATTGACCTTTCTATTTTCTTGAATCAACACACCTCGCTCTAACAAATTATTATAAGCAGCTGAAGAAAAATTCTCTCTTAATAAAGACACAAACGCCCCGTTATTCTCTAATAAAAACTCAAACAATTCTCTTTGTGCCAAACTATTTGGTTTTATAAATTCCTCTATATTTTTGGCTTTAAACTCATCAGTTATGCTGGCAAAAAGCCTAGTTAATTCTTTTATTCTGCCGCCCCGCATTTGAGCAGGAATAAATAATCTCAAAATATCAACTATCCTCAAATGATAACGATACTTCATAAATTCCATTAATTCAAGCATTTCACTAGTTATGACAGGATTTTCATCAAGAAGTCTATTAATTTTTTTTAATTTAGAATTATCATAATCACTCTTTTCCGATAAAGAAATTACATAACCCTCAATTTGCCTGCGTCCAAAAGGAACCATGACTCTATGCCCTGGTTTTGCTCCGTCAATGGAAAGATAATCAAATATCTTGTCCACCTCATTATTAGAAATATCAACAATAACTCGTGCAATCATAATATAATTTTAACACATAAGTGTAATTTTTTCAAGCAATTTGTTGCATCAATTATTTTTTGCAATAAGATTTTTCTAAGGATGAGATTCTTACAGAATGACATAATTTTAGATTAAAGCAAAACAGGAATTGCGTTAATGACCGATTATAATTTTTGTCATCCTATAAGAATGTCAATATTTCTCTAACTTCTTACCACTATTAATCATTATAAAGATACATACTGGGATATACTAAACCAATAAAAACGAACGACCTTAATAGTCATTCGTTTTTTCATTTAAATCTTATGCAATCATAATGTTTGCGCATGGGTTAATATAATTTTTGCTAATTCTTTTTTGGCTATCTTGCTTGTTGAGATTTGCTTATCTTTAGTGATGATGGTTGCTATATTAGTATCCACATCAAAACCTGCACCGTCTTTGGTGATATCATTTGCGACTACCATATCGGCATTTTTTATTATTAGCTTATCCTTAGCATTTTTGATTAAGTTTTCACTTTCAGCTGCAAAGATTATTGTTTTTGCTTTGTTTTTTGCTTTTCCTATCTCGTATGCTATATCAATATTTTTAATTAATTTTAAAGATAGCTCTTTGTCTTTAATTTTATTTTTTGAATAATCAATTTTATAATCACAAGGAGCAGCTGCAAAAATGTAGTAGTCCTGTTTTTTTTCAGATACTATCGCCTTGTGCATTTCATCAGTAGTTGTAGTCTTTATTAAATTAATTCCGTTAGGAATTTTTTTCTCTAGCTCTGCTTTAATATTCCCTATTACTAGTGTAGTTTCAGCCCCTCTATCAAAAGCATCTATTGCAATCTCAATTCCCATCAATCCACTTGACTTATTGGACAAAAATCTAACAGGATCAATCGCCTCTTTAGTCGCCCCCGCCGTCACTAGCACACTCTTCCCAACATAATCTTGCACAGATTTCAATAAAGAAAATACTGTGCCAACTATAGTTGGCACACTCGCAAGCCTGCCTTTCCCCCTATCTCCACATGCCAGCTCACCACTCTCACTCTCAATAAAATGATAGCCCCTATCTCTTAATATCCTTTCGTTATTTTTGTATGCCTCATTATTTAACATCGCTGTATTCATCGCAGGTGCAAGCACAATATCACATTCTGTCGCCATAATCGTAGTCGACAAAAAATCATCAGCTATACCATTTGCCACTTTAGCAATAATATTCGCCGTTGCAGGCGCAATCAAAAATAAATCCGCCGCCTTAGCTAAGCTAATATGCTCAACATTCCATTCCCTATTTCCGTCAAACATATCACAAACAACCCTATTATTAGACAGGGTTTCAAAAGTGAGCGGAGTCACAAATTCAGTCGCACTCTTAGTCATTATTACATGCACGCTTGCGCCTAATTTTTTTAAAGCAGAAACAATCTCGCATGACTTATAAGCCGCTATTCCGCCTGTGACACCAACAACTATAGTTTTGCCAGTCAAATTCAATATTATTTAGTCCTCAAAAGCGACTCTTATCGTGTCATTTTGTAATTCAATAGCAGCCATGGTCACCGCCGATTTTTCTTGTTCAGTCAATAAATCATTTTTCTTGTCAAGCAACAATCTTGCACGCTTAGTAATTAAGCACACTAAGGCATACTTACAATCCACTTTATCCACCAATTTATCAATTGCAGGTTCTAATAACATTTTACTTTCTCCTATTCAGCCATTTTAGCATAATAATAATTTTTTTTCAAGTGTTTTTCAATCATTAAACAAAATCTTCTTGATTTTTTCAAGAAGATTTTGCAATTTAGATTATAGTTTTCTTAGACGTACTGCTTGATTTTAATTTCATTCAATTTGTTTATCATTAGTTGGACCTTATGTAATGCTTTCTCCTGCAATTCTTTGTCAATTTTAAATTTTTCCAAGTCTTCCGCAACTAAATTTCGATACTGCAAAAATTGTGATTTTATATATTTTATTTCTAGTTCAGCATTAAGTTTTTTAGCATGATCAGCTAATAAATTTATCTCATTAACTTTATGCTTTGAATGTTTCTTTTGCATCTTGACACCACACGACTAATCATTCAAAATTTTATATATGGTGTTTTTATGCATCATCATCCTACTCTTCTCTGCTTTTATAATACTCATCACCGACTCTACCGCCTCGTCCAAATTATCATTAAAAACTAAGTAATCAAATTGTTTAAACTGCTCAATCTCACCCCTTGCTCCATTTAATCTTATCTTTAGACTCTCCTTAGATTCTGTGCCTCTTCCTCTCAATCTATCTTCTAAAATTTTTAATGTAGGCGTCATTATAAAAATCTGAATGCATGCAGGATATTTTGTCTTAATTTGCTTTGCCCCCTCTACATCAATTTCAAACATTACATCATCACCATGCTCAAGCATTGTTAGTATAGGAGCCTTTGGTGTGCCATAATAATTTTGGAAAACTGACGCTGTTTCTAAAAAATCACCGTTTGCAATCATTTGCTGATATTCTTCTATCGTTTTAAAATAATAATTTATACCCTCTGCTTCACCAACCCTTGGCTGCCTAGTGGTAACAGAAATAGACCTTTTAATAAACGGCATTTTCTCTAGTACAATATTATAAATCGTACCCTTGCCAACACCGCTAGGTCCGCTGATTACAAACATTAATCCATTTGCACTTTTGTTAATCATATAGATATTATAGCATGATAAGAAAATTTTTTCAAGCGATTTTATACCTTTTTGGGAAAAATTAAGTGCCACGCACTATCAAGGTATAACTTAACTGTCAATAAAAAATAATAGTATGTATTATTATAAATTCAACTATCAGATTTTGCTGCAATCCTTTTATAAACCATTGACAACTCATTTGTATAGCCAACACTACCACCCTGCTTTTTGTATGCATGATCACACACTTTTTTTGCAGTATCCCAATCCTCAATGTCACAATACGCAGCTGCTAATGATGTTAAAGTGTTCACATTTCTAATGTCATCAGAATAAAGTTCTTTCATTGCCTTGCAAAATTCTATAGCTTCACTAGATCTCTTTAGCTTTCTTAAACACGATACTTTAATGCTCATACAGTTTCTTAATAAAATAGTATCATTTTTTTCAGTCACTAAATCCAATAGCTGTTCTACTGCTTCCAAACAAAAATCATAATGCTCTATTTCTCTAGTGATTTTAATAAATTCTTGCAACTCAAAAATTGTCATTGATTTTAAATCATGGCTTTCCAATTCTTTTTTCAAAATTTTTTTCATGATAGAATCAGGCGGAACTATCCCAATAGCATCCTCAGCATACCAGTATTTACCTGATTTTATATAAAGTATGCCGTCTATTTCAATTTCTATAGTTTTCATTTGTAAAATTAATCCCCTTTCAGTAAATTTATAAACTCCTGTTCATCAATTATCCTAATGTCTAATTCCTTTGCCTTTTTTAATTTAGACCCTGCTTTTTCTCCAGCGATTAAAATGTCTGTAGTTTTTGAGATTGCGGACTGAATATTTCCGCCATTGTCCTCAATTAATTTAAAAGCCTGTTGCCTGGAAAATTCGTGCAAAACACCTGTTATGACAATATTTCTATTGGCAAAAATGCCTGTTTTAGATGCTGAGTTATCTATAGGATTGATTCCTATCTTCTTGAATTCATCAATCAAATTTTTGTTTTCATTAAAATATTCAATGATTCCACTTGCAGTAATTTCACCTATATCTTGCGTAGCATTTAATTCTTCTAAGTCGGCTTTTATCAAATTATCTATAGAAGAGTATTTTTTTGCTAAATCTCTAGCAAGTTTTTTACCTACATTCGGGATGCCCAAAGCATTAATAAATCTGTCCAGACTAGTGTTTTTGCTAGTTTCAATGCTTTTAAGTAAATTCTTTATTTTTTTATCTTTAAAACCATCCAATTTTGAAATATCATCTTCCGTTAAAAAATATAGCTGAATCGGAGAATTTATTTTTAAAATTTCATTTAAGGATTGAATGCCAGAGCTGCTTATCCCCTCTATATCCATACAATCTTTAGATACAAAATGCTCTAACATGGATTGTATTTGAGGCGGACAATTTTTTGTGTTTGGACAAAAGATATGCGCACCTTTTTCTAATAATGAAGTATCACATGCCGGACAAATTGCTGGCTTAATAATTTCTTGTGTCTGAATATCTACACTTTCATCTACTATTCCCAAAATTTCAGGGATAACATCATTGCTTCTTCTTATAAAAACTCTTGACCCAATACGCACCTTCTTTCTTAAAATATCACCATAATTATTTAAAGTAGCTCTTTTAACTGTTACCCCCCCTAGTTCAATCGGAGTTAAAAAAGCCAATGGTGTCAATTTTCCTGTCCGTCCCACATTCCAAACTACTTCCTCTAAAACTGTATCTGCCTCCTCCGCTTCAAACTTATATGCTATTGCCCATCTAGGAAACTTATCCGTATACCCCAATTTATCTCTTAAACTTAAATCACTCACTTTAATAACCATTCCATCAATCAAAAAATCTAATTTATTTCTATCAATATTCTGCACATTCTCTATGATTGCACTAGTTTTTTGGTTTAAAAATAAGCCTAAAGTTTTAAACTTATTTCGATTTAAAAATTCCCACATTCCTTTCTGATTTTTTAAATCAATTTCAATATAATTAATATTATAAAAAACAATATCTAAATTTCTTTTTGCAGTTATTTTAGGATCTAAATTTCTAAATCCTCCTGCCGCACCATTTCTAGGATTTTTTAACGGAATATCCGCCGTTGCATTATATTTTTCAAAAGCAGATAATCGCATAATTCCCTCGCCTTGAATTTCCACGAAACCTTTATATTCAATAGATAAAGGCACAGACTTAACCGTCAGCACCTGCACTGTAACATCCTCACCAATCACACCATCACCTCTTGTTGCCGCTTTAATTAAATTGCCGTTTTCATATGTCAGCACAATTGTCACACCGTCAAGCTTATACTCTAAAGATAACTCAAACTCTTCTAAGTCTGTCAATTTTTTCACCCTTCCTATCCAATCAAAAAATTCTCCATCCGATTTACATTTATCTAAAGAATATAATCTTGCCTTATGTGCATGCTGCTTAAATCCGTCCAACACATCTCCGCCCACTCTTTTAGTTGGTGAATCATCAAAAATAACCCCTGTATCCTTTTCTAAAGATACAAGTTCATCATAAAGTTTATCATAATATTGGTCTGATACCGACGGATTATCCAAGACATAATATTCATAAGCATATTTATTTAATGCAGCAACTAATTGCTGCATTCTTATATTTTTATCCATAATCTCACCTACTCAATTATAGTTATTGGAGCCAAACTAATCGATAATGTAACCTTACCCATATTATTAAACTCTACATCAGCTTCATTTGTAGAATAATTAATACTAATAATTTTGCCTTCTCCTAATCTTTTATGCATCACTTTTGACCCTGCTTTTAATAATTTTATATCAATACTATGCTTTATTAAATTCTCAATTTTATTGAATTTATAATTGCTATTAGCACTTGAAACAGAATTTTGCCGTATTCTGCTGGAGAAATCTGCGTATTCACTATGTTTGGCCATAGTTTTTTGCACAGAGAACTCGTGAAAATAGATACCTGTCTCTTTTAAAAATCTACTTATCGGAGCACTATTATATTTTCCATACATAAATCTTGATTTTACATAGGATAGAAAAAGCCTTTTTCTTGCTCTAGTAATCGCAACATACATCAATCGCCTTTCCTCTTCAACCGCACTTTCATCATCTATACTTCTAGAAGAAGGCAGTATTCCTTCTTCTAATCCGATTATAAAAACTGCATCAAACTCTAATCCTTTAGCACTATGAATTGTAGCAATGGTTACACTATCACTGGTCTTGTCAGCATCCAAATCACTATACAGCATTATCTGTTGCACATACTCATCTAAACTTAAAGCAGGATTATTTTTTTCAATTTGCAATATGGAATTATATAGTTCTTTTAAATTTTCTTTTCTAGACTCATTTTCTTCAGTTTCAGCACTCAATGCTTCATTAAATTCAAATGTTTTATATACTAGTCTAATCAATGCACTTATAGACATCTCTTTACAGTCAACCAGCAATTCTATTTTTTTGGCAAACGGCTGCAATTTTTTTATTAGAGAATTAGGTAAATCATATGTTTGGCTAGAGTTTTCATTTATTAAACCCAATATAATATCTACAGGAGAGACTCCTTGCCTAAAAGCACTGTCTATTAATTTAGCAATACTTGCCTCACCAATCCCCTTTTTAGGAAAAGACAGCACTCTAGAAATCGATTCTGTATCAAAAGGATTAGCTAAGATTTTTAAATAAGCCAAGGCATCTTTTATTTCTCGCCGCTCATAAAACCTAAAGCCTCCATACATTTTATACGGAATCCCATAAAACATAAACTTCTGCTCTGGTGCTCTTGATAAGAAATTATTTCTCATAAGCACTGCAATATTATTTAACAGCATGCCTTTATTATTTAGTCCCTTAATCGTCCTTGCTAAAAACTCTGCTTCATCAGAATCACTATTGTTTGAAACAATTTGAGGCTCTTGCCCTTCTTCTCCGTCCGACCATAAATTCTTTTTTATCCTGCTCTCATTATTTTTTATCACTGCATTTGCCGCATTCAATATGCTTTTTGTAGATCTATAGTTTTGTTCTAGTTTATAAACTTTGCAATCAAAGTCACTTATAAAATCTCTTATATTTCCGATATTAGCCCCTCGCCACCCATAAATACTTTGATCCTCATCCCCCACCACTAAAATATTTTTATGCCTGCCTGCCAAAATTTTGACAATTTTATATTGAATTATATTAGTATCTTGAAACTCATCAACATGTATGTACTTAAATCTCTTTTGATAAAACTCTCTAGCCTCTTGATACTGAACCAAAATATCAAATGCAAAATTTAATAAATCGTCAAAATCCAAAGCATTTGATTTTTTTAAAATCTCATTATATTTTCTTACTGCCAGCACAATATCATCTATATGATACTCAAACTTATGTATGTCCCGATAATCATCTAAACTTATTCCCTCATTTTTAATCGTTGACAACGCCGCATCTATTTGCTCTGTAAGATTATCTTTTTTGTCCGAACAAATTTCAGCTGCCACTGATTTAATTACTTTTTTTCTCTCACTCTCATCATATATAGAAAAACTTTTGGTATACTCCCCCGTTAATTCTATATATTTTCTTAAAATTGTAACACATAAAGAATGAAATGTGGAAACATGGAGCTGTTCATGATTATACAGCATGTGAGACAATCTTTCTTTCATTTCTCTAGCCGCCTTATTAGTAAAAGTAATCGCTAAAATATTCCACGGAGGAATATTTAAATTTTGCACAATGTGTGCTATTCTATATGTAAGCAGCCTAGTTTTTCCACTGCCAGCCCCTGCTGTCACAAGCACTGCCCCTTCAGTTTGCATAACAGGCTCTAGCTGCTCTTTATTTAATAATGATAAATCAATTTGACTCATAAAAAAGATTGTAGCACTTTCAATTTAGCAAGTCAACTAACTAGCCGCATAATTTTTATTGCCTAAAATTGCTTGCTTTATTATAGGCAATGTGCTATCCTAACTATGCGACATAACACATATATCAAAAACAAAGGTGAATTCTGCCATTCGGCAAATTCTCCCCTCTGTTTTTGAGTGTTGTGTCGTAGCAATTAGGAGAAAAACCGCTTGGATGCCATCTCTTAATTGAGATGGTATTTTTTATAGTATAAGAAAAATACTTCGTCTTTCAGTCGTCTGTAAAGAAATGTATAAGCTAATTCAAAAAAGCCGAACCTCTAAGTGAGGGAAGTGGGCTTTAGTCCACCTTTTTTATATGCTTAAAGAAAAAACAATTATCTGCTTGCATCAATAAAAATGGCACCTATGCAAAGAATCTCGCATGTATCCGCAGGATACTTTTATTCTATACAAGCAAAAGGGAGAAAAAAATGTCCTTAATTCCAGCAATCTGTACTCAATGCGGTGCAAATATTCAAGTAGACAGCACAAAAGAAACAGGAATTTGCAATCATTGCCAAACAGCTTTTATCACTGAAAAAGTCATCCATAATCATAATTCATATACAACCCAATACATAACTAAAAACATTTTCAAAAGTGAAAAGACTGAATTTGCCGAGTTGATTGAAAAAGGCATGATTTATATTAAACTAAAAGATTGGAGTAATGCAAAATTAGTTTTTCATAAATCCATAGATGAAAAACCTGGTGATTATCGTGGTTATCTAGGACTTATTTTGTGTGACACTAAAAATTATTCTGATATTCTTAATACAAGTCATCATAAATATTTAGAAAAAGCGCTTATTGTTGCTAGTGATGATGAGAAAAGATTAATACAAGAACATTATACACCATATAGAAAATTATTAGATGAACAGCATTACATAAACAATAAAAAACCTGCTAAAAAGGTTGTCTCTATTATAAACAATATACCGCACGTTAAATCAAAGATTTCTATCATTTTAAGTTTTTTACCGCTATTAATCGGCATTATATTTATTATTATAGGAATTAACGCAATAATAACAAGCACACCCCTAGCTGAAATTTTCTTTTTTGTTGGTGCAGCATTTTGCATTATATCAATTTTCACGATTAGTATATTTGTAAAAAATAAAAATTCTGTCTGTGTTGAATCTAATAATGAATTTGACGATGAGTTAGATAAAAATAAAGATGAGTATAATAAACATCTAAAGCTATTAAAAATTAAAGCAGAAGAAAATCAAGACAGAGAGTTCCCTATCTGTTAGGATAAAAAACAAAGAGTCTAATGAGAAGAACGACTCTTTGTTTTTTTGTTACACACTAGCCTTATACACTGCCTTCTTTTATTCTCTCTTTATAATATCTTTCTTTTAGTTCTCTATATTTTTGAGATAAATCTAAAATGTATTTTTGCTTTGCAGCATCGTCCATCTTTAGCAGCATATCATTTTCAATCAACTTGCCAATAGGATTTGTCACAAATTCATCTTCATCCAAAATAGCTTTAACTTTATTATAAAGACTTTCATCCCTATTTATTTGAGGATTATTGATAATTATATTGGCATCTCTTATAATATCTGCCCGCTGGACTTGAGAAATTATTTGCAAATTAGTACTATTATTGCCTGCTTTATTTATCATAGCCTCACGCTTTTTCATCATGTCTTGCCAATAACCCATCTTCATCCTCTGTTTAGCTAATAATGCTCTTTTTTTTAATTCGCTTTCCATAATATTTTTCTCTCCTTGTATTTTTATAGCAATTTTTCTAGTATGTAAAACTAATGAATATCTATAATAACACTTCTAAAAAACAAAAAAATATGTTCGACAAAAATAGTTGAAAAATGTTAAAAGTTGGGTGTTTAAAGAAAAAGAGTCACCGCATATTGTGTGATTTCTTGTATTATAAAAAAGGTGGGCTTTAGCCCACTTCCCTCACTTAGAGGTTCGGCTTTTTTGAGTTAGCTTATACATTTCTCTCAGACGTTTTTTCCTATACTATAAAAAAGCTGTCCAAACTAGTGAACAGCCAGTATTTTTATTAATGTTTCCCGAAAAATGTAGCCCTTGCATCTTGACATATTTGACTCATTTCAGGCTGTAATTTCTCTATTTCTAAATTAAGCTCATTAATTCTATTTGTTATTCTTCGTATTAATAATTTCCTCTTATTATTTGCTTTCACAAAATAAATTATGGCAAGTCCTAATGAAAATATAATTGCAAGTGCCATTATCATGCAATCAGATTTTTTTTGAATCAATTTTAAATCATGTGATAATTTTATTTTTTGTTGAATTAATTCATTTTGCAACTGCTTTTTTGCGTTTAAAGCACTTTCTAATTTTAATATATCTTGATATTTTGGGTGCTGCGTTTCTCTACATACCGTAATCCTTTCTCCATGCAGATTCAATAATTCCCAACCGAAACACTCTACCTCATATATGCAATGTTTTTGTTGAGCTGGCGGGCAATCAATTATTTTTGATTCTCTTGACATTGTGCTTTTCCTCCGGTATAGTTATTAACAATTAATTTGATATATATAAGTATATCGTCGTCGTCGTCGTCGTCTGTCAAGTGATTAAATAGCAAATAATTAAATTTTTCTATAGTTTAAACATAAATTTTGAAAAAAGTTATTAACAATAAAAAAAGGGGCTTATGCCCCGATTTGTGCTTGCATTACACGGGTTTTTTTGGCGTCCAAATATTCTCAAATAAATCAATTTTTCCTATGGCATAAAGAAAAAAGCTATCAAATAATTGATAGCTTTTAAATATTTGGACTAACCTTTTAAGCCTCTTTTTTTTGCGGCTTCAGATTTTTTCTTTCTCTTAACAGAGGGTTTTTCATAATATTCTCTTTTTCTTAAATCACCTAAGATATTATCTTTTTGGCATTTTCTTTTGAATCTTTTTAATGCACTATCAATCGATTCATTTTCACCAACTTTGATTACTGACATTTATTCACACCCCCTTTGCTTTATAGCATTAGATTTCATAGTTATTATATGCAAAAATATTTATCTAGTCAAGCGTTTTCTTCACGATATTTGAATGAATGTTGCAAAATAATGAAAAATTATTTTTTTCTTATTTTTATTCCATAATTTTGTAAATAATCTTCCCATCAAATATTTTCTCAAAATCCTTTATTGTGCCTTGTGTAATCAAATTCTTTTGGCAAATCCAATCGTTTGCCATTGGAATAATTAGGAATGATGATATCAAAATTAATGCAACTCCATCCCAATTCAATAGCATTGTTATTGCACCAAAAATTACTCTAGCAATTGCAAGCACTAATAATAAAAAGCCCATAATTTTTGAATTTTTTCTAATTGATTCATTAAAATTCAATCATCATCAAAATACTCCTTATCTTACCTAATAGATTCCCAATTCAAAAGATGACATAATTATTGAGAAAACACTATCGTGGAAGCGTATTATTGCGAAAAATAATCATTATGTTTTTTCAAAAACACTTTTATTAGATAATTTTTCACCGCCCAAAATATGAATATGCAAATGATATATAGCTTGAGCACCATCTTCACCTTGATTAATTACTATTCTAAAACCATTACTTAATCCCAATGTATCAGCAAGTTCTGCAATTTTAGAAAAACATTTGCCTAAATTCAAAGCATCCTGCTCCGTCATATCCTTAAGCAATTTATAATGAATCTTTGGAATAGCTAGATAATGCAATCGTGCTAGAGGGGCAATGTCCTTAATAATAAACATCAAATCATCTTCGTATAGTTTTTCAGATGGAATTATTCCATCTCGTATTTTGCAAAACAAGCAATCATTCATAATAAATATCTCCTTCAGATAATTTTATTTTAATAAGCATACCTATTTTCTCATTTGTACGTACTCTTATATAATTTCTAGTATATCCTGCATCCTCCTCTACAAAAACTTCTTGCATAAGTCCAACATTTTTTTGTAAAAACTCCTTTTGTAAATCCTTAGCTCTCTCAATAATTTTATTTGCTCTCTCTTTTTTTAATTGATGAGAAATCTGTCCATCCATATCATACGCTTTTGTGCCTTCTCTTGCACTAAACGGAAAAGCGTGAATATTAGAGAATTTTGCTTGTGTTATTAAATCTAATGTCTCATTAAATTCTTTTTCAGTCTCATTAGGAAAACCTGTAATTATATCAGTAGTAATAGCCGCAAGCGGGAAATATTTTCTAATCAAATTGACTTTTTCTAAAAATGTTTTTGCTGTATAATGTCTATTCATCCTCTTTAACACACTATCTGACCCACTTTGAAGCGACAAATGAAAATGCTCGCAAAAATTATTTTCTTTTAGCTCAGTCAAAAATTCATGAGTAATAATGCTGCATTCTAATGATCCCAGCCTGAATCTAAAATTATTCTTAGAGTTTATACCAAGCTCTTTTATTAACCCAATTAAATTATCATATGATGATATGTCTATACCTACAAGAACAATTTCTTTAGTTTTATCTTTATATTGATTAATCTCACTAATTATCTCATTCACAGGTCTTGAGACACTGCGTCCTCTTAAATAAGGAACAATACAATAAGAACAAAATCTGTTGCAGCCATCCTGAATTTTTATCATAGGACGCATTTTATTTTTAGAAAAATCTGTACAGACATTAGTTTTGCATATATTTTTGATGTAATTTCTTAATTCTTCAACCTTGTTTTTTGTGCCAATGGTAATAATATTATTGTTATTTTCATAACCTTTTTCTACTGAGCACCCTATCATTATAATGATGGCATTCTCATTAAATTTTCTGGCTTTAGCAATCGCCTGTCTTGATTTTTTATCTGCCTCATTTGTGACAGAACAAGAATTAATTATATATAGGTCTGCCTGCATAAAGCTTGAACAAACTTCATAACCAAAACGTCCAAGCATATTAATAATTTGTTGACTTTCACATTGATTCACTTTGCAGCCTAATGTATAAACTATTGCTTTTTTCATACGCCTAGTTCCCCCATTTCATACATTAAACATGACAATACAGCAATACACGCTGTTTCTGCCCTTAATATTCTTTTCCCCAAGCTAACAGGTATTAATCCAGCATTAACAGCTATTTTAACTTCTTCATTAGAAAACCCCCCCTCACTGCCCACAAATATTGCAACCTTTTTATCCAATTTCCCTTTTAAAAATCCACGCAAACTAGTGTTTTCCGCATTTTCATATGCAAAAATACAAAAATCATAATATTTAATTTCATCTAAAGCCTTTTCAAAATCAATCTCTTCTTCTACTTTAGGCACAAAACCTCTGCCACTTTGCGCTGCGGCTGAAAATGCAATTTTATTTAACCTGTCTATTTTTGATTGCTGCAAACAAATGAATTTTGTTTTAACTGGTACAAGCTTTGTTATGCCAAGTTCTACACACTTTTGCACAGTAATTTCTGCATGCTCTGGTTTTTGTCTAGCAAAATATAGTACAATCTCTATGTTTGGCTCTAGTTTTTTCTCTATTTTATCCACAATTTCAAGTGTCGTACTATTTTTATTAATTACAAAAACTACAGCCGAATAAATATATCCGCCTGCAGCTATTTCTACTTTATCGCCTACTCTTGCCCGTTTAGATACAGACAAATGAATGTGCTGCTCGCCCGTTAGTTCTACATATTTAGAATCAATTTTATTTAAAAAAATTCTTCTCAAAAATTAAATCCTCTCAAAAAGCACTGCTTGCCACTCACCTTTTTTCATCTTCTTAAGCGGCTTAAAATTATTAAAAGCCTTCATTACTTCAATTTCTCTTGAGTTAATTATTCCACTCACAATTAATTTAGAATTTTTCTTTAAAACACTAGCAAAACTAGCTGCATGAGCAATCAATATATCTGCAGTAAGATTAGCAAAAATTATGTCTACAGTATTTTTAACTGGAGTCTTTTGAACTAAATTTTCAAATGTCCCTAAACCAGTGATCACCTCAGATGTAATTTTCAAAATTTTATGATCCTCGCTTGATAAATCATTTAGACTCATATTCTCTTTAGACGCCTCAATTGCAAGCGGATCAATATCAATCAAATGAATCACTCCTGCCCCCAGTTTTGCCGCAGCAATACCCAAAATACCGCTTCCGCATCCTACATCTACAATTACTTTATCTTTAAGTTTCAATTCTTGCATAAGCTCTAAACACATCTGTGTAGTCTCGTGATCACCCGTCCCAAACGCTTTGCCAGGATTAAGTTTAATTGAAATAAGTTCGCCCTCATAATCTCTCCATTTAGGAACAATAGCAATCCTTCCTATCTCCATAATTTGATAATATTTTTTCCATTCATTTTCATAATCTTTGCTATCAATATCCTCTGTCTTGATTTCCAATAACCCAACATCAATCTCACTTCTCTCCCTTAATTCAACAAGCAAATTATTCAAGACTTTAATATCATAATCTTTATGAAAAACGCCGCTCACAGAAACTTGAGCAGTCTTTTTATTGCTTTTTTTAGCCTTTTCTTCTAAATCTTTTTCAATATAATCCCAACCATCCCTTTCCATAACAAACCTAATATCATTAGGGTCAACAATTGACACACCTTGTGAACCTTCTTCTATCAAAATAAGTCCAACAATATCAGCAGCTTCATGAGTTGTTGTTATTGTTAATTTTAAATATTTCATATGTACCTCTTTTATTTATGTGCACAGTTTCAGTGCACATAATGGTTGTTTATTGGACTGTTAAAAAAAATAAATACATCAAAACTATCTTTATAGCTTTCTTTATAGTTTATCTTTCCTTATTTTTATGCAAACCCACCTTAACTTACTGCACTGTAAACTTTTGGACTAATTTAATCCATCCTAAACTTGCTTACCTTATCATATTGACTAATTTTTAAACTAGTGTCAAGCTTTTTTAAGGCTGTCTTTTGCTCTTTTGAAAGATTTTTTGGTACTTCCACTAAAATTTTAATCAAAATATCACCCTTTCTTAAACCTTTTGAGATGCCTGCATTTTTAATCGCAAGCACCGTTCCATGCTGCGTTCCCTCTGGAATATTAAGAATAAACTTATCCTCTTTTAAGTTATAAACCTCTATTTTATCACCAACTGCTGCTTGAATAAACGTAATAGGCATATTCATTATTAAATTATAACCATCACGCACAAAATGCTTGTGTTTTAAGACTCGCACTCTAATTAAAAGATCACCTTTTCTGCCATTTTTACCAGCATTACCTTCTCCCCTGACTGAAACCTGCTGATTATCTTCTAAACCTTGCGGGAAAGTTAAACGTATCTTTGATGTAATTTTTTTAACACCCTTGCCGCTGCATTTAGGACATGACTCTTTTATAATTTTACCAAAGCCATTACATTTATGGCAAGCCCGATTAGATGCTACTCTGCCAAATAATGTTTCTTGCACCTGCCTAATTGTACCACTACCACCACAAGTACTGCATTTTTCGTGCGCTGTCCCATTTTTAGAGCCGTTGCCTTTGCAATCCTGACAGCTTTCTGCTCTAGTTATCTCTACTTCTTTAGTAGCACCATAGGCAGCTTCTTCAAAACTAAGCGTAACCTCTGCATAAATAGGCGCAATCTCGTCCTCAGCATGACCCCTGCCGCCGCCAAACATAGAAAAAATATTATTAATATCAAAACCACCAAAGCCACCCTGTCCGCCAAAATCAAAACCGCCAAAACCGCCTGCACCAGCACTTCCGCCGCCTCTGCCAAACCCTGACATAGGATTATCATAATCTTTTCTTTTTGCCTCATCACCTAATGTATCATAAGCCTCTGAAACTTCCTTAAATTTTTCAGCGGCTGATTTATCATTTGGATGCAAATCTGGATGGTACTTTCGTGCTAATTTTCTGTATGCAGACTTAATTTCGTCCTGCGATGCCGACTTCTCTACACCTAGCACTTCATAATATGATTTTGCCATTTTTTATCTTATCCTTAAATAAATATGCAGCAAACATTAGTTTGCACAGAGTTTTTTATTTTTTGAAATAAATATTAGTTGCTTTATTGGATATCAATTCAAAAATATACTCACACTTATTAATGTTAAAAATTGTACTATTCTCACCCGACCTGAAAGTGTTGGATGAAGAGTCCAAGGAGGAGCAAATCAGCACAAGATGATTTACTCTCCCTTGATGGTTTTTTGGTTGCTTTTTTGCATGAAAAAGTAATTTAATAAAAAATTCTCCAAGCTCTAAACAGAAAGTACAGCAAGCGACAATGCCTTATGCTCTTATCACAAGCATACAAACAAATCTTCCCACCCCATAATTCTTTTATTAAAATATAAGGTCAAAACATTCTATCCTGTAAAAATCTATTTGGATACCCTTTCAATTATCCCTCTTATTCCTCAACCTTAACCTCGGACTCTGTATTATCGTCACTCTCACAACCACCCGCACCGCAATCACTCGCTTGGTATAATTTTTGAGAAAGACTATTCATTATATCTCCTAATTCTGTAACCGCTGTCCTAATCGCTTCCACATCATCACCGTCTTTAGCCAATTTAACTTTCTCTTTTGCACCGACCAATGATTCTTTTTCAGACTCATCAAATTTATCACCACTTTCCTCTAATATCTTATCTACTGATTCAATCACCATCTCTGCATTATTCCTTGCAGAAATCAACTCTTTCAATTTATTGTCCTCTTCAGCAAATTTCTCTGCATTTTTAATTGCCTCATCAATCTCTTTTTCACTCAAATTAGATGACGCCGTAATAGTAGTTTTATTCTCTTTTCCTGTATCTTTATCTTTTGCAGATACGCTTACGATACCATTTTCATCAATATCAAAAGTAACCTCAATTTGCGGAACACCCCTAGGCGCAGGTCTGATTCCTTCAAGCTTAAAACGCCCTAATGTTTTATTATCATTAGCCATTGCACGCTCACCTTGCAATACATGAATATCTACCCCAGGCTGATTATTCTCTGCTGTAGAAAAGACCTCTGTCCTTTTTGTAGGAATCGTAGTATTTCTATCTACAAGTTTTGTAAACACTCCGCCTAAAGTCTCGATTCCAAGTGACAATGGAGTCACATCTAATACCATTACGCTTTGACCAAACTCTTGATTTAAGATACCCGCTTGAATCGCAGCCCCTAAAGCTACACATTCATCTGGGTTGATACCTTTAAATGGTTCTTTGCCGCTCATTTTTCTAACCGCATCAACAACCGCAGGAATTCTAGTAGATCCACCTACTAAAATAACTTTTGCAATATCATTAGATTTTAATTTAGCATCAGTCAAAGTACCTTGCGCTAAAGTAATCGTCTCTTTAATCAAGTTCTCTGTCAACGAATCAAATTTTGCTCTAGTCACATCAATATTCATATGAACAGGCGCACCATCTTGCATACTAATAAATGGAATATTTACAGTAGCCTTCAATTGAGCCGACAGCTCAATCTTGCATTTTTCAGCCTCATCTTTAAGTCTTTGAAGAGCTAATTTATCTTTATTAAGGTCAATGCCTGTTTCTTTTTTGAACTCATCAATCAAATGTTTGATTATTAAATGATCAAAATCATCACCACCTAGCTTGTTGTTTCCTCTTGTCGCTAATACTTCAAAAGTAGCGCCGCCCTCATCTGTGCCTATCTCTAATATAGACACATCAAATGTTCCGCCGCCTAAATCATAAACTAAAATCTTTTGATCCGTAGTCTTTTTTGCACCTTCTGCCTCATTTATTTTGTTTAATCCGTATGCAAACGCTGCCGCAGTCGGCTCATTTATTATTCTTAAAACCTCTAAACCAGCAATTTTTCCTGCATCTTTAGTAGCCTGACGCTGTGAGTCAGAAAAATATGCAGGAACTGTGATTACTGCTTTAGTTACCTTTTGCCCTAAATAGCTTTCTGCATCAGCCTTTAATTTTCCTAAAACAAACGCTGAAATCTCTTGAGGCGAATATTTTTTGCCATCAATCGTTACTTTATAGTCACTGCCCATTTGAGTTTTGATAGAAGCGACAGTTCTATCTGCATTAGACACAGATTGTCTTTTTGCAGTTTGCCCTATTAATCTTTCGCCCGCTTTATTAAATCCCACAACCGACGGAGTAGTCCTCGCCCCCTCTGCATTTGGTATAACCACAGGCTCACCGCCCTCTAAAACAGCGACACATGAATTTGTTGTTCCTAAATCAATTCCTATTACTTTTGACATTTTATTTTTAGACTTTTCCTTTAAAAAGTCCCCTCCTTTTTATTTTTTAATTTTTATTTGTTGTTTTGTTGTTTAGTGACCCCTAAATTTTGATAACAATTCCGCAAACTCATCATTTTTTTTAATAAAATCTTCTAAATATTCCTTGCCTACAACATATTGATTATGTTCCTTATCTTTCGTATAAAGTAAGCCACTTGAATACTCATCACTTACTCCCGTAGGATAACTATGAATTATTCTATTTCGCATTCTAATAAGTTCTTCATGCATTGTCAATATCTGCTTTGCTAACTCTTTAGAGTTAGCATTTTGTATAATCGCTTTCTCGGCAGGTTGCCTCATTTTTCCAGATGTAACATCAATCAAATCATACCAATTATGGTTCCCATTTGTATCATTACTTAATATTGCCTCTATAATACTTGAATTATTGTAATTGAACATATACAATGCAACACCTAGCAATTTCAAATATTCATCATTTTCAGGTAAAGGAATTCTTGTTTTTATCATTACATCATCCCTCACTTCCCTACAATAACTTGGGCTGGTCTAATCACAATATTTCCCATCTGATAGCCGTCTTGAAAAACTTCAACAACCTTACCTGCATTCTTCTCATCATCTTTAGTTGCCACCACATTATGAAATTTTGTGTCCAAATCCATTCCTAAAGTATCAATTTTTTTAACATTGAATCCACTAAGCAAATTATAATGCTGATCTAAAATCATTTTAAATCCTTCTAAAATTTTAGGGTCATTAATAAAAGATTGAGCCTTGGTCATCACATCAATTATGGGAAGCAATTTTTCAATCACATCAACTCGCCCTTGCTCTTTTGAAGTTTGACTTGCCAACATCATGCGCCGTCTATAATTATCAAAGTCAGCTTGCAAATATCTATACGCCTTTGTCATATCATCCAGCTTATTTTTTTCTTTTTCAGCCTCATCTATCACTTGTCCGTCCTCAACCACAATTATCTCTGGCATATCATCATTATTTTGTGATAAATCAGCATCAGACATATGTTTGGTCGTAGTTTTTTCTTTCTTTTTGTCACTCATCTTGGGCATCCTCCCCTAGGTTGGTTATTGTTTTTCCTATATAATCAAGTACAGATATTACTTTTGAATAATCCATACGCATAGGTCCTATTACTCCAGCGTTTCCGATAGCCACTCCGTCTACCTCATAAGTTGCTGTGACAACAGCGCATTCTGGCAAACCTTCTGCAATTTCATTATCATGTCCGATTTTTATACTGATGTTCATATTATTGGATTTTAATATTGGATATAATTGCGACTTAGCGTCCAATAACTCTAGCATGGCTTTTGCTTTTTTAACATTGCTGTACTCTGGATGCTGCAGCAATTTAGGTGCACCTTCTATTGCCAAGTTTTCTAATTCGACCGTCCCATACTCTTTTAATATTTTAATCAATGCCTTATAAATCTTTTCATATTCCTCTCTCACCTTAGCTGCAAACTTATCTACATCAATTACATCTGCTATTTGTACCCCGCCAAATACGCTAGTTAAAAACTCACCTGCTTTTGATAAATACTCCTCACTTATACCCATATTCATCTGAGCAATTGCATCTTTTAGTACAGTCCTATCCGTAACCACCACAAAAAGCGCCATTTCATCTGCAATTTTGACAATTTTAATAGATTTAATTTTGTCAGACATGCTTGCATTAGTAAACCCCACAGCAGTCAGATTAGTAATCTCCGATATAAGTCTAGCCGCACTTCTGACAACATCTTCTAGATGTCCAGCTTTTGCTTTTAAGGTTTGATTAATAATCTTTAATTCTGAGCTAGATAACTTTTTTGACGGCATTAGTTTATCAACATACATACGATACCCTTCAGCGGTAGGAACTCTGCCTGCTGAAGTATGGGGCTGGGCTAGGTAGCCCAATTCTTCTAGCGTTGCCATATCTCCTCTAATGGTAGCCGACGATACTTCAGGGAAATATTTATTTTGAATCTCTTGTGAAGAAACAGGCTGGCAGTTTTCAACATAGTCTGTCACAACTGCTTTTAATATTTTTTCTTTTCTTGTTGATAGCGGCAAATTTATCCCCCCTTTTTATTAAATAGCATAACCATCTTGCACTCAAAGCATTCATTTGTTAGCACTCTAACTTGTTGATTGCTAAATTTTAACAAAGAAAAAAACGCCTGTCAAGCGTTTTTAAGCTATTTTTTAATCTTTTTTTAAATTATTTATCAAGCAATATTTTCTAATTTAATTTCATTTACATAATTTGCATGAGAATGTACAATAAGTTTCATCACCATTTGCAACAGTTTCATTTAATATACTAACAACTTCATGCTTGTCTGTATAATGCGCCAAAGGGTTGTTGTTTATAATAAAATCTATTGCTTTTAATGCCTGATAATCTTTAACACAAAAAACTCCATTAGGAATTTCACTCACACCATAAAATGAAGAGTTGCCATAAAAGATTATTACATTAAATATTGGCACTTTTTCTTTAGCAAGCAATTTTTTTAAATGAACAATATGATTGGCATTTTGCATAACAGGATTATAAAAACGATGCTTTATTCTCCCATAAGATAAAACTTGTGTCCAATATTTTTGATTACCTTTTCCATAAATTCTGCCAGCATAATCCTTTATTTCTATTGCAAGTAAACCTACTTTTGTTGCTAATACTAAATCAATCTGTGTATAATTGCCGTCTTGCTTCTTAACATAAATATCATGAAAAATTGCTTTAGGATGAAAACCTTTTTTTAATAGCTGCAAAACAAAACTTCTTTCTGAATAAGTCCCTCTATGCGGCTTTGTTGCCGTTTTCAATAATTGCAAATCATCCCATTTGCGCTGCTCATAATTTATCCAGCTAGAATAAATAAATGCTGGAACTATCAGAAAAAACAACAATACAATAAATAAAGCTTTATTTAATTGCGGTCTTTTATCCCTCATATTATTTAGAATATATAAACTCTTTAAAAAAGTCAACTAATATGGACTGTAATTCCAGATAAAAACTGACTATTCACTATAAATGCACAGAGTTTTTCTATATTAATTACTTGACTTATATAAAGATTTTTTAATATAATGAAAGCATGATAGAAAATATCAGAGAATCTGGCGAGAATTATCTTGAAACAATATTTATATTGACACAAAATAGTGATGGAGTGCATGCAATTGATGTTGCTAATGCTCTTGGTTTTTCAAAACCTTCTATCACTAGGGCTCTTGGAATATTAAAAACAAAAGGATATATATATATAGATAGCAATAATCATATTGTCTTAACTGAATCTGGATATAAAAAAGCAAAAGAGATTTATGATAGGCATCAGTTAATCACAAAATTTTGGGAGCTGCATGGCGTAGCACATGATATAGCGGCAAAAGATGCCTGCAGGATGGAACATGATATAAGCGAACAAACACTTGAATGTATTAAAAAATATGTAGAGCAGCATAATAAATGATTATGCTGCTCTATTTTTTTGTTTAATTATTATTACAATTTTTTGACTTAACTTATATCTTTTTTTAAATATTGCAAGTGATGAAATACATATTGCTGATATACACCTGCATATTGATGATTTAATAATAGATTTTTATCATCACCTAATTTATCAATTGCTTTATGAATCCAAGTATCTATAGGAGCAATATCCAACCTATGAAAACAAAAAAGCATGATACATGAGGCTACTTTTTTTCCTACTCCCTGGATTTTTAAAAGAACATGCATTAACTGGTCGTTTGATAAAGTTTTTAAAAACTCTAAATCAAGATCTTTTAATTGCTGAATAGCTTTAACTAAATAAGAACTTCTATATCCGCAGCCAAATTCTTTAAAGCTTGATTCATCAATATTTTGAAGATCACTTAAAGCAGGAAAAGAATATCTTCCATTTTTTAATTTCTCTCCAAATTTTTCTGATAATAAGTTAAGAGTTTTAGTGAAACGCTTAATATTATTGTTAGCTGAGATAATAAAAGAGATTACCATTTCAATAAACTCACCTTTTAGAATTCTAATCCCTCCGCTTGTTTCAATAATTGGTGCAAAACATATGTTTTCACCTATTCTTTTCTTTATTTCATTATAATCTTGAGATAAATCAAAATAATTAAAAAAATAATCCGCATCGTCACATTTAATTATTATATTATCATTGTCTTTATATAAGTGCACAAAGTGACTGCCGACCACTAATTCATAACCATTATTAATTTCAAAATATCTAAAAACTTGACCGCTGTGCATGATTGCATGCATGTCAAATTGTGATAAGTCATAAACTATTATGGTATTATTATTAATAATTTTTGCTAATTCCATATAAATATATAATAACAAAATAATATTAATTAGGCAAATAAATCCTTGACATTTAATAACAAAATATGGTAATAATTATTGTATGGATAATACTTTAAATGAAAATGAAATACTTAATCAAGATATTGAACCTAATAATAATCTTGATGATTCACAACCCAAACAAGGTAAAATTGCAAAATTTAAGCAATTTTTATTTAATAGGAATGCTGAAAAAAAATACAATAAAGAACTTAAAAATGATGCCAATAAATCTAAGAATACTACATTGCCTGAAAATTGTGAAAAAACAAAAAAATATCAACGCAAATTAAATGATTATCTTGATGCAATTGAAAATCAACTAGATAAAGTTGATGAACAAAATAAAATGTTGTTGTTCTATTTAACTACAGTTAAAGAAAATAATGAAACACTTTTATCGCAAGTTAATCACCTAACTAAGCATAATGAAGAATTAAATACTCAGTTTAAACTATCTAAGCGCAGAGAAAAAATCGCTAAAACTTTGGCAATAATTTCTTCTATCGCAGCCATTGCTTTTACTGCATGGAGAATAATTGATGCATTTATTAGTGCTGGCGGCGGTTAAATTTTAGTTTTTAATTTCTTTATAAACAAAAAAAGTAGCCTTTACAATATTAAGGCTACTTTTTTTACTTATATATTTACCTACTCAATCACAATACCCGCACTTGCATATCCTACTACCGTATGCAATTCTCTAGCCCTTGCATAAAATACCATCATAACTCTTGTTCCGGCTCTCAATCTCACATTTATATCATCCCTTGTCGCATGTACCCTTATCCCGCTATTGCAATTTCTATCACATAACTTAGGCTCAAGTAATAAGCGTGCTCCTTCAATCGGGCTAAAAATATTATTATCATGTTCAGAATGATATAATTGAGCCACAATCTGTACGCCGCACCTAGCATCCACTGGCAATGCAGTGCTAAAATATCCGCTCATTGCAGTTACATGACAATCTCTTGGCACACAAAATGCAAAATCAATATTTATGCCTGGTGCTCCGCTAATATCGATAGTATTATCTAAGCGCATAGGGCTTGTTGTAGAATGCCCAAAACCTAAGAAAGCTCCATGTCCACGACGGTCACCACAATCTGTAGTAAGATCAACTGGCAAGCCTGATGAAAATGGAATTATAGCACTTGCACCAGACCCATTTTCACCCCTCTCGCCCCTAGGTCCTCTCTCGCCTCTTTCGCCCCTCTCACCACGCTCACCCCTAGGTCCACGCTCGCCTCTAATACTTTCACCTCTCTCACCACGCTCGCCCCTTAATCCACGCTCACCTCTTTCACCCCTTGCACCATTTTCTCCTCGCTCACCTCTCAATCCTCTCTCACCACGCTCACCTCTTTCACCCCTTGGCACAGTAAAGCAAACTCTCTTTCCATCTCTCTCTCTACGACAATCTCCATCAAATCTTCCCTCTCCTCTATCATGCTCATTTAAATCTTCACCTCTCTCAACACCTCTTCGCCCACCCGAAAAATCATTTCTCTCATTTAAAAATTGAGTCATGTCATCATCTATTTCCTCATCTAGTTCATCACCAAATAGATTTCTCCTGCCTCCATCACTATCAGAATGACGATTGCACATACAGCCTCCTCTTAAATTAAATTGTCTCATTTTTTCTCCTTCCTTTGTTTTTTCTAAAGATACATAAAAGCACCCTATAGCATAATATGAAAAACAACTTAAATTTGTTCTACAATTTTTCAAAGAACAAAGTAAAGGATGCTAAAATTTAAAATTGTTCAACATACTAGAAACTACTCCGCTTATTAAAACCTAAATTTATGTCATTCTATAAGAAATTTTCTGCTTGTTTCCTGTATAGAACAAAAGTGCCCTTCGGGCACATCGGGCGCCCTGCATAGGCGCCCTTTTTGTTGATGCCAGTATCTTTCCTTTCAAACGATAATTCCTAGTGCATAAAAAAAGGGGCTTTAAGTCCCGACCCGCCCCTGCATAGGGCGGGTTTTTTTGGCGTGCAAACAATCTCAACAAAACAATAATTCCTATAGCATAAAAAAACAAGAATAATAATATCCTTGTTTTTGAATCAATATTAATATGTATTAATTTTTGCAGTTAAAATATGAAGTAAATTGTATCTGTTATTTTGTAAATCACGTCTATCAAAAAATAATTTTTCTGCAGCAGCCCAAATAAAGACCCAACTTATAATTAAAGTAAATTCTTGCCTTACTACATTTGCCTCATTAATCCACACCAAACCTATAGTTAATATTATTATCCCAATAAAAAATAAAATTGACGCCTTAATTCTTGCTTCTATCTTATCTTTTTTAATTTTAGATAACTCATTAGCCGCCATGTTCTCTAAACAATTTTTAAAATCTGCATCATACCTTTGTGGAATTTTTATCTCTATTTGATCAGAATAATCAATATATTCACATTCATTTTTAAGACGATTATATCCTGCCCATGATAATTTTTCATCCTTAAAATCCGCCTCTTCTAAGACAACCTCATTCTCTTTATTTTCTTTATTCTTATTTAATAACTTTTTTTCAAGCGCCAAAAATATTCTTCTCTTTTGCATTTTTACTTCCTTAAATCATAATATATAAACAAAACATCTATCTATTTATCATCTAAACACGCTACACCAGGCAGCACTTTACCCTCTAAAAATGCTAAACTTGCTCCACCGCCTGTTGATATATGAGAAACCCTGCTTGCGACACCGCACTGCACTGCGGCTGATGCACTATCTCCTCCGCCTACTACACTTATCGCCCCATTGTTTTCTGTCGTTTCAGCAACAGCCATAGCTACAGCATATGTCCCTTTATCAAATACAGGGTTTTCAAAAACCCCCATAGGCCCATTCCATAAAACTGTTTTTGCCTTCTTTATCTCATAAGCAAAAATTGCCTCTGTTCCCACTCCAATATCTAATCCCATCATATCTTTTGGTATTTGATCTATCAGCACATTATCAAACTCCACCAACTTGTCAATAGGATTAGGGAATTCTTTTGCCACTTTCACATCAACAGGCAATAATAGCTTCACTCCTTTCTGTTTTGCTGTTTTTATAACTTCTACGGCAATATCTAGCTTGTCTTCTTCAATCAATGACTTGCCTACAGAATGCCCAAGCGCTTTTAAAAAAGTAAACGCCATACCACCGCCAACAATAACAGCGTCCGTTTTCTTAATCAAGTTTTTTAATACACCAATCTTATCAGATACTTTTGACCCGCCAATAATTGCCACAAACGGTCGTGCCACATCACCAAAAAGACTATCACCCAATACTTCTAGTTCTTTTTTAAGTACAAAGCCTGCCCCTGATTCCTTTGCATATTTAGGAGTTTTTGCTATTGATGCATGATTGCGATGACAAGCCCCAAAAGCATCATTTATATAAATATCACATAAATCGGCTAATTTTTGACTAAAATCATCACAACTACTCTCCTCACCTTTATAAAAACGCAAGTTTTCTAAAAACATTGCCTCACCATTTTTTAATTTATGGCTTGCCTCAACCGTATCTTTAGCAATAGCTTCATTAAAAAATGGCATATCTCCTATATAATCACACAGCATTTTATGTATGGGTTTTAGCGAGTACTCTTGCATAATTTTACCCTTAGGACGACCAAAATGCGAACAAATAATAAGTTTTGCACCTTTTTCTAAAAGATATTTGATGGTTGGCAGCGCTGTGACAATTCTAGTCCTGTCAGCTATCACGCCATCTATAAGCGGTGCATTAAAATCAAAACGTGCAAGCACACGTTTTCCTAAAAAATCAATGTCTTCAATAGTCTTTTTATTCATTACAATATCTTTTCCTTTGTTTTTATTTCTTTGATTCTGTGCTTTTGTCTATATCACTATCTTTCATAGATTTTGTTTTTCTTCTAGAGCGAATACTAAAGCGAATAAAAGGAATTACCAACGCTGTTAATATAATCGAATGTAAAAACCAAAACTCTCTTAGCACTGATAATACATCACTTGACAAAAATATCATTACTATAATAGTTAGATATGCTAAGATTATAGCCATCGACATGAAAACTTCATATAATAATCTATTGCGACTTAAACGCTTATTAGTATTTTCTAATTCAATATTTTTTTTAATTATTTTTTCATTTTCTAACTTTAAATTCTCTGCCGCCGCAACCGCCGCCTTTGAAGTATTATAAACTCCCCCGCCAATTTGTGTAGCCATAAGCGCCAACCTAACATCATCCATAGGCATATTCAAAATATATTCATCAAACATCCACCAAGCATAGGCACACTTAGCAGTACTGCTTATTTTATTATTCCATGGATATAATATCCCCTTATCTTTGCAAACTATCTTTTTTTCACTTTGGATAAAAATAACCAATTCATATAAAAAATTAAACACATTTAAAGAATCAAAATTATTTTTATTTTGCAACTTAATCAAATAAATTAGCATCATTGCAGCGGTATCTACATCTTTAAAATACTCTTTGTTGCGCTTTTTGTCTGACTGAATTCTTTCTATTATATTTTGCATAACATTTTGAACTAATGTCTCATCATTTATGTGCAAAAGCGCTCTAACTAACCAAATAAACTGAAGCTCCACAAATTTTTCTTGAGGTCTATCTTTCAACCAATTACATAATTTTAAAACAAGTGAACCTATCTCTTTTTTAGCATCTGTATCCGCCCCAAAACCACACTCAAGCATAGTAGTATACGTAATTATTTTATTAATTTCATCAAAGCCGTCTACTTTTTTAAGTAAAAATTCTTTGGTCTTTTTTGCTTTTTCTGCAGTATCAAACTTAGCCCTAAGCCACAAAAATGCAACTGTTGCACCTGACCCTGTTTGGTCATAACTGCCATTGACATCATGATTTTTAGTTTTTTCCAACACATTTTGCACAAGATTTTTAATGTTAGCCGTAGTGATTTTGTTGTCAGAATCAGTCATCACTTGCAATGTATCTACTGTACTTAAAAAGCTATCATCTATATAAGCAGAATTGCCCGCCTCATCTTTTTTCAAAAGAGCAGTCACCACCGACGGTTCATGTCCACTAAAAATTTTATGCGCATTAGAGCTTGAACCAGCAACACTAAAACTATAAAAATTTTCTTTCTGTCTATTAAACTGAATCAGCTTTAACTCTTCACAAGCAAGTTTTTTAATTATAATCTCATTCAATTCTTTAGATAAATTCTCTAAATTTATTCTAGGATGCAGCATTAATCCAGAATGCAAGTTTTTTTGTATTCTTATTGCCAGCTGCGACTCTCCATCCCTAACATCTTTTTTATCTCCGATAATATATTGTCTATGCGGAAATCTATCTGCACTTAGAGACTGCAATAAATATTCAAATTGATTATCTTTAATATCATTATTTTCTGGAAGTAAAACGGCAACAGAGTGCTCTTTTTCAATAAGCCATATAAAAATATTATCAAGCAATTCATAATTTTGCTGCCAATCTAATTTTATTGTAGATCCAACAATCCTAAATTGGTGATACTGCTTAGAGCTTATCACTATAGGTCGTGTACCCTCTTTATGTCCTCTGTCTTCTATGACAACATCCCAATTATCTATGCTTGCGTTTTTCCAATAATTCCAAAATACACCACAGCGACTTTTATTTTCTAAACACTGTTTTTTGACATTTTCTATATTAATCTCATTAGGATAGCTCAATAGAAAATGTGTATGTTTATCATTTCTGTGCTTGCTAGGGTGCAATGATGCAATTCCCATTGCATTTTCAGCACAAGGTTTGTTTCCCTCTTTTATTAATTCTTGTCTAACAACCTGTTTTAAATTAAGTTCATCATCTAACGCATGAAAATTTAAAAATGCGATAGGACTATTTGCTTTTGCTAATTTATCCTGATTTAAAACAAAACATCCTCCGCCTGAGTTCATAAAATAAGAAAATGCCTCAATAAATTTTGGAGTCTGAACCTCTTGATATATCTGCTTATCATTAAAACAATTGGTTGCAAAAACAACACAAGCCATATCATATTTAAGCTCTGTGGCAAGATATTCTATATTAGAACCTGTAAAAAGCTTGACTTGATATCTTTGCGGTGCATCTTTTTCACTATTTTCTGCCCATTTTTGGTTGAGGCTTTCAAAATAATCTCTTAAATCTGCATAGCTATAATTTATCATCTCAGACAAATTTTGGACTAAAGCAATTTTATACATCGTTTGTTCCTCTCATTTTTTTCTATATTGTGCATATAAAAATAGTGAAAAACTATAGTTTGTATAAGTTAACTAAAATATAACTTATTAAAAAAATTTAATTAACTATAATTTTGATTTTAATTAAGAGTATCTAGAAATTGCGCAACACCATCGTTAGTGTTTGTGTCAGTTATAAAATCAGCTATTTTTTTTAAATTTGGCAGCGCATTGCCCATTGCCACATTAAATCCACACTCAGAAAACATCTTAAAATCATTAAACTCATCACCAATAGCAATTCTATCTTGCTTTTTTATGTTCAATATATTACAGAGCCCAATAATACCACTACCCTTAGAAGTATTTTTTAATGCTACATCATAAAAGAATCTTTTTTTATCAGGAGTTCTTGGATCACCATCAGGTGCAAATGTATCATCTAAATAAAACTTTGACTTATGTACAATTTTTATAGATTCATAACTTTCTATTATTTGTTTTACACTAGGCAATATATCAGCCTGATAACTAACAAGATTTATCTGCACTACTGTATCTTGCGGCATATATAGAGAAACCAGATTGCCGTTTGCAATATATTCTATTTTGATATCATCATTTTTAACTGCATTACACACGCAATTAACCAAATTATGATCAATTGCATTTTGATAAATTACTTTCTTTTGTCCGCAATCATATGCTCCGCCACCGTTTGCAAAAATCATGTAATCAACTTTTGTCAGTTCTATTATGTTTTTTGCTAAATTTACTGCCCTTCCCGTACAAATAACTGGAATATAGCCTAAATCTTTTATTCTTTTAATAGCATCGACATTACGTTTTGAAACCTGACCCTTGTCACAAACAAGAGTCCCATCAATATCAATAAATACGATTTTCTTCATGAATTATATTGTTCCTAATTTAAAATGATTAAACTATTGTCTCAATCAAACCATAATCACCATCATTTCTTTTATACAAAACATTGACAGCATTTGTAGTTTTATTTAAGAACACATAAAAACTGTGACCAATTAACTCTTGCTCTTCAATCGCATCTTCAACAGTCATAGGCACAAGTCCATATGTTTTTGACCTAACAACAGCTCTAATTTCTTCTGCCTCACTGACCTCTTGCTCTGATATAACTTTTTCTCTAAACTTTTTAAATTTAGATGCTACTTTTTTGCGATGCTTAATAATTTGTTTTTCTAACTTAGGAATAGCAAGATCAATTGTAGCAAACATATCTTTGTCAGATACTTCTACCCTCATTATATCTTTACCTGCTGCTATACTTAGCTCTAATGAAAACAGCTCAGTATTCTGGTAAACTTGAATTGCTTTTAACATAATTTTAACTTTAGTATCTTCTTCAAAATACCTATCAAGTTTTTCAAGTTTTTTTTCAATCAGGTTTTTAAGCCTGTCTGAAATGTTATAATTTTTTGACACGATTTCAATAATCATATTTTATATTTCTCCTTAAATTTATTAAAAACATATGTTTGACTTTAATTTAATTCGCAAATTAAAGCATTAAACATTAAATCCAGCATTAAATATTTCAATCTCTTTTTCACCTTTTTTCAATTCTGTCTCATCATCAAAATCTCTATTAACATAAAAACTTTTATTAGTAAAATTATAACTTGTATCCACCAACTCATAAATCTGCTTCTTATTTATTTTAAGCCTGCTTTCTGTATCCAATAAATAAAAATCATTTTTTATCTTTATAAGCTCTAAATCTTTATAAATACTAAGCTTACCATCAGGCAGTCTAAAACCAATATTTTTTAAAGTTAATAATTTTCTTTCTTCTGTATCAGTAATTCCGCTATCTTCACTTTCAATAAAACAAAATACCCGCTCACCACACATCATATAATCATAAGATATATTTTTTATTTCATCTTTATCTTTATAATAAGGTAAAGTTGGATATTGTTCTGGATCTCTACGCATAAACTCTATTCTGTCAAAAATATCTTGTCTAGTTAATATTTTTTCAAGATTTTCTGCTAAGTTTCTATTGTCTTCTGTTTTATTATTATCGCTAGTGATTTTAATCACTATTTCTCTCTGTTTGATATCCTTATTAAAATTATCTAATCCTAAAATTTCTGAAGAAGGAAGCAGCGCTGCATACTTAGAAGTAGCTGATAGTGATATTTCCTGCGGGGCATATTCTTCAGCTAGATGTTTATTTTTTGTCAGCAACCAATGCACCAATCTAACTATTGAGCACGCTAAAATGAATGCAGCTAATCCAATTGCAGCATAAACAATATATGTCAACGCACTACTCAATAAAAAAATATTTTTCATTCCAATAAAAACATCCATTTTAATGCTATTATTATAACACCAAATATCTTAAATGTCTAGCAAATTTGATATTAAAATTTTCCAAATAATAACATTTTTTTTATTACATATAAATCACATTATTTTCCCATACTATTAATATCAAGGGAATGTAATGCAGCAATGTTGAAAAATACATCGCATATTGCATTACATCTCCTTGTTAAAAAGCCACGATAAAGTAATAAAATACTCTATCGTGGTGTTTTTTAAATTCCTTAAATCAATGCTGAAATAATTGAATTCATTATATAAAAATGTTCCTCTTTAATTTTTAATCTGCCATTTTCTATGAATACTATACCATTCTCTATGAATGTACAGAGTTTTTTATTTGTTTGGTCTATATATTTTATGTCCACACCGTCACTTGTCCTTAACCCTAGCATAATTTTTTCTATTAGAAAATCTGATTTTTCTTGACTGCCCAAAAATATACCTTTAAAATATTGATTCATGTCACAAGTATTAGTTTTTCTAATTCCATCATATAGTGAACTTGCATTTAATCCAACCCCTAAATATTCACTTAAATTCCAGTATTTTTTATTATGTCTGCACTCAAAACCTTTTTTAGCAAAATTACTAACTTCATATCTAATAAAACCAAATGCTTTGAGTTTCTGATATGCAGTATTATACATTTGCACAGATAAATCCTCATCCACTTGATAACCTTGCTTTTGCAAAACTGTCCCATCTTCTATTTTTAACCCATACACAGAAATATGACTAACCTCTAATTTAATTATTTCATCAATTGTATTTATAACATCAGCTATAGACTGAGAAGGTAAACCTAGCATAATGTCTGAATTTATATTATTAATTTTATATTTTTTGGCAAGAGAAACAGCATTAATAAAATCAAAAAATGTATGTTTTCTTATGTTTTTTAGTATTTTGTCGCAAGCTGACTGCAAGCCTAAGCTCAATCTATTGACTCCAATGTCTACACACTCCTTAATAAACCCTTGATTGCATGATTCAGGATTTGCCTCTATACTAAATTCTATATTTTCATCTATTTTAAATCTGTCATTAATAGTTTTGAATATTTGACTTAACGCACCCTGATATAATGATGAAGGTGTTCCGCCTCCAATAAATATTGTATCTATCTTTTTGTTAGTTTTGTACGATTCAAACTCAATTTCTTTTATTAGATTTGTCACATAATTTCTTTGCATATCTTTTGCATCATCAAAAGAAACAAAATCACAATAAGTACATTTTGAGTTGCAAAAAGGAATATGAATATAAAGACCTAAATTATTTTGCATAATAAATTAATTAAAACTCTGCATCAACTCTAGTTTGTGCAGAGTTTTTACCTTGATAAAACCCACTAATTTATTTTTTTGTATCCAGCTTCAATACCGTCATAAATGCCTCACTCGGAACCTCTACACTCCCAACCTGCCGCATCTTCTTTTTTCCTTCCTTTTGTTTTTCTAATAGCTTTCTTTTTCTTGAAATATCCCCACCATAACATTTAGCCAAAACATCTTTTCGCATCGCTTTAACTGTCTCTCTTGCAATTACCTTGCTGCCTATTGCAGCCTGTATAGGCACTTCAAACATTTGTCTTGGAATAACTTCCTTCAATTTCTCCACCAGCATTCTTCCTCTTGCATACGCTTTTTCTCTATGAACAATTATACTCAAAGCATCACAAATTTCATTATTTAATAGCACATCCATCCTAACTAAATCACTTTCAATATATCCAGTAATTTCATAGTCTAGACTGGCATATCCCCTAGTTCTAGATTTTAACCCATCAAAAAAATCATAAACAATCTCATTTAAAGGTATGTCATACACTAGTTTGACACGAGTTTTATCCAAATAAATCATGTCTTTATAAATCCCTCGCTTTTCATTACATAAATCCATAATGGGTCCTATATATTCTGGCGGAGTAAACACATGCACCAATGCTATAGGTTCTTCAATATAATCAATTTCAACAAGCGGCGGCATATTGCTAGGATTAGTCACCGTCACAACCTCTCCATTTGTCTTTATCATGTTATAATTAACACCTGGCGCCGTCGTAATCAAATCCAAATTAAACTCCCTTTCCAGCCGCTCAGCAATTATCTCCATATGCAATAATCCTAAAAACCCACACCTAAAACCAAATCCTAATGCTGCAGAGGATTCTTGCTCATAAAATAAAGATGCATCATTTAATCTTAATTTTTCTAAAGCATCTTTTAAGTCCCCATACTTTGACCCATCAATAGGAAAAATTCCGCAATAAACTACGGGAGTAACTTTTTTATATCCCGCACAAGGCTCACTTGTAGGATGTTCAGCATCAGTAATAGTATCACCAGGAGCGGTATCTGCTACATTTTTTATACTTGCACACACATACCCAACCTGCCCAGCCGCCAAACTAGATGCAGGCACATTTTTAGGCGAGAAAAATCCAACTTCTGTTACCTCAAAGATTTTACCTGTCGCCATCATTTTTATTTTCATACCAGCCTTGACTATACCATCTATAATTCTAACTAAACAAACCGCTCCTCTATAATTATCATAATAAGAATCAAAAATGAGTGCTTTTAAAGATGTATTTTCATCACCCTTTGGTGCAGGAAAAACCGAAACCGCCTGCCGCAAAACCTCCTCAATATTAAGCCCCTCTTTTGCACTAATCAACGGAGCATTGCTTGCGTCCAGCCCAATTATGTCCTCAATCTCTTTTTTAATTTCATCAGGACGTGCAGATGGCAAATCCACCTTGTTAATGACAGGCAAAATTTCTAAATTATTATCAATTGCTAGATATACATTTGCTAAAGTTTGCGCCTCAACACCTTGCGATGCATCCACAACCAAAATCGCCCCTTCGCATGCAGCAAGCGACCTTGATACTTCATAAGTAAAATCCACATGACCTGGCGTATCAATCAAATTCAAAATATAATCTTGTCCCTCGTGAAAAAAATTCATTCTCACAGGAGTCAATTTTATTGTTATGCCACGCTCACGCTCTAAATCCATGCTATCCAAAAGCTGATCTTGAAACTCACGCTTTGAAACAGTACCGGTAAACTCAATAAGTCTATCGGCCAAAGTTGATTTTCCATGGTCAATGTGTGCAATTATACAAAAATTTCTTATGTTTTTCTTACTCATAATTATATTTCTCCTTTTTGATTCTGTCTGAAAGCTTAAAAAATAAATATTTAATGCCGCACAAACATTAGTTTGAGACTATTTTTCACTATTGAGCACTAAATAGATTTTTTATGCTCTTATGTAAAAGCATGTTAAATAAAAATGCTGCAATAAATCCTATCAAAGCAAATACTGCCAAATAAACCATCATAAAAATCTCTGCATTTATCCCCAAAGCTTCAGATACCGCCACGCCGCCCAACATTCCGCCAAATACAAATAAAGCAAATATCATCCAAACTAAATACACAACCTGATTTTTAAGCCTCTTTACCACTTCTTTAATATTCCTCCAATCCAGTTTAGGATTTCTTAGATCAAAATAAATTGATAAATTAGTGACAGCAATTGACCACACAATAGCGCCAATCATAATAAGTATTGGTACCCACCAAATAAAAGTACCTCTGATTAAAGTAAAGATTACTAATGACAATAAACTTAATATGATGGCAACTATAGAAATGATATTATAAAAATTTTGCTTTGCTTTAATTTGATCTTTATAAGAAACAGGCAGCATTTTCATATAATAAAATTGTGGTCCTTCTCTAGATATACAACTCCCTGCTCCGTTCAACCCTATAGTCATCATCATCATTATAATTATTCCCATTGACCATTCTATCAGCTTAGCCGTCTCTGCACCAAAATCACTAAACCCAGCTCCTGCACCAACAACTGAAAAAATAACTATTATCGGAGCTAGCAAAATCATAGCAATTGTATTCACAGCAACTGCTGTATCTCTAATTATCATTCGCCATTCTTTTCTCATAATCGCACCCTTTATAGAACCTGAAACAAAACGCCCTGATTTATTAACGACATTACCTTTAGATTCTAGTGAGTTTCTAATTATTTTCTGATAGACAGAACGTGATAAAAGATAAGAAAACATTAAAAACACTATGATTGGCACAATAAATGTCATGAATGAAACCAACATTGAGTATGTTAGACTAAGACTAAATACAGGAGTTCTGGTTGCAAAATTCATTAGCATAAACAATGGATAAATGATATAACTTGTTATTGAAAGCGCAGAAAAATCTATATCTCCCGCTTCAGCTGTAACCATATTAATTATTATAAAATAAAGAGCAAAAAAACCAACAAAAACAATTAGCGCTATAATTGTTTTAAGAAGTCCACGATTTTTGAATTTTGTAGACAGCCAAACAATAGGCATTGAAATCAGCGCTATCACGACAGTAGCAAATACTGGCACCGAAATTATAGCAACAGGAATCATAAAATAAAATAACGGATTTAAACCTACAACTATTCCCAAAACTAAAAATGTCGGAAGAATTATAGCTAAAGAGATAAGCAATTCAGTCATTAACAATATTGTAAACTTTGCCATAAATATTGTACCAGGTTTTATAGGTAATGACGCAAAAAATTCATTATCTTTTGATAAAAATAAAAAACTTATTGCCGAAACTGTGCCCGTAATTACCGTGAGTGTAAAATCAAAAAACAAAATTGCAGTCAATACTTGCACAACTGAACCTGATTCTTTAATTATTTCACCCATGGAAATTATACTAATAATTGCTAGAATCATTATTATTAAATATAATGAGCCTAAAACTATAAATGTTGCAGCCTGCTTTCTGTCTCTCCGTCTTATCATATCTTTTAAATAAAGCCTAATTAATGTTTTAAATGCTTTCAAAATTATACCTCTCTTCAGATTTTCTAAATTATATGTTTTGTGCGAGTTTTAATAAATTAATGCTTTCAAAAACTATGCCCAAACATATGTTTGGGCATAGTTTTCTAATGGCCGCCTGCAATTTTTAGAAACAACTCTTCTAAAGTTGTATCACCTTGGATTCGTTTAATTTGCTCCATATCACCTAATAACGATAATTTGCTTTTAACTATCATTCCCACTCTATCACATAATTTTTCTGCAACTTCAAGAATATGTGTAGAAAAGAAAACAGTATTTCCCTTATCACAATGCGATCTCATCAGTTTTTTCAATTCAAAAGCCGACTGCGGATCAAGCCCCAAAAGCGGCTCATCTAAAATCCATAGTTTTGGATTATGTATAATTGCGCCTATTATACTAATTTTCTGCTTCATCCCATGCGAATAAGAACTGATCGGCGAATCAAAAGCCCTCTCTAAATCAAAAATTCTAAGCAGTTCTCCCGCTCTTTGCTCTCTAGTTTTATTATCAACCCCATATACATCCGCCATAAAATTGATATACTCTCTTCCGCTTAGTTTGTCATAAAGCACATGATTGTCAGACACATATCCGATATTCAATTTCGCAGCAATCGAATCCCTTTTTATATCAATTCCACAAACCTCTATTTGTCCCTCTTCAAATTCTAAAATTCCAGTCACCATTTTAATAGTGGTGGTTTTCCCAGCTCCATTAGGTCCTAAAAAACCAAAAATCTCCCCTGGTTTTAATTCCAAATTCAATCCATCAACAGCTTTTATACTTTGTTTAGAATAAGTCTTTGATGCATTTTTAATTTTTAACATTCTTTCCCCCTTGAATTAATTTGAATTTTTAAATTAATTGAATCTCATATTAATTAGTGCAAATCATATGTTTGCACAGAATTTTGTATTTCAAAATAGATGAAATATCTAAAATTATTTTGTATTTTTCTTAATATCTTCTAAAAACTCTTTAATTATTTTTTCATCACCATTTTCACTTGGATTATAAAAATTTCCAACCACTCCTTCAGGCAAATATTGCTGCTTTATATATCCCCCAAAATCATGCGGATATAAATAAGGAATTTTTGATTTTTCAAATGTTGAATGATTATTATTTCTCAAATGTAACGGAACAAAAATTTCACCATTCCTGCTTAACGCATTCTTTACCCTAACTCTTGCCTCAATGACTGCACAAGATTTTTTTGCACTGGCAACATAAATAATTGCATGTGCCAATGTTAATTCCCCCTCAGGCATTCCAATATTTTTATAAGCATCCATACAACAAACTACAAATTTTAATACTCCACTATCAGCCATTCCAATATCTTCACTCGCATGAGCAATCATTCTTCTAAATAAAATCAACGGATCACATCCCGCCTCCAACAACGCAAACCCCCAATATAACGCAGCATCAACATCACTACCTCTTAAAGATTTACAAAATGCACTAAGCATATCAAAAAAAGTGCTTTCTGAAACTGAAAAGGATTTTTTTTGCATACAACTTATCGCAACATCTAAATCAATAATAATCATCCCATCTTTTGTTGGAGCAGTAGAAAGAACAGCAAGTTCTAAACCATTTAAAGCATTTCTTAAATCACCGCTAGCTGCAAAAGCAAAAAAATCAACCGCCTCATCACTTAATTCCAATTTATAATTTCCTAATCCTTTTTCTTTATCAACCGACGCCCGCCTCAACCCAATTTTAATATCTTCATTTGATAAAGATTTCAATTCAAAAATTCTGCATCTTGAAACAATCGCTCTCGTCATTGATAAATTTGGATTTTCAGTAGTAGTTCCAATAAAAATTATCGTGCCATCTTCTATCGCTGCTAGCACCGAATCCGACTGAGCTTTATTCCACCTATGACATTCATCTAGCAAAAGATATGTCCGCTTTCCATACATTTTCAATCTTTGCCTAGCATCATCAATAATTTTTTTCGCCTCTGCCACCCCACTCGATACAGCATTCAATCTAACATGCTCTGCTTTAGTTGAAGCAACCACCACCATAGCAAGTGTAGTTTTTCCAACTCCTGGCGGACCATAAAAAATACAACTCCCCAATCGATCTGCTTTTATTGCTCGCTTAACAACTGACTCATTTTTCACAATATGGTCTTGCCCAATAAAATCGCTAAGATTTGCCGGACGCATTCGATCCGCCAACGGAGCATTTTTATTGATATTTAAATCAAATAAATCCATTGCATTTATTATATCATCTTTTAAATTAAAATGCAACTATAATTTATACGCCTAAGATTTTAGATTTTTTTAAGAAGAATTTTTTTTGATATTATGGTTTTAGATAAAAAAAGAGAATTGCAACTATATTCTACACCACCTAAAAACATAGTCCACTTTTTTTTCTCAAAGTCACCATTATCAATCTCTATAAAAAAATCTCCAATATGAGTTTTTAATTTTATTTCTACTAATCCAATCTCTTTAGGCAATTTTGGAAAAAAATAAACAATATCGCCCTTAAATTTTATTCCCAAAAAATTTTCCACAACACATCTATACGCTAAAAAATTTTGATTCCCTTTTAAAAATATTTTAAGCAATGAATATGCAAACTCTACGTAATCTTTTTTTAAAAGTGCAATTATATAAAGCAATATATTGCTTGATTCAATATTTTTTTCATCAAAAATTCTTTCCCCAGCCTTTCTTAAATATAGCCTTGCCATACTATCATCTATTGCCTCAGAAATAACTGCCAATGAAATTTCATCAATCAATAGATTTGAAAAATTCTTTATCTCGCTCCTTAGTTTTTCTTTCAACTTGAAAAAAAGTTTTCTTAAAACAGAATTATTTTTTATTAGCTGCAAAAATTTTGTAATTGTATAAAATAGAAATATTTTATACACTCTCAAACAGAAAATATTATTTAGTTTATTAATTTTCTTCAATGAATCTCGTTTTGACTGAAGCATTATTCTGTCTGAGACGTTAATATTGACATTGTTTTCTGTCTCATTGAGCAAAATAATCGCAGCTTTTTGGAAAATATTATTAATTTGGAAAATATTTTCGTCATTTGTATGTTCAACATACTCACAAAGAGCAAAAACAGCTTCAACTGAGTTAAAATTTTCACAAATTTTATCCTTAAACAAGTTTTTATTCACATACAATAGATATGAGCTATCAATCAAAGAAATATTATCATTTTTTTCTATTAAAATATTTTTTATTAGATCATTTAATCCAACAATTATGTTTTTCTGATGATCAAAAAAATCAATATCCAATATTCCGGATTCATAAATTTTTTGATTGGAAATAATCTTTAATTTTTTTTGAGTATTATTTTTATTTTTTATTTCATTTGTTTTAATCCTACCTACACTTATCATATCTGTTAATTCCAATTTCTTTGAAAATACAAAACTATATTGCTCGGAAAATTGAAAAAGATTTTTATTGTAAATAATTTTCTCTGCACTAAATAAATCATTCTCATTTTTTGAAAATAAAAGAAATATTAAATACTCGTTATAATTAATTTTTATGATGCGTGATAGTGAATGGATTTTTTTATTTAAATTTATTTGCGTATGTGAAATAATTTTATCAAAATTACCATCATCGATTTTCACATGTCTAATTTCACCAAAAACACTGTCGATAAAATTTGGAAACAATATGACTGTTTGTATTATATTAAAGCTCTGCTTATAAACTATTTTATTTTTAAAAAACTCTGTACTTTCCACCGTTTTTTCTTCTCCTCCAAAAAAAATCTTGAAATTATCATAAACTTTTTTTTTCTCAAAAGTCGCATATCCAGAACCATCACTTCCATTTATTGTCTCATATTTATTATTTATCATTGTACTGTATTTAATATTTTTTGTAGTTTTAACTCTAACTCCATCAATAATATTCCTCTCATTTGTTTCAAAATTATTATCATACCCAGCCTCAAATAAAATTCTATTTTTGTTTTTAAAATTTTCAAATTTCTCAATTCTAGGAAACTCAATTTCATGCCTTGCGAAAACAAGCTCAGCTATGTTTGATTTTTTTGCTGCTCTAGCTAATCTCTTATAATAATAAATTTTTTCCATAGACCCAATAGATGATATATCGCTAAACTGAAATAATTTATTTAATTCAGATAGCTCTAATAAAAAATCAATATCAAACCAACTTCTTTTTTTAATTATAGTTGCTATCACACCATTAATAGCAGCAAAATTAAATGCAATCATTTTTTCAAAATTTTTAATTTCATCTACAATCGAAATATCATTTGTCTCACAAATTTTTTCTATGACACTTTTTAATTCAAAATCCGCTAGTTTTAAAAAATAATATAAATAAATTTTATTTTTTAAATATGAAATATTTATTCTCTTTTTTGCTATATCCAGCCTAGCCAATTTTTTAATGTCAATAATTTTTTTTACACTGCATATGTGCATACAAAAAAATTCTAATAAAACAAATGAAAAAATAAATGGCAATGAAATAATTTCATTAAAATTTAAAGGTGTAATTGAATTAAATTCTTCAATTGCCTTTTGGATATTTTCCCTGCTAAGAAAACCTTGATTACCTCCAGTTATTATTTTGCAAATTTTATATATCCTTGATTTTTGCCATTCATTTCTTGTTAGTCTAAAATTTTTTTTCAGCACTTTATATTCTCCAAAAAATATCTCAAGATTACTTTTTAACGTTAATTCAAAAATCGATTCTTCAAATTGCATTTTTTTTGTTAGTCTAACATATTTTGCAATTTGATATATATTTATTTTTTCTGTAGTTTTTTCATTACTTTCTTTTTTAGCTGTTTCTCTTATCATAGAAATAATACAATCATCACCTAAAAAATTTTGAAATTCAAAATCTAATCCATATGAACTTGAACGTAAAGTAAAAATCCCTATTATAAAAATAATCGAGAGTAAAGGAATAACTAAATATAACATAATAAAATTATTTACAATTTAATAAGTTTTAGACCAAAAACCAATTATTTTCATTATTTACTATGTTATATCACATATAACATGATATATATGTGATATAACATAGTATTTCACCTCATATGAATTCATTTAAAAAATCTCATCCTTTAAAAAGATGAGATTTTCATTTAAATCAATAGATAAATTATATTTCTATTAAAAACTATCTAACAACTCTTTATTTTTCAATAATTTTCCACCACCATTGATAATTGCAAATTCAGGATTCTCTAAAATATTAACTTTTAATCCTAATTTTTGTGACAATAACCTATCTATTCCAGCAATCTTAGCACTACCGCCTGACAAATAAATTCCGCTCTTTAAGATATCAGAAGATATCTCAGGACCAATTCCATTAATCGCTGTCTCAATTAAATCAGCAATCCTTAAATAATAAGGCATTAATACTCCGCCTATATCTGCCGCATGAATCGCCTCCTTTGACGGACGCTTCTCTTTTAAACATAATCCCATCACCTCCCTAAAAGCCGTCTCCCCTTTATGCAAACTCCCAATCTCCTCTTTAAGCCTTCTAGCATCACTTATTCCAATCTTCAAATCATGTTTACCTAAAATGAAATCAACAACAGCCCTATCCATCATATCTCCACCCATACTAACTCCATACGCCCCACTTGATAAAATCCCAGACAATGCAATCGTAGCAATTTCTGTTGTTCCACCCCCCAAGTGTGCCACCATACTAGCAACACTGCTTGCAACAGGCAAATCCATACCCACCGCTGCCATTACAATTTTAGGGACAACTCTCACCAAACTAATTCCCGCAGCATATGCCACATTATAATAAACATCAACTTCCTCTTTTTTTAGCCCCGTCGGAATAGCCAAAATCGCCTTTATCCTTGGTTTAAAAATAAAGCTCTTTGGATAAAGTTTTATAATCAAATCCTTTAAAAACGATGCTGCAATTTTAGGTTCAATGATTATTCCATTTTTAATAGGAGTAATTAGCGTGATATTTTTAGGAGTTTTCCCCTGCATTGCAAATGCCTCAGAACCTATAATACGCTGTTTTTTTGTATCCGATACACCAACTATTGTGGGTTCATGCAAAACTACGCCATACCCTGATTGAAATATGGTTGTAAAGCTAGAACCTAATGATATTGCTATGTCAATTGTTTTCATGAGTATATTTAAACTTTAAAGCACATCAATATATTAAAATGTATCTAAAGTTTCCTATGATTTTAAATTAATTTTCTATCTTTTAAAATGCTTTTTGTATCTATCTATGGATTCTTTAATAATTTTTTGAGCATCCTCTTTGCTTTGAATTGGCATAACTTCTGTAGGTGTTTTATCAAGTGCTTTATATATACTTAAAAAATGCTCTATTTCTTCTGATATAAACGGCGGTAAATCCTCTATATCTTGATAACTATACCTAGAGTCTCCGCACGGCACAGCAATAATCTTCTCATCAAATTTTCCATTATCAAGCATTTTAATCACCCCAATCGGACAACATCTAACAAGTACAAATGGTACAATTTCGCTGCAAATCACAAGCACATCAAGTGCATCACCATCTTCAGATAGAGTCCTTGGAATAAACCCATAATTAGCTGGATATCGTGTCGCTGTTTGCAATAATCTATCAAAGAATAACATGCCTGTTTCTTTATCTAATTCATATTTTTTTCTAGAACCCTTAGATACTTCTATACAAGCAATAAAGTCATTAGGAGCAATCCTTTTCTCATCAATATCATGCCAAATATTCATTCTAACACCTCCTTAAGCATTTTTTTCGTTTGCTTTAATGGCAACCCCATTATATTATCTATGCTGCCGTCAATTCTAGCAACTCTTGCCTTTATCCATTCATCCTGTACACCATACCCACCCGCTTTATCAAATGGTGAGCCGCTTTTTATATAATTCATAATATCACATTCTTCAAACTCATTAAACCTAACATAGCTTGATTTGTATTTTAATAATGTCTTTTCATTAAATTTAACACAAACTGCTGTAGAAACCCTATGCCAATTATTTGATAATTCTTTAAGCATATTAAATGCTTCTTTTTCATTTTGTGGCTTTAATAGAATTTTACTATCTTTAGTAACCACTATTGTATCAGCAGCTATAATTATAAATGGATGAGATTCTTTATTATACTCAGAATGATAATTAAGATAATTGAGCACATCTAAAGCTTTTCCTTTAGCACAACTCAACACATATCCATAAGGAGTCATTCCCCTTTTGAATTCTTCATCATAATTACTTGGCACAACCAAAAATTCAAGAGTAATCTGTTTTAATAATTCTTTCCTTCTTGGTGAATTTGAGGCTAAAATTAATTTAACATCCTTATCCATACTCACAAAATTATCTATTGCTGCTATGTAATGCACAATCAATAGTCAAAATAATTGCAGCAGCTACATGCAAAGGGATTTGACTAGTATCAATAGCTACGTCATAAGCATCCCCCCATGTTAAAAAACGCTTATTAAGCTGGATAACCTGCCGTCCGTTAGGATTCATAATAGCAAAATCATGTCCAATTAAATTGCCATCAATCATATAGTTGCCATGCGGCGTAGCAATATCAAAAATAGGACGACCAAGCCTAAATCTTTGTCTCACAGTAAAAAGCGTTTGATTATTTGATGTATCAATAATAGTAAAAGTTGGCATAAATGCAAAGAATTTTCTTCTAATAAGTATCATGGGATTAACTTGATTGACAGCATCAAACATCTTATACTGCTTAGGAAAAGCAAAAAAATTGCCTCTTGCCCTAAAAATCGGACGCTGAAACTCATCAAAAAAAGTAAAATCCTCTGTTAATGAAAACACTTTTTGCTTTAAGAATAAATGCTGAATCATTTTCGTTTACTCCTTAAATATCTAATCAAACTACAATATATCTAGATTCTTTCTAAATGCCCTTGCAAAATCTGGTGCTAATTTCATTGCATCCTTAATTTCTAATGAGCAATCCCCTTCTGTAATTGTTTTCATTATTACAGAATCTCCTAAAACATCACAATCAAGCCCTTTTATTCCACCCGATAAAGACCTGTCCAAACTCTTTGCAATAGATAAAATCACACTCAATTTTAATACAGCCACTAAATCTTGTTCTAGCAAAATATCTTTATATTTATTCCACTCTGACATTTGAAAATCATCACCTTGTGTCCCTTGTGCTATAAATGATGCCAAAATAATGTCTCTATGAGTTACCCCATACAAATTTGAATTCATTATAAAATAAAAAGTATGACGGTTTCTATCGTAAAATTTTATTCTAGTACCAGCATCATGCATAAGTGCTGCTATTCTTAGCGGCTTAACATACATTCTTGGCAATTTATGCAATACTCTTAAATGCTTGTACAACTGAATACATAAAGCACAAACATGCTCGGCATGAGGAATATTAATATCAAAATAACTCATCATCGTATAAACAGAATGAAGCAAAACATCAGAAATAGGCTTTTCTAAAGTGCTTGGTACAGCATAATTAAACATTACACTCTCTCTTAAACCTGCACCAGACACAACTATATTTGAAAATCCGCATCTTTTCATAAATGCATTAATAGTAGACAATGATACAGAAAAAATATCCGCCCTTTCAGAATTTAGACCCTTGATTTTTGTCCTGTCTCCTGGCGGCAATGATTTAACCATCTTATAGATAGCATCAAATTCCTTTTGAGATATGCTATAATTATGCACCATATCAAGAGGATATTTTCTGATTTTTCTGCCTATTTTAGCTAAGTTTCTAAACGCACCGCCTACCCCGATAAATTGATAATCGGGCTCAATTTGAGATAGCCAAGGTATACGCCTCAATTGGTCCAAAATATAAGCCTCTATAAGCACCGCCTGCTCTTCAGAAGTTCCGTCAGTAAAAATGCTGGACAAAGCCAATGTGCCTATATTTATTATCTCTTTATTAATAAGATTTCTTCTGTTATATTGAATAATCATCATGTTTGAACCACTAATATCCAAAATAACACCTTTAGGGATATCCAATGAGTTAATTATCCCTTGATAAGTATGAGTAGCCTCTTCATCTTCAGTTGAAACTTTAAACTTTAAACCAGTTGAAGCATTTATCTCTTCAATAAAACTTTTTTGATTTTTAGCACGCCTTAAAAATGTGGCAGCCACACAAAAAATTTTTTCTACACCATAGCTTTCACATAGTTTTTTAAACATTTTCAAAGTCTTTATGGTTTGCGTAATTCTTGCAGGCTTGATATAGCCGTCTTTTTCTAAATCCAGCCCTAGCCTTATGTTTTCTTTTTGTTCATCAAATATGACAAAATGACCGCCTTGTACAGCAGCGCTTCCAGGCGGCATGATATTTGCTAATACTAAGCGTACAGAATTAGACCCTAAGTCTACAATGGCGATTTTTTCCAAAACTTCCCCTTTTAGTACATTTTGACCTTATTGTATCATAATATACAATCAATGTAAACTCTTTACTGTATAGTTTTGTAGTTTTTTGTAACATTATTTATAAATTTTTCTATTTGATTTATGGTGAATTGTTTACATTTATATTTTATTATGATATCATTAATATGTATGAAGAGATTTTTAAGCATTTTAATAGTGACACTGGCTGCCACTATCTTCACGAGTGAATATACTTTTTATCCGCCTAATACAGAGTATTTCAATTATTATAATATATCCGCCGTTTATCCTTATGATGATGAATTAGAACTTGTCAGAATAAACAACTCTGATACTCCTTTTTTGCATCTATTATCCATTAAAAATATTGCTTTATCTGATTATTATATGTATATTTTAGACTCAAACGGCATTCATAGTATTAATTTTGAAACTAATGAAACTAATCTAATATCTAATCAAAGCGCCATATCTATAGAAGTATATAATAACCAGCTTTTTATCTTAAGAGAAGGCGGTCTTTATTTTGAAAGCGATAGACTTGTGCCAGGAAATTTTATTTCGTTTGCTATTAATCAAGAAAATATTTATCTAGCAACAAGACAAACCGTTTTTATTTTTGGATTTGACGGAACATCTAGAGCAGAAGCAAAAAATATCTCAAGCGGAAATATTAGGCAAGTTAGCGTATCAAATTTTGGAGTATTTGCACTTGTCAGCTTGCCTCAACGCAGGTTTGCAATTTATAGATTGGACAATACTACTACACCACAAAGTTTAAATCTACAAAACCTAACCTCTATTCCCTATGCAATTTATGCTTTAAATGACTCATTATTAGTCTTGACTCCCAACTCTATTGATAGATTCGTATTTACAGGCGGAGTGATGGTATCTAATTTAACAATTAATGTTCCTTTTGATATATACCAAGAGACTCCTGTTTTAGCAATGCTTAATAATAATGTTTATTTTTCTAGTTATTTAGATAATGTTTATAAAATAAATTTAACTAATAATGCTATTGATTTAGCGCTAGCCTCTGGATCAAATGCAGATTTTTTCTTTAATAGACCTAGCGGCGTATCGTATAGATTCGGAAACATTATTATTGCGGACACCTACAATAATAGAGTTAGTTTATTTAATAGACACTCTATACAGCATTTTAATATAACTAGACCCATATCAGCAGTTATGACTTATACAAATGAATTAATTGTTGCATATAATGGCAATCGTTTATTAAATAGAGAGACACAAGCAGCTTTAGATATAACTTATAATGAATATATGGTAGTTATAGAAAAAATTATTGCAGACGGAGAATATATTTATATAATATTTGAAGACTTAATGCATAGACAACGTCATATAGCAAAAACTACACCCTTATTAAATGAATTTGAATTTATCATGCAAGGCTTAATTGGTCCTATAAGTTTAGGACAAAAAATTGGCGGTGGCATATCTTTAAATGAACACTTAATTGACTTTTTTGTTGATTATGCGGGCAACATTTTTGGAATCAATGCAGATGGTCATTTTGTGTTTAACAATCAAGCTCATTTAGATTTGGGTACATTTTCAAACATCACATTTACAACTTCAAACGCAAGCGGTCTAGCATATTATAATGATATACTTCTTTTAGATAAAAACAGCCATTCTTTGTTTAGATTAAGTTCTAATTTAATCAATGACATATCAAACTTTTATACCACTCCACCATCTTCATCTACACTTAGAATTGCAAGACCCCAATCCTCAAACGCTATAACTACCACTAAAATAAATACTCCCCTCTTTTCTACTCCATCAGAAAACAATGCAATAATACATTTGCCGAAAGATACTCAAATTATGATAAGACGAGAAATCCCATCTCCACCAAATATGTATTATGTAGTAGCTTTTACTACCGATATACTTAATCAACCATTAATAGTATGCGGCTTTATTTATCGTGCCGCCCTTTACTCACCAATTCCCTATACTCCACCCATAAATGCAAGTGGTCAAATAGTTTTTGATAATACACACATACTTGTGTTTCCTTCAATCAATAGTCACTCTTATACAACCTTAAGACGAGGCGATTTGATTAGAGTATTAGATTTTGTAGAATATGAATTTAATGATAGGGTTTGGTTTAGAGTTGCCACAAGCGATAATACAGAAGGTTTTGTGCCTGCAAGATATATTAATACGGGCTTTATGATAAGCGTATTAGAAATGACAAGCACAAATGCTACTTTAAGACAAGATGCAATGCTATTAGTGTATCTGCATGGTGTAGGAAGAGTACCACTAGAATTATTAGAAGCAGGAACTAGGATATTAATTGCCACACCATTTGATAGCGCAAGCAGATACACAAGAGTAATTGTATATATTGATGGAGAATTAGCCGAAAGCATCGAAGTTTTTATAGAGACTAGATATATTGATTTTGACGGGGTGGATGTATGGATGATTGTATTAATCGTAGGTATTGTGTTTGTGGTTATTATGCTGATTCTATTAGCAATTTTAATGAAAAAAAGAAAGCATAAAATTATGCCATATGGTCAATATATTGAAGACGATAGAACAAATAAACAATAATCCTATATTCTATCACATATAATATTAAATTTAACAAATTGTGTCACACATAATATTATATTGCAACACAAAAAATAAAGAAAAGATGCTTATTAACAGGATGATATAAATTTAATGGTTATGCTATTTATTATAGTTTCTATATTATTTGTTCTATATTTATTTTTGTCATGCTATCAAGAATTATATCATTACCACCCAGACAGTCTATGACATGTTTGGGTGGTTTGCTTTCTCCTTTTTTTGCCTATACAAGTTGCTTTCATTGTCTATCGTATCTCTACAAAGTATTTTTTCTAGCGCATAAAAAAGCCGCCTAAAGGCGGTTCGGGTGTCTTGCTTTGACACCCCTTTTTTATTCTATGCTAATTTTATTAATAGACAATTCATAAGCTATTCTAGTTTCAACATTTTCATCATTTATTCTTTTATAGTATTCTCTTGATTGTATACGCCCTGCAATACTTATTTTTTGCCCTGTCTCAATCTCTTTAACAAACCTTGCATTCCTTCCCCATGCAATACATGGAATATAATCACTTTTATTATATGCACGGTTAACTGCAAGCAAAATATCACAAATCTCTCTATTAAATGGCGTAGTTCTATAAATTGGAATTTTACAAATATGCCCACTTAAAACAGCTAAATTAGGATTTAATTCATCTTCAACTCCAATCATAAAATCCCTAACAAACACAGTCAGCATTAATTTTGACTTGTCGCCTTCAAGCTTATTATAACTTCTAAACTGTCCATTTAAAGCAATTTTAGCACCTAAAGATAAATCTATACCTTGAATCAGCCGCTCTGAAACAGTGATGGGAAGTCTGTCAAAATGAGACGAAAGTCTTTTGACTTTCATATAAAACTCATAAAATGCTTCACCATATAATTCATGTGAATATTTTAATTCACTGTCCACTTTGCCGCACAAAAAAACCTTGTTGTTTGTGATTAAAGAGCTGTCTTTGCTGTCTTCTGTTTGGACTTCTACATTGTTTTCCATTTGTATCTCTCCTGTGATTAAATTATTGTAATTATGCTATTAATTCACTTATAGTCGCTGTACTCATTCCTCTTATTCTTAAAGCTTCCAAAATTGGAGGCAGCGCTAAAACTGTATGTATTCCGTCATTTCGCATTAAAATTATTGCGCCTTTATTTGCATTATTTAATACGGTCATGATTATATTTTCTTGACTTTGCTGTGCATTGTTATCTAGTGAATCAGTTGTATAATGAATCACTCTTAAGCCTAGTGATGAGGCTATATTTAACAGCCTATCATTATATAGATTATGAGGCGGTCTAAATAAAGTAACTTTTTGCCCTGTGATATTTTCAATTATATTCATCGATGTCATTAAATTTAATCGCATCGTATCTCCATCAAGTGCTCTCATATCTTGATGAATTGAGCCATGCGAACCTATTTCAATACCTTGTAACACCATCTCTTTTAATAAATCACTGTTTTGTTCGGCCCATTTGCCCGTCACAAAAAAAACAGCTTTTGCATCATGAGTTTTTAAGACATCCATAATCTGCCTAGTGTCGCTTTCTCCTAACCCGCAAATATTAAAACTAAGTACCAATGCATTTTTATCAGTTTGTATGTATTCTACTAATGCTATATTAGGATTTCTACCATTCCATACTGCAGCACTACCTGTTAAAGCAGTTATTACAATCGCCAAAATCAAAGCAATACCAACTGTCAAACTCATAAAAATATTGCGTTTTTTTAAAGTAATAAACTTCATTTATCCTCCCTCTAGTCTAGTATATTATAGTTTTTTAGCCTTATTAAACCTAAGTTTGTCGAATTTTTTGTTTTTTTAGGATTTAAATAATCAATACCAGTATTTTAAATTATGCTAAAACTTTTACAAAAAGAACTTATTGCTTACATTTAATCTTTTTATAAATAGCATCACCTAACTGATAAACACCTAGTGCTAATAAAAAAATTCCAAAATATAACTTTAGATTTTCTGCCTTTATTTTTGATGCAATGATAGAACCGACTATACCTAAAAATGCAGCTGGAATAGCAGCAAAAATAGCAATTTTTATGTTTAATAACTTATTTTTAAAATGAATGATTAATGCAATTATAGACATGGGCACAAAAGCAATTAAGTTTACACCTTGAGCGGCATGCTGATTTAGCGGCGTAAACATCAAAATCAATGGTATAAGCAAAGTGCCGCCGCCCATACCCATGCCGCCTATTATACCACCAACGATACCTATAATGATAAATATAACTATTTGCAAAATAATACATCTCCTTTTTTTAAAAAAATATTAACTTAATACCAATACCTATCATACATAATGCAAATATTATTGCCACCACAAACGATTTTAATTTTTTTAATAAAAGAGCCCCTATTATTCCGCCTATTAATACTCCAATGCTAGAATATAGCGTAGGACTAAATTCAATATACCCTTTAATGATATATATGATAGCTGCAGCAATACTCATAGGTAAAATAATCATCATAGCACTTGCATGAGATTTTTTTGTCTCTAATTTGACTATTTTATTTAATAACGGAACAGCAAGCATACCTCCTCCCCCGCCAAAAAATCCACCTACAAAACCTACAAGCCCGCCCCCGCCTATTAAAATACCCTTTTTCTTTTTACTAATTTTATTTTCATTTTTACAATTTTTGTTAAATTTTTCTTTCACATAAATATTTTTACCAATAATTAGGAAAAATACTTTTATAAAGCAATAAATTTTAATGTCTATACAAACAAAAAAATATTTGATTTCCCCCTTAAAAACATTTGCAAAATTTACCAACCTCATATATAATGTAATTTGTATAATTTTGCACTAGAAGTATATTAAACAATTATCCATAAAGGTACAAAAAGATGAGAGTTAAAAAATTTACAACTAAATTAGCAATTTTTATTGTGCTAGCCATGCTTGTTTTATCATTGCCGCTTATGGCATTAACACCAGCTAGAGCACAAGAGATTCCTCCTGCTTTTAGATGGCATATTGAGAATATTTTCTCAGATGACTTTAATACAAGCGGCGGCTTTCCTGCAACACCTGCCCAATTCACCGGGGATTTTTTAGGAAATCACCAAGGAGTTTTGGGTGCTGACGCCGGAATAGTTGCAGGTGTTATACCACTAAACCACACTTATATAGACTATTTTGATGAAATCGGTCTGGGTGTGCATCCTGGTTTTAATAATCCAACTGATATACCACCTCATCCACATGGACGCGGCATTGCTTTCCCTAGCAATAATTCAAATGTATTAATGATAAATACAAATAACCAAAGGACAGCCTATGGTTTTTCTACTCATGAATTTGAATTAGCCCCTCATTCATTTTATAGATTTAGTGCATTTATTAGGACTGGACAATTTGCTGATAATCAAGGGGCAGCCATGACTCTAACAGGTTTGCCTGAACCTGTGGGAATTTGGAATATAGACACTGTATCTCATCTTAGAAGAATACCTGGCACAAACTTGCCAGAATTAACTTTGGCAAACAGGTTTGGATTTGAAAATTTCATTATATATTTAGCAACTGGCGCAACTAGTGAAAGCGTAGCACTTAATTTTTCTGTTGGTGACAGCAACGGCAATAAATTCTTTCCATCAAACGGCTTTGCTTTTTTTGATGCAGTTCGTGTGGACAGGCTATCTCCTACTACTTTCTTTGATGTGACTAGAGGTATTGATTCAAACTTCTTTTATACTAGTGCACAACACACAGCAAATCAAACTAATCAAACTCATCAACTTTTCCACCGTGCCAGCACTATTAATGGCGGAATTAGCAGTCAAGCGCTAAATAGGCTTGCACTTTTAGATATGAATCCTAATAGCCATTTAATGTCAGTTAATGATGTTAATCTTGGTGAATTTAGTGGTGAGACTAGAAGGACTGCACCTGGCTGGAGTGAATATCGCTCTAATGATCCCTATATTGGTACAGATGCATTGGTATGGGGGATTTTTAATGCAGGAGCTCCGTTTGTTGGTGCAGGTGCATTCGGTTTAACTGAGCACCCTATGACGTCTACAGGAATATCTACTCATAATAGAAACAATAGTATCTTAGTACTTTCATCACATGCTGGCGGCACTAATTTTAATACAGTATCAGCAGGAATAATATCAGACCCGTTTCTTATAGAAGCAGGAAGCCTATATTCTCTTAGTTTTTGGTTTAACACACAGCATTTGGATGGTACTGCAACTGCAGTTATTAGTGGACAAAGTACACTTAGTATAGATAATTTTGAATTAACACCTGTACCAATAGGCAATTTGGTTACTGATGATAATTATGCTAGATATGGCTGGCAAAGACGTGAATTTTTTATTCAAGGGTCATTAATAACTGATATAGAATTGAATTTACAGCTTTGGTTAGGCAGAGGAGAAAAATCAAGCGGTGTAGTCATGTTTGATGAAATCATGCTAACAAGGTTAAATTATTCTGACTTTAATGAACAAAGTGCTCATGGAACTAGAGTATTAATTGACGCAGTTGCACACGGCGGCTTAATCACAAATTCGGCATTTGGTCTTGTTCAAAGAGATGTCGACAATAATGGAAACATTCTTCCTCTTAGTTTTCCTGCTAGACCTGCAAGCTGGGATTTTATCAATACAAATACTGGAGGCTGGCAAGGTCAATCTGATAGATTAATTAATCATGAACATGCAATTCATGGAGTAATCCCTACTCATCCTAGCCATTTTTATCGTATGCGTGATGTTTATAGACTATATCCTATGATTAATAGACCTACACCTAATTTTGATCATGAACGCTATATAAATAACAATGTTTTATTGATGCACTCCCCTACTAATCAAGATTTCACTGCATTTGGTTATCGCTCTCCTTCTTTTAATGTGTCTGAAGGTGAAACTGTTAGAGTAGCTGTCAATATGAGTGTGAATGCTTTAGGCGCTGGAGCAAGCTTGGTATTAAGAGGTGGAAACAGAATATTCGCTAGTATTCAAAATATTAACAGAACGCCTAATAATGGGTTTATGGATTTTGCATTCTATATTGAAGGTGACATACACACAGCTAATCTGACAGTTGAAATTTGGCTTGGGCTAACTGATAATCAAAATAATATGTCAAGACTGGCTGCAGGTACTATTGTTGTTAATTCTATCTCTCTAGAAAATGAACCTATGACTTTTGAGCATAGATATAATGAATTTAATGATATTAGACTGCCTACTCCTGCTAATTTTGCTGTTTATAGTGCTGATGCATTTACATTTAATTCTTTTGATAGACATTCTAATAGCAGCATTAGACAAGCATTTGATTTTAACTTAACTGAACAAACTCCTGACTCTATCACTCAATATGGAATCATCGCAAATTTAAGAGAAGGACAAACGCAAGTTCATAATACTGTCATTAGTGCTTTAAATAGATTAGAAAACCGCTCCCCTACTTCCGTGATATTAAGAAATGTGAGTGAAGGATATAATAGACTGACATCAAACCACTCATTTAATTTAACATCAAACGAATGGTATAAAATTGAATTTGATATGTTTGTTTATCTGCATGGTATTGATAATGTATTAGATATTGATTTGGATACAATTTCTAATGAAACTGAAAGAACTAGACTTATTCATGAAAGAGCAAGAGCAAGAGCAACTAGAGGAGCAGGCATCCATTTAGGACAACATCATTTTGCTAATATAAGAGACACCGTATCAGATTTTCCGCATTATGTTTATGAAGAGATTTTAAATGCGAATGGACAAGGCACCGGAGAATTTGAAATCGTTAAGCGACGTATTCATGAATTTAGGACATTTAGTTTCTATTTTGCGACTGGTGAAGAATTAGAAAATTTCTCTTGGCAAATATCTATGGGCGGTGTAGGAACAGAACAAATTGCAGGCATGGTTGTAGTAAATGCTGTTAGATTAAGCAACATTGGTCAAGTTGAGTTTAATACTATAGCTAATCTTCAAGAGTATGAAGAAACCGCAAGTGATTTTATATTTGTAGTAGATAATACTAGTGATGACGATTATTATGATGATGACGGCGATGATAATGATGATAATAACCAAGGTGCAGGATTTGAAAATTTAGGATTTTTAATAGCAGGTATATTGTTTGCAGTGGCAATTTTTATTGTATTAATTGCTGTAGCAGGCAAAAAAATATTGGCTATCAGAAACTCTAGACGCCCTGCTAAAAAGACTCCGAAAGTTGTTTCTTATGATAGAAGACATGCACTTGAAACTGAAGATATAGCAAATGTAGATGATAGTATTGATAGCTTTGATGATGAGGCGAATATCGAAGAAGAAACTATGATCGAAACAATTATTGTTGAATCTGATGAATTTGATGATGATGTAGAAATCAGTCAAGAAGTGCCTAAAAAAGAGAGAAAAGAGTTGGACTCAGAATTTGATGATTAGTTAAAATGATGGAAAAAGCCGTATGCAACCAATTACATACGGCTTTTTTGTTTACTTTATAATCTTTAAATTAATAATCCCCCATCAACACTTAATACCTGACCATTTATATATTGCGCCTTATCGCTTGCTAAAAAAAGTGCTGCCATAGCTATATCTGTACATTCCCCAATTTTACCCACTACGATATTATCTTCTAAATTTTTTATGTCTAAATGTTTTGTCATATCTGTATATATTAGCCCTGGGGCAATTGCATTCACTCTAATCCCATACCCCCCAACTTCTTTAGCTAATGCCTTAGTCAGACCAATAATCCCAGCCTTTGAAGCAGAATAAATCACCTCACAACTTGCTCCTACATTACCTAAAATAGAAGAAATATTTATCACTCGACCAAATCTATGTTTTATCATACTAGGTAAAAATGCTCTTGCAACAAAAAAACTCCCTTTTAAATTTGTATCCATTATATAACTATAATCATTTTCACTCATATCCATCATAAGTCCGCTCATTGCCACACCTGCATTATTAATAATAGTATCTATAAAACCAAATTTTTTAAATGCATCATTATACAATTCGTCTACTTGTTCTTTTTTAGATACATCCGCTCTAATCATAATACAACTGCAAAATTTAGACGCTTCATTCAAAACCTCTTTTGCAGCCTGTTCATTTTCTTTATAGTTTATCACCAAGTTATAGCCGCCACTTTTAGCAAACTCCAAAGCAATTTGCCTGCCTATCCCTCTTGATGAACCCGTAATTAATACTGTCCTTGCCATAATAATACTACTTTAATTATTTTTCAATAGTTATCAGGCAAGTCATTTATAAACAATACTGCCTGTTTGTCTAGTGCTAGTTTTTTCAATTCTTCCATGGCTTTATCAAGAGAATCCACATTTATCACTTTATTTTCTTCTAATCCAGCGTCTATAGCACCTTTAGATATTTGAAAATTTTTAATCACAATTAAATAATCTGCTATTTTTGCCGCATGTTGACCTAGTTTAAAATTTTCTTTATTTTCAATATCACCAAGTTCAATAAATCCAGGAGTAACAACCACTTTTATCCCGTCAAAGCAAGATAGTACCTCTAATGCATTTAAAGCACCCTCTGGATTTGAATTATATGCATCATCTAAAACAACACCATTAGAAGTTTTAATTAACTCTAATCTATGCTTAACAGGCTCTATTTTTTCAGCAAGTCTTTTTATATCTTCTAAACCAACACCCATTTTATATGCTAACAGCGCTGCTTGTGAAAAAATTTCTGCCACATGTCTGCCTAATAATTTTGTACTTATCTTGACACTCTCACCACAAATATTTAAATCAAATTTCAACCCATCTTCACTAATCTCTATGTTAGAATAATTTGCATGTTCCCCTAAAAAAACTGCCTTTGTTTTATCAATACTATCTATTCTTTGTCTAACTAATTCATCATTAATATTTAATACTACTAGTTCTTTTATATACTTTGCCAAACTAAACTCTGTATCTGCTGCATTATCAAGCGTCAAAAATGTTTCTAAATGTTGTGATCCTAATTTAGTCACCACCCCAAACTTAGGTTTAATAAACTCGCACAACTGTTGTGTCTCCCCCACTCTTTTTGCACCCATCTCTGCTAAGAATACATCAAAATCATGCAAATTATTTTCATTAATGATTTTTGCTAGTCCCATAGGAGTATTAAAACTTTTTGGACTAGATAATACTTTATATTTTTCACTTAATAATACAGCCAAAATATTTTTTGTAGTCGTTTTTCCATAGCTTCCGCTTATACCAATTTTAATTAAATCTTCAGCCATTTTTAGTTTGTTTCTTGCTCTATTAAAATGTATTTTTCCAATCAACATATCAATAGGAAACATTATCAAAAAAGCTAATATAGTCACAAACGGAATAAGTAAAGGAGTGATTGATACAATTGTAAACTCTATTCTAGACACATCAAACAAAAAATAAATTAAGGAAAAACTGATTAGAAAATATAAAATGGCTAGCACTGATATTATTCTTAATATTCGATTAGTGAAAACTAATCTTGTTTTTTGTTTTTCTTTAAACTGCAGCATTATAAAAAAACATGAAAACACAATAAAAAACGCAAACCCTGCATATCTAAAATAAAATTCAGGAAAACTCATTATAAGTAAAAATGCTGTAATGAAAGAAAAGAAAGCCAAACACAAAAATCTTTTTAAATAGTCATATCTACTGCGTTTTAGCCACACAAAGATACCCTTGGGTCTATATGCGGATAACTGCAAAATTTGCAGTATTTTTAAACTTGACAGTGTCAAAAGTACTGCAGATATAGCGGAGAATATTAATGATAGTGTCAGTTGAAACATTGCTTGATTACTCCTTTTAAGGAATGATAAATTTTTTTGCAATAAGATTAAATTCTTTATTCTTATCTATATAAACATAGTGACCGCCATCAAAAACGATTAATGCGGAATCATTTATTAATTTGTTCATTTTTTTTGCCATATATAAAGGTGTATCAAGATCTTTTTTTCCCCAAATCAAAAGTACAGGTTTAAAAATATCTTTTAAATCATTTTCTAAATGACGATTTATTATGCGATTAAAAACTTTTCTCATATTATCAGGCAGCTGTTTATAATCACTAGAACCATATTGCGAGATATCTTTCCCTTTTTTTACCGCTCTCTTATATTGCTTGATACGGATATATTTTTTAAAACTAAATTTTGGCTTTATACCAGCAGCACCTGTTAATATAAGATTTTTAACAAACTTCTCTTTTGCTAGCAATATTGCTATTCTTGCACCAAAGCTATGACCAATTAGAGTAACCTGACTCAAAGATAATTTTTCAATTAATTCTTTAATTGTCTCTGCATAGTCTTCTAGTGTAAAAAATTCAGGAGGATTAGGGCTGTTTCCAAACCCAGGCAAATCTATATTAATTATATCAAGGCCAAATTTTGATAAATAATTAAATGTAGCAAGCATAGAAATATGACTGCCGCCCCACCCATGCAATAATATAACAGGGTTAGACCCTAGGTGGCGATGATAATATATTGTAGTATTTTTTGCCTCAAATTTTATCAAAGTAATAAAGTTATCTCCATAATTATTGCGTCTTGATCACCATAGTATTTTTGCCTTTTTGAAATCGGCATAAACCCTAATCCTTTGTATAAATTGATTGCTTTTGTATTATTTTCATTAACTTCTAAAAATATTTTTTTTAAATTCACCCTATTCATAGCAGTCTTAATTAATTCTTTTGCTATACCTTGATTTTTATATTCATCAATCACCATGACACTATGAATCTCACCTTCATCAATCAATATTTCTAAAGAAACATAACCTATGATTTTTTTATTAATGACTGCCTTTAAAAAAATCATTCTATCATTAACTATCATATCCTCAATAATTTTTTTTGTATAATTTGTACCCTCTTGTATATTGTATAACTGAATCACATCGCTAGGCACACAATCCTTTATGTTATATTTCTCCATATTCTCTCTCTGGCTGTGATTTTCTTAAATATAATGGAACAATTTCAGCATGAGTTTTGTATTCTTTATCAGCTATCTTTTTATCCATTATTTTTTCAAATCCCTTTCCGCTATATTCATAATCATAAAACATATTTTTTAATGCATATACATTTAAATCATCATTTTTAATGCAAATCCCGCCACTATTATCGGGATAATTTTTCAAATAAGATACTTGATTTTTTCCATCAATAACAATAGATAATTCATCTAGTCCGCCAACATAATCATATGCCAGAATATCAAAATAAGTTACAGGAATGATAGGTTTATTTAAAGCAAAGCCTAATGCCTTTATACAAGATAATCCTACTCTAATCCCAGTAAATGACCCTGGTCCAATACATACGCCAAAAATATCAATTTCATCTATTTTTATTTGTGCTTCATCTAATAATTCATTAATATATGGCAATACCATGGTAGATATATCATCATGAGCAGAAGAAAAAATCTTGCCTTTTACTTTTAATAATATTTCAATCTTCCCTGCTGTATTAACTGCTAGATAATTCAATGCTCCTTGTCACCTCATCTATTTTAATTATTTTGACTTCTATAATTTTATAATTTTCTAATAATCCTTTTATATTTTCAGCCCATTCTATTATGCAAATATTTTTTTTTGCACCAAAATTTTCATCTAATCCCATATGTTCCGCCTCTAATTCATTCTCAATCCTATACATATCATAATGAATTAAGTCAAAACCCTTTGCATTATATATATTCATTATAGAAAATGTAGGGCTATTAATCTCCCCTTTAATCTCTAAACCATTTGCAACACCCTTAACAAACACAGTTTTTCCTGCTCCTAAATCCCCGCTTAAGCATACAATATCACCGCCTTTTAAATCTTTTGCCAAATTTTTACCCATTAAAAACGTTTCTTTTATGCTTTTACTTATCATAAAATCGACCTACCCAAACAAATGTTTTGATGCTCTTGACAGATGCTTATATAAAAAGAAACTAACAGTTGCTGAAATCAATAGCCTAATCAAATTAAACGGCAGCACTACCAATAATAAATAATAAGTGAAAAAAGAATCATATGTTATGTTTGTATGCCAAGGCAATGTAGATAAAGCTCTTGCTAAATTGTTTAAATCACCGCCAAAAAAACCTAGCTGCAAATAAAACGGAACCAAAATGAATCTATTAGCTAAAAGTGCAACCGCTAGACAAGAAACTATCCCTATTGATAGCCCTATAACCGCCCCTTTTTTATTTTTATAAAACATATAAATGATTGTTGCAGGCAGCATAAAAGCTAAACCAAACATAAGATCGGCTAATTCTCCCACTCCCGCAGTTGATGTAAACGGCAATTTTAATGTAATCTTTGCAACTAATACTATGATGCCTGCAATAGGTCCCATCATAAACCCTGCTAATAACACAGGAATATCAGAAAAATTAAAACTTAAAAAATCAGGAAATAATAGCGGAAAATTAAAAGGAGCTATAAGATATAAAATGAGAGCAAGCGCAGTAAAAATAGCCATTCTTGTAATATTTTTTGAAGTAAAAAAACCATCTTTCCCAATTTGCCCTTTATTCTCAACATTATTATCATCTGTCTTTTTTCTTCTTGCTTTAACTACGACCGTCAACAACACGCCAAATACTATCAACACAACAGCAACAATTATTGCCACTATAATGCTATGATTAGGAGCACCACGATCTGGAGGAGTAGCATTTTGCATGACATCACTCCAAAAAACTATAGAAAGTGTAACTAAAGTTATGATTGATACTCCACAAGTTATACCGATAATTAACCACTTTTTCTTTTTTGAAAACTCTTTTTTTTGAAAAATAATATATTGACCCAGCACAATGCATGCTATTAAAAAAACAGCTAATATATGCAATAAAATAAAAATTTGTACATTCATTTAAATTTACTCCATTATGATAAGATTAGAATTATCTTCTTTAACCCATAATTTTTCTATTTTATAGATATCCCTTAATTCTTCATGGAAAACATGTACTATGACGCTTCCATAATCTACTGCCGCCCATTTAACATCGAAATCTCGACCTTTAGGCTCTATACCTTTTTTTGATAAGACCTCATCTAGATAATCTACAAGCGCCTTAACTGCAGTAGTAGATTTTGCCGAGCATATCACAAAATAGTCACAAATAACCGTTTGGTCAGTTACTTCTATTAAGTTAATCCTATGCGCCTTTTTGCTTGATAATAGGCTGGCAATTTCTTTTGCTAAAATATCGTTATTAACTTTATTTTTTTGTTTTAGTGATGCTTTTTTAATATCCATATTAATTATCCTTATTTATAAAAATCATATGCTTCCCTAGTTAAATAATATATCTGGCGATTTTTATTGTTCAGTTTTTCTATCATGTCATCTAATACCAAATGCATAGTTTTATCTAAATCTATAAAAAGCATTTGACGCATATTGTCTATATTTTCAAAATCTCTAGTTTCTTCTAGGTAGTCTGCTAAGGCTGTAATTTTTTCTAAAGCAGACATATTGGCTCGTTTTGTTGTATGATATTTTATAGAATTCAATATATCAATATCATCAATTTTTAATAACTGTTTTGCTATCGCCTCGCCTATCTTAGCGTGATAAACAACAGGGTGCAAGTTAGATAAATCAATGTTTAATTTTTCATTTTTAACATGCACGAATGAAGCATATTTTGCAATATCATGAAGCAAAGCTGATAGTGACGCCTTGTTTGCATCTATATTATAAACTACCGCTAAATTAATTGCAAGTTTTATCGTGCCTATAATATGAGGAATTCGTTTTTTATTAAAATCAAATTTTGTCATCAATTTGCCTATTTTTTTATGCAATGGATAGACATTTTGATTTTGAATATAGTCTAAGACAGATGGAGTTAAGTGATTGAAAATATATGGTAATTTTGAGTCATTTGATAACGAAGCATGTTCATTAATCGCAATTAATGCCTTTATTAGGCTTGAAGATGTGTCTAACCCTTTAAATGGAGAAAGTATAGCATTTATGTTTTTAGGAATATCATGAACTAAATTAGGTCTTGAAATAACGAAAAACTTAACTAATGTATTCAATTGTTCAAAGTCTTTCCATTGATTTAAGGTGGGTAAATTTTCTGTTCCTATACAAAAATAAATTTGTGAATTTGGATATTTATTTTTCAAAAACTCTATTGTTTCTATAGTATAACTAATTGTTCCCTTGTCTATTTCATGCGTATTTAACTCTATGTTTTGGTTTATTAAGCCTTCATCTTTTAGGGCAAGCTCTATCATTTTTAAGCGATGATTAGATTCAGCATAGTTATGATTTTTTTTAAACGGCGATATAAAAGCAGGCACAATTATCACCTTATCAAAATGCATTGACAGGCTTTTTATTATACTAGTATGACCTTTATGAATAGGGTCAAAACTACCTCCAAAAACAACAATTTTACTCAACATAATCAAACTCAAAATCCAAAATTTTGACTGTATCTCCCTCTTTTAACCCAGCTTTTTTTAAGGATTTCATAATTCCTGTATCTTTAAGCCGCTTTTGAAAATAATTAAAGCTATCATAATCATCCAATACTACATTTCTTGCCATTTCATCAATTAGCCCCCCAAACACTTCAAATGCACCATTATCATGTCGTATAATTTCATAATCATCTTTAGATTTAGGTTGATATATAAATGGTTCATATTCTAGTGCTGTTAGCTCTGGCAGTTCCTCTAATTTCTGGACAATTGCCTGCTTTAATTCATCAAGCCCCTTAGCCGTTGCACCGCTTATTTCAATTATTGTCTTGCCTTTGACACTCTTTTTAAAATCCTTAACTGCCTTTTTTTGTTCATCATCAAATAAAATATCGCTTTTATTTAATGCAATAATTTGTGGAAGCTTTTTTAAATTAGGATTGTATAAAGTGATTTCTTTATTTATTGTTTTATAATCATCAATCGGGTTTCTTGCCTCTATCCCAGATATATCCACCACATGAACCAACAATCTTGTTCTATCAATATGCCGCAAAAACTCATGCCCTAATCCAATACCATCTGCCGCACCTTCAATAAGTCCAGGAATATCCGCAAGTACAAAATTTTTATCGTGATAAAAAACTACCCCTAAATTTGGATGCAAAGTAGTAAAGTGATAGTCTCCTATCTTTGGTCTAGCAGATGAAAGCATTGACAAAAGGGTAGACTTGCCTACATTTGGATACCCTATTAAACCTACATCTGCAATAGTTTTAAACTCTAATGTAACCTGTTTTTCTTCTACTCTCTCACCGCTTTGAGAAAAATGCGGAGCTTGACGCCTTGATGTCCTAAATCTAGCGTTGCCTTTTCCGCCTTTTCCGCCCTCTAATACAGTAATAAAAAAGTCCTCTTCAAACATATCTGCAATGATATTATCAGTTTCGGTATCCTTAATAATCGTGCCTCTTGGCACTTTTATCACTAAATCTTTGCCGCTTTTACCATGACAATACTTAGGTTCTCCCCTAACACCATCTTCTGCTTTAAAGCGCTGATTTAATCTAAAGTCTAACAAACTTGTTTTAGATTTATCTACTACAAAAGATAAACTGCCGCCATCGCCCCCATCCCCGCCGTCAGGCCCGCCGTCAGGCACATACTTTTCAGTATAAAAAGAGGTGCAGCCATTGCCGCCATCCCCTGCTTTAATGAAAATTTTGACCTTATCTATAAACATAAACACAATGCTCCTTTAAATCACAATTATTACAATTAGGTTTTTGCGAGTGACAACAATATCTGCCATGAAAAATTAAAAGATGATGAATTTTTGGTTCATTAGGAAATATTTTAATCAAATCTTTTTCAACCAATAATGGCGTATCTTTATCTGATAAACCTAATCGCCTAGATACTCTAAAAACATGAGTATCTACTGCAATCGTATTTTGATTAAAAATTTCTGCCAATACAACATTTGCAGTTTTTCTGCCTACTCCTCTTAAACTTGTTAGCTGCTCTAAACTAGACGGCAGCTCCCCGTTAAATTTTTCTGCGATATCTATCGCCGTCATTTTAATACTCTTTGCCTTTGCTTTATAAAACCCACATGAATAAATTAGTCTCTCAAGTTGGTCAATATCAATTCTTGCCATGTTATAAGGAGTTGATGCCACTTTAAATAACTCTTTTGTCACTAAATTCACTCTTTTATCAGTACACTGGGCAGATAAAATCACTGCAATTAATAATTGAAACGGCGTATTATAATTTAATTCACACCTAGCATCAGGATACATTTTATCTAAAATAGTAAAAATAGCTTGTCCTTTTTTTATCACTGTTAAATTATAGCATATTAAATTCTATAAGTCTATCATTTTGTTGTTTATTTAGAATTTTTTAAAATATACACATTTTAATCATTTCAATAATAAATTATCAATATATTTTATACTCTACTTTATCCACTATTTCATAAATAGAGCAAAAGTTAGAAAAATGCTGACTATTTAAAATATATTTTGCTGTTTCAAAATTGTTTACTTTAACTGCTAGACCACAGTTTCGCCTATTGGAAGTAAGGCTTGCTTCTTCTTCTCGCTTTATCATCTCATCATAAAATCTAACTGCATTGATTCTTGATCTAAATGCTACTAAATATCTCATGTCTTTAAACACCATCCTTTGTAAAATTTTTTGTACTCTTAAAGCCTTTTTCTGCGTATATATAATAAGGGCGTATAAAGTTATGTTGCCCCCCTCATGTCCTTTGCGGACTAAAAAGAGTACTAGTGCATATACCATTATATTGCGCACTAGACAAAGTGGTGTTTATGATTTTTTTAGATAACTCATCGTCATCTTATTTCAAACCTAAAAGTGTAATCAATGCAGTAAAAAATACTATTGAGTACTTGCCTTTTAACCCATCAAGAGGCTCTCATAGCGGAGCAGTTAAAACAGAACGATTGATATTAAATGCCAGAAAAAATATTGCAAATGCTTTTAATGGTATACTAGAGCGAGTAATTTTTACTAGCGGATGCACTGAAAGTTTAAACCTTGCTATTTTTGGTTCAGCTATAGAAGGCGGGCATGTAGTCACTAGCGTTTTTGAACATAATGCTGTATTAAGACCATTATATAGACTTAATAAAGCAGGAATTATTTCTTTAAGCTTTGTTTCTAGTTTATCAGCCGCAAAAGATGCAATTAAAGACAACACATATATGCTAGCTATAAATCATGTATCTAATGTGACTGGAGCAGAAAATGATTTAGATGCATATTCAAGATTAGCAAAAGATAAAGATCTTATTTTTTTAGTAGACGCTGCTCAAAGTGCTGGATATAAAGCGATTGACATGCAAAAAACAGGCATTGATTGCTTGGCTATTGCAGGTCATAAGGGACTGCATGGAATTCAAGGGGCTGGAGCACTTTTGCTAAGTGAAAGAATGAAATTGGTTCCGTTTAAATATGGAGGAACAGGGTCAAATGGTTCATCTCCTGTACAGCCTGATGATATGCCTGATGGATTTGAGGCTGGGACACCCGCTACACCTGCGATAGCTGCACTCAATGCAGGACTAATTTATAGCATGAAAAACATACAAATAAATAGTGAACTTTTATATAAAATGACAACAAAAATAATTAATGGACTAGAAAAAATTAATGGCGTAAGTATATATTCTCACCCAAATAATTTTGGAATAACAGCATTTAATTTAACAAATTTATCTAGCACCCAAGCTGGGGAAATTTATAATCAGCAATATGATATAGCAGTTAGAGCCGGATTTCATTGTGCACCGCTAGTTCATGAACATTATGGGACTAAAAGCGGAATGATTAGGGCAAGTATTGGAGTAGACACTACTGACTATGAAATTGATGCATTTTTAGAGGCAACAAAAGAGATTGCCTCTGTTTAAATTTCATCTTCTTCAATTAATTTAACTAGATTACCTAATTTTTTTCTTTGCTCATCATTTAATTGCGGTGAAACAAGTTCTATAAAACTTTTCATTTGTTCATCAGAATAACTCCCATCTTCTTTTGCATTTTTTACTGACATTGCTAATGCATTAATCAATTGATCTTCTGAAAAGCCATCATATTTTCCTATGTAATCTTTGACAATATTCTTATCACTTTCTTCAATAGTATGTTCTTTTTTCTTAAAATTTTTTAATTCTTTCATATTGTTTTGCTCTCCTTATATTACACACTATTATCTATATGCAAGAATATATTATTATGTGAGGTTTAAACTATGGATTTAAAAGATATATTGCCGCTATTAATGAAAAACTCCGACCCCAAAATGGCAGGAGTTTTTAATGCCATGGGCGGCGGAGATTCTTCAAAATTATTTGAAGAAGTTTTAGGCAAAGATGAAAAAAATAAAAATATTATGACTATGTTTAATTTAATGAATCAAGCAAAAAAAAATAAATCTAGTGCTCCCCAAGGATTAGCACCTGTTTACCCTTTTATTTCTACTCAAATTTTAGGTACACTAGTCAAATATTATGGCAAATACTAAATTATTTAAAAAATAAGCTTAATCCGCTTGACAGTTAAAAAAAAATAGTATATACTGCCTAGGTTAGATTTAAAATGCGGGCGTAGTTCAGGGGTAGAATTCTAGCCTTCCAAGCTAGCCGCGCGGGTTCGATTCCCGCCGCCCGCTCCAATTTTATTACTGTTTCACTTAATTGAATGAAACAGTTTTTTTATGCAAATTATAAGATTCTTTCAAAATGAGATTAAGTAACTTTATTAAAAGAAAGTAATATTATTCCTCACATTGCGATACATTTTATATTTTTTCATAGTTATTTTGAATAACTTATAAAAAGGCATAACAAACAGTCATGCCTTTTTATAAATTTTGTTTTGTACTTTAGCAATTGGATACTAAGCATAAAAGATATGCTTTGCGGACTTGCCAGGCGCATATCTTTTGCAATATTTTATTAACAAATACTCAAAAACAGCTTTAATTATGTTTTTTGTCATTGTCTTGAATCAGCTTTTCGGCAGTATCTGACCCATAATATCCCCCCAACTCTTTACCATCTTTATCGTACGCTCTACCTTCTTTATAGCTTCCCACAACCTTATTGCTTCCATCTTTAACTATTGCCGCCCCATTTTGATATGTAGTATTATATTTTTTCGACTCTTCATTTCCTTGCTTTAGCTTATTATTATTTTCATTTTTAACATCAGGCAATGCTGCTGACGCTCCGCCGACAAGTCCCATAATAGCATAAAAAATAATTGCAGCAACAAACATCCAAAGCGCCGTAATTATAGTAAGCACCTTTTTAAGTGTAGTATTGCTAGGCTTCCAGGCTAAAGTGCTAAAGATAAGAATTATAATTAACCCGCCTGCAAGCATCAAAATGCCTGCATCGTTTGCCGCCTCCACAGTTTGCCAAAGAATTAGTCCGACTATAGCCAAAACATTTCCAATGACAGCTAGTATAAAAAACGTTGCCCATTTAGAAGTTTTTGCGTTTGGATTGGTAGGTGGTAATATTTTCATTTTTAATTTCTCCCTTAATATAAAGTTATCCACATTTTTTATGTAAATTATATTAATATTAAGTATATCGTCGTCGTCGTCGTCGTCTGTCAAGTGTTTGAACAGGGGAAATTTTTATTTTATATGATTTTTATGTGTTTTTTTAAAAAAAATTATTAACACAGTTTTTCAATTAATCTTTTAAAAGTTTCTTTTCTTTTTTCATTTTTAAGCAATACCTCTCCTGCCAACTCACCTAAATCTTGACAAACTCCGCCCATTATGTTGCCCTTCTGTAGCTCCCTGTTCTCCTCCGTCTTGTGTTGATGCTAGGTGTCAACACTTTTTGCGTTTGCTTGCCCAATTTTGTGTAGACAAGCACTTTGGTCTTTTTAGAACTCTCTTTTATACTGCTGGTCAGCTAGTTTACCTTGCTATCTACTTTTCACGCAGACAATTTTTCCTATACTATAAAAAAAGGCATCAAAATATTTTGATGCTCTAAATTTTTATATGTTAATTATTCATTAATAACTTTAACCCAGCCTCTGTTATCCTCAATTTTTCCGTACTGAATACCAGTCAAGGTATCATATAAATAAGTTGTTAACTCTCCCATCTTGCCGCCATTAACCAATCTATCCTTACCTTGATAATTAAAGCAGCCAACTGGAGTAATAACAGCCGCCGTGCCTGTGCCAAACACCTCTAAAAGTTGTCCATTCTCTGCCATCTTAGCCATTAATTTGATTGGAACAGCAGTTTCAATAACCTCTATACCCTTTTCTTTAATCATTTGAATAATGCTGCGCCTAGTAATCCCTGGCAAAATACTTCCACCTAATGATGGGGTCAGCACCTTTAATACTTTTTTATGTTTTGTCACAAAAAAGATATTCATTGCTCCAACTTCTTCTACATATTTATGCTCAAAAGCATCAAGCCACATAGCTTGGTCATATCCTTTTGATTTTGCAATTTCACCCGCTTTTAAACTTGCAGCATAGTTTCCGATTACTTTATGTCCGCCCGTGCCGCCTCTTACTGCTCTAACATAAGTTTCTTCAACAAGCAATCTAACTGGCTTTAATCCATTTTCATAATACGCCCCAACAGGTGATAAAATAACAAACAATAAATAGTTGTTTGCCGCCCTAACCCCCAATGCATTTTCAACTCCGACAACACTTGGTCTAACATAAAGTGCCTCTTGCTCTCCTGTAGGAATCCAGTCACCGTCCACTCTAATTAGCTCTTCAATACCTTCTTGTACTAATTTTTTGTCAAACGACGGAATACACACCCTCTCACAAGAGTCATGCAGTCTGTCTACATTATCATTTAATCTAAAAGTTCTAATCTGACCTGCTTCATTTTTATATGCTTTAGCACCCTCAAAAACACCTTGTGCATAGTGTAAAACAGAACAAGCTGGGTCTAAAGAAAACGGCTCATAAGCTTTGATTTCTGGCTCACCCCAAGCACCATCTTTATATTCCATAACAAGCATGTGATCAGTAAAATATTTGCCAAAACCTAGGCTTCCCGTTGGATGAGTCTTAGGATTTTGAGTTTTAGTGACTTTGATTTGCATTTTAATTTCTCCGAAATTATATTCTTAATAATTATAGTATAGCATTTAAAAAATTATATGTCTACTATAAAAAGCATATTTTGTCGTTAAAGTACTATTTTTAAGTGAACTTTTTTTCCCTTGTGCAAAATAAATTGGGATTGATTAGTATAATTTTGTATTGTGTGACCAGAGTCTGTCACCTTCATTTCATCAATTTTAACGCCGCCGCCATCTATTAAGCGTCTGGCTTCAGATTTTGACGCAGCTATTTTTGATAATACCATTACATCAATAATAAACGCATCCTGCTTAATATCTAGTTTGATAGTCGGCATGTTTTCACCGTCAGAAAATGCGCCTTTAGCTTGACTTAAAGCTAAAATTGCCTCATCCTCACCATGAATTAATTTAGTAACTTCATATGCTAGTATCTCTTTTGCTGCATTCATCCTTTGGTCTTTATGCTCTGTCAATTTAGCAATTTCATCAAGTCCGATAAAGGTCAATAATCTTAAACATTCTTCCACCTTTTCATCTTCTACATTTCTAAAATATTGAAAAAATTCATAGGGAGAAGTCTTATTTTTATCTAGCCATAACGCTCCTTTTGATGATTTTCCCATTTTAGTGCCGTCTGATTTTAATAATAGCGGCAAAGTTAAAGCATATGCATCTACTTGCTCTTTTCTTCTAATTAAATCTGCTCCTGCTAAAATATTGCTCCATTGATCATTGCCGCCAATTTGCAATAAACACTTGTGTCTACGATACAACTCTAAAAAATCATATCCTTGCATAAGCATATAGTTAAACTCTAAAAAGGTGAGACCTTTTTCTATACGCTGCTTATAACAATCTGCCGCTAGCATTTTATTAACTGAAAAATGCATGCCAATCTCTCTTAAGAAATTGATATAATTTAAATTTTTTAACCACTCAGCATTATCCAAAACAATAGCAGCATTTTTGCCTTGAAACTCAAAAAAACGTTTCATTTGAATTTTAAAATTGTCCACATAATTTTGAGTAGTATTGTCATCTAAAAAATTTCTTAAGTCTGTTTTGCCTGATGGATCACCAATAAGCCCAGTACCTCCGCCCAATAAAATGATTGGAGTATGCCCTGCCCTTTGCATATGCATCATAGCCATAATAGGAATATAGTGACCAATATGCAGACTATCCGCTGTTGGATCAAAGCCGACATAAAATGAAATCTTTTTATTTTCAAGAAGTTTTTTTAAATCATCTTCAAAAACTACTTGTTTTATAAAACCACGTTCTTGTAAAATCTTATATATACTCATTATTTCCTCGTTAATTCTTGCTTAAACACTTCTGACAATGCTTTAATACCTGTTTCAATTTTATCTATAGACGCATTTGAATAGTTTAATCTTAGTGTATTTTCATTTTTTCCACCTGCATAAAAAACTGTACCTTGAATAAAGGCTACATTTTTTTCTACAGCTTTAGGAAGCAAGGTTGCTACATCTATCTTAGCATCAAGTTTACCCCAAACAAATAACCCGCCATCAGGATTTTCATACTTATATTCTGACGGCATATGTTTTTCTATAGCGGCTATCATTGCATCTTTGCGCTGCTTATAAATAGGGATACTTTTTTCTATATTGGGAACCAACAAACCTTTTGACAAATATTTGGCTGTGATTAGTTGTGATAAATGAGCGCTTGAAACATCCGCCCCTTGTTTGCCTATCGCCATTTTTCTTATCACATCTTTGTTTCCAATCGCCGCCCCTATTCTTAATCCTGGTGCTAAAATTTTTGAAAAACTAGTAATATACACTATATTATCAGCCACTTCAAAAGTTTTTAATGCATTAATTTCTTTACCACTAAATCTAAGTTTTGAATAAGGGTCATCTTCTAAAACCATTACATTATTCTCTAAAGTAATTTTTGCTATGCCACGCCTAATTTCTTCACTATAAGTTTTTCCAGTAGGATTTGAAAAAGTAGGCACAACATATAAAAACTTTGGCTTATGTTTTTTAATCTTTTGAGTCAAATCATCTAAATCAAGACCATCTTTATTTGATTTGATTCCCACTATATTTGCTTCATAAGTCGCAAAAATTTGAAGAGCTGCTAAATAAGTAGGATCTTCAACCAAAACAGTATCACCTTTATTTAAAAAGGCTTTACTCATTAAATCAATGCCTTGCTGTCCGCCGCTTAAAGTTAAAATATTATCAAATGAGTCTACTTTGACTCCTGTGCCTAAAACAAAATTAATAACTTGTTCTAAATAAATTTTAAACCCTTCAGTAGAACCATATTGCAGCGCACCAATTGCCTCATTAGAAGAAAGAATTTCAGCAGTGATTGCTGCAATATCTTCTTTAGGCAAGCATTCTGTCGCAGGCAACCCCCCTGCAAAAGAAATTATTTCAGGACGCACTAATAGTTTAAAAATCTCCCTAGTCGCCGACCCTGTGATATTCTTAACCTTATCACTAAATTGATATTGCATAAATTATTAGCTCCCTCTATTTTTTAATGAATACTATGCCCACCGTACCAGGACCGCAATGCGCACCTACTACAGGACCTACTTCATGCATTTTAATAGGGTTATTATTATATTTTTCTAGCAAATTTTCTTTAATAATTTCAGCATCTTCTAAACACCCTGCATATAATATAACCAACTCACTTCCCTCTTCTAATTCACTAGCCTCTACAATCCCTATAATATGTTTTATCGCAGCTTTTCTTCCTTTAACCTTGCCAGCGCTATCAAGCATACCCCTTACGCCATCCATATAAATAATAGGCTTAAATCCTAAAATAGAACCTACCATAGACTTCATCCTTGAAATCCTTCCGCCTCTTCTTAAATATTCTAAATCACCCACTGTCACATAAATCATGATTTTGCCTCTAAGCCTTTCTACTAGCCTAGGAATCTCACTTAAAGACATGCCTTGTCTATAATTTTTAATAACCTCTTTAACTAAGATACCGCCACCAATGCTAATTTGCCCACTGTCTATGCAGGTGATTGTCCTATCAGGATATTTTTCTTTTAAACTAGCAATCGCCATGTTCATAGAATTAAATGTGCCGCTCATAGTATGAGAAAAACTAATATATAAAATATCCTCACCATTTTTTAAAACAGGCTCAAAATATTCAATATAATCATGCTCATTAAGCGCTTGAGTTTTAGCAACTGCACCTTTTTCCATTGCAGCATAAAAGTCTGATAGATTGGTGTTTTCACCTAAATCATAATAACTCATTTGTCCGTCTAATGTGTATGGCATTTTGATTAACTCAACACCTAAATCATTAAATTCTTCAAAATCTATCTCACAATTAGTATCAGTAAAAATTCTCATAAACAATAGTCTCCTTTGTTTTAAATTAGGAAATCATATATAGATAAAGTGATTATACTACATCAAAATATATTTTGCAAGCAAAATAATGGAAAAAACCTATGATTTTTGTCATAGGTTTTTTCCATTATTTAATTATTATCTAACTACCGCTGGTGCTCTTGTTGGAAGTGGAGCTGGGTATGGATTAGGAGTTCTGATATTAGGATTTAGATTTCCTTGAGCACTGTCAGGCTGACTAACTTGATCATATCCTCTATTTGAATTTACACCAAAATTATCAATTGTTCTTGAATCTTGACCAATGACTTGATTGTTTCTTCTTGTCATTCTATCTTGCCTTCTTGCCAATAAACAATCATTAGTATAGCAATCATCAAATCTATTAATATTGTTTGCATCTATATCAAAACAGTTATTGTCAAAACAATTTTTGTTATTAAATCTATTATGAAAGTTGTGACGATAGTTTTGCAAATAGTTTTTAGAATCGTGATTATTAAAAGCATTGTGCTGGTTGTAATTAGAATTAGCATTGTTCCATCTAGCATAAGCTGTTTTGTTTTTGTTAACAGGATTTTCAAAATTGAAAACATCCCCTCCGTGCTTATCTGTATACCAGTTTACAAATTCGTGTCCGTCTTTAACTGGATTAATTTTTGGTCTAGCTGCATGGGTACCTGCCCTAACTCTTTGATTTGCAACTCTTGGACTGTTTGCACCTGTGTCAAATTGCACCGTGTGGTGTCTAGCACAAGCAGTAGTACTAATTAGTACTCCTAAGATAATCGTTGCCATTAATAAAAAAGTCAACATTTTGCCATATTTTTTCATTTTTCTCTCCTTTTAAGGTTGTTTTGATAATAATAGTATTAGAATCAAAGAAATATTTTATGCATATAGTCAAATAATATTGTTTAATTTATAATTTGTTTATTATTAAGACAAAAACAAGGTAAAATTGTTTGACAAGTGATTAAAAAAAAGATAATATAATTGTATATCTATGAATTTCATTAATGTCCTAAATATCCTATTCAATTTTAATCGTCTAAAAAATTTAAAGTCATTCGATGCAATTTTGCTGGTAAATCTAAAGGGAGGAAATTGCGCTAATGACTGATAAAGAATTGGTTTGCAAAGATTGTGGACAAAAATTTGTTTTCACAGCTGGTGAACAAGAGTTTTATGCACAAAAAGGCTTTGATAATGAGCCTACTAGATGTACTGATTGTCGCCGTGCTAGAAAAACTCAAAAAAACAATTTTAATAATAGACACAACTAGTTTTAAAACCCCAACCATAATATCATGTGAAGTCTGTTAAATGAACAATAAAAAACACTAATGATAGTAATTAGTAGCTAATAACTATTGTAATCTCTCTAGTCAGAATTAACCCTGACTAGAGAGATTTTTTATCCAATTTTGATATTGCTAAAATGTGCTTGCATTTTTCTAGCCGCTTCGCGTCCGCAAATTCTGCACCGCGCACCGCCGCTCTATGATTTTTTGATTTAATTAAAATATTGCGTGCTAGGGCTGCTTCGTTCTCGGATTTACAAACCACGCTAGAATTGCCTTTGAGAATGGCATTATAAAATTTTGCTCTTTTGGGGGCATTATCGCTTACCCCCTGTATTTACTTTCTTGACTGCTGATTCTAAAATAAACGCATCCAGCTCTTTTTCTAGGCTTGTCTATCTATGATTTTTTGAATCCGTCAAGCGCATTTTCTGGGTTATCGTTTTTAATTTTTACCTGTGTTGCTTTTTTGTTTTTAACTAAGTGCGCCATAGCGAAAGCACAAAAAGTCGCCTCATTGATTTCAATCTTGTCAATAAGTTCTTTCCCTTTATACACAACTTGACTACCCACTTTTTCGAAAAGCAATCCTTCTACGGCAGAGTCGCTTTGTTTATAATGGAAACACTTCGCAAACCTATTTGGTCTGAATTTCGGAAGCATGTTGTCATTGTGAATTGCTATCATAATGATTTTACCTTTTGTGTCCTTCAAAAACACTGTGACACCAACATCAACTTTTTGCGGCTCAATTCTTTCTTTATCACCAAGTATCGAGCCCATATATGCGTTTAGGCAATGTAAGTTTGTTTCATTTGACAATAGTGACCTCAATAAAAACTGCCTTGCTTCAACCTTCATCTTCTTTTCCAAATAAAAAACACCTATTAAATGATCTAATTTATCATCAATAAAACCCTTAGCTCCTTCAAAATACTTATCAAATGTAAAATCGTTCGTTTCCAATCTAAGTTGCAACAAATTGAAGTAATCCTCTTTATTATTGTTTAAGTCTAATTCCTGACATATATAATTTTTCGCTTCTTGTATTTCACCAAGCGAATAACAGCAACCAAACAATCCCCTTCTTATTCCAACGATATCAGAGTCAGATGCCGATACCTCCTGATAAATTCTCTTTGCATGTTTTATGTTGTCGAACTGTTTTGAACCATAAAGCATACCAGCAATGGTCAACCTAAATTTATTAGGTGGCAACAACTTGTCAAATTCTATAAGGGTATCATACATTTTTGCTCTATTATAAACCTCAATCAGCATTAGCATGTTGTTTATATGACCAGAATAACTTTTCACACTTTCCTGCAGCCACTTTAATGACTTGTCAAATACTTTAGAATTTTTCTTAGAAGTTGAATAGAATGCCATCATAATATGATACACGCTCTATGATTTTTTGATTTAATCAAAATATTGCGTGCTAGGGCTGCTTCGTTCGGAGGCTTTTGAGTCCTAGAGATTAGACCCTCCCTACCCTCTGCAGCACCTAGACCCCAAAAAAAGTTCTAAAAATTACTGGAAAACCAACAATTTGCCGATTTTCCGCATAAAAGTTAGGATGACACTAATTCTGACGAAGCGACTGAGCGCTGAATCATGAGTTGCATGGTATATTTGTCCTCCGAGCTGGCAATCCAGTCATAGAACTCTCTGTTGGCAACATAGACAATGCTGGTTGTACTATTTATGCCCATAATGGTTTTGTAAAGTAGCTCTAAGTCCAATTTTGGTATATCTAGGTATAAAAACTCGTCTAGCACCAGTACATCGGCACTCTTTATTCTGCCATAAGTGATTCTGGCTTGTTGTAGAATGTCCTTATTTTTTAGAACTAAAAACAGCTCGTCCAGTTTTAGGTACAAGACCTTGTAGCTTTTGTCTATGGCTGCGTTTGCCAAGTGAGTTGCTAATGCAGTTTTACTTGAGCCGGGAGAGCCTGTTATAAGGATATTTTCACTTTTTTCTGCCCATCCGCACTTTTCTAGCTTTTCCACCTGATAACGCACTCCGTCATGAAGCGAATTTTTATCAAAAGCGATTTGCGGTAGGTTGGATTTTTTTCGGACTCTTACAATCGTCCGCTCTTTTCGCACCTCTAGCTCCCGCTCAAAAATCCATTGCAAATATTCAAGGTTATTCATCATAAGATTGTTTAGCTCAAATTTTGCGTTTCCGACTGTATGAATATTGAGAAGCTTGGCTAGCTCTCTGATTCTATTTTTATCTATTGCCATAATGCACCTCCAATTCCTTAGCTCGTTTAGTGTAGTAATAAATCTTTTCCCTGCTCAAAAACGATTTAGCAATTTTTTTACCGTGCTTTAAGATAAGGAAAGCCATCATCTCACTAAAATTACAAATGTTTAGCTTCAAGCAATGTTCAAAAGCCAATCCCAACTGCTCTTTAGTATAATGGCGGACTGCTTGCAAAATTCCGATGCACTGCTTGGCAAAATATCTGGCGTTTTGAGTTTTTAGCTTTACAAGAAATTTCTCAAAGGTATCATCGTTAGGAAAATGCTTTTTTAGAATCTCTGGCTTTACAAGCATTTGTTCCGGGTGTTTTTCTAACTTAACCACCCAATTATCCCCTGTACAAATTTTATGAGAGCAAACTAAGTCGCCCGTCTCTGTGCAGAAAATATACAATTCATCGCCAACCTCTTCTACTTGGACTTGGCTCATGATTAGGTTAGTCCCTAGAGGCAGCTCATATTGCTTTCCGTTATAATGCACCGTATTATTGCTTAGGCTGCCGATGATTTTTTGTTTGGGTTTGAGTAGGTTTGCGTGGATGTGTATTAAGTGTTTTTGCTCCTCCGCAAACGCTTCACGGGGAGTCTGCTTTCTGGAGCTACTACTAACAAATTCATTGCCTGCACCATCAAGCCATTTTAGTGCGGAATACCGCAAGGCATCGCATCCGTAATAGGTAGTGGCATCCAAAAAACTCCGCTTACAAAAATTTACCACTCCTTCGACTCTCCCTTTGGGTTGTGCTAGCTTTTTGCATATTTTGGGTAAAAAAATGGGGTGTTTGGGCGAGTTCTTCGCTAACACTGACACAATCGGGGGCTATCGTACTCACTTTGTTTTCGGATTTTAGTTCTACTTTGTATTTAATCTCTATCGCATCTTTGTAAAGTGTTATACTGTCTATGATGTTTATAAGCATAGATTTTTTATCAGCTGTGCTTGCCTCGTCAAATCGCTCTGCCCATCCTGCTGCCTCTTCCTTAATTATTGCATACATATTTAGTTCAGTATCAATTTGGAAAACTTCTTCTTGGGCGACATCAAGCATTCTATTTGCCTCTAGCAATTCTCTCTCTTTTGTTATCAGTATTTGAGATAAGGTGTCTTGACTAAATGTACTATCGCCTACAAGTGCTTTTACCACCTCTTCTTTAATCTTAGCAACCTCACGCTCTTTTTTATCTACCTCTTGACTTGCCTTGCTGTGTCTTGCTGTTGCCTCTTCAAGCCTTAGTCTCACTTCGGTTTCATGCGATGTTGCCAGTGCCTCTTTGTCGGTACTTAGCAAAAATTCTTTTGCATCCTGTATTACTAAATCGTCAATATCGCCAGAACGCCATGAAGAAGTTTCGCAACGAGGACGAGCCGTAACGGGTGTATAATATCGCCTGCACCTATACTTATGCTTTTTATGGTCAATTTCATTAGGGTTGCCTGCTTTGGTATTATGGATTGAAGTAATGCTTGTTATCTTTTCGCCACATTGTCCGCAAAAAGTAAAGCCAGTTAGAAGAAGTTTGCCAAACCTTGTCGGTGGTCTTTGGTTGCCTCGGTTGGCATCAATTTTCTTTTGCACCTCATTCCAGTCTTCGGTGGATATAATTTGTAAATGTGGTATTACAGGCGATTTTACTCTATCCTTTTCGTCAACTTTTCTCTTCCTGTTAAGCACCAGCACTCCTGCATATAACGGGTGTCTTAAAAATCTTGTCAAATGCGATGAAGTCCATAGTTTGCCGTTGTTACCCAAAAGCTCTCTGTCGTTAAGCTCTTGTGCCAACATTCTTGAGCCATAGTTTTCTTTGCCATAAAGTCTAAAAATCTCTTTTACTGTCTTAGATTGCTCTGGGTCTATTTCAATATCAAAAATCGGCCTGCCTTTGTAATTTAGTGTGCCTCTTGAAACAAGGTGGTAACCAAAAGGCACGCTCCCTCCATACCATGCACCTCTTAGGGCATTTTGCTTGGCGGCATCTCTACAACGAGCTGCCGTTTTCAAACTCTCGCCCTCCGCTTGCCAGTAGCGAATATATGTTAAAAGTTTATCCGTATGGTTTACGGCAGAAATTTCGCCCTCGCAGTATGAAACAATTTTAATGCCATGGCTATTCAAAAATGAAACAACTAATGGAGTTTCGTCCGCTATACGACCCAAGCGGTCGCTCATATAAATTCCCAAGACATCAAATTCTTTTCTCTCTGCCATTGCCTTAATTTCTATCAAGGCATCTCTATTGGCGGCAGAAACCTTGTATCCTGAAACGCCTCCCTCCACAAATTCTTTTACAAAATCCCATTGCTTATCTGCCCACGGCTTTAGGATATTTCTTTGTAGTGGTATGTCGTTTTCGCTGTCAGTTTGCATCTTGCTAGATGCCCTATAGAGCAAAACTGCTCTAGGTCTTGTTTGTGTTTGTTGTTGTAATTGCATATAATCAATCTCCTAATTTTATTGCCACCCAAGCGGCAGACACATCATGCCGCAGAGCTTGTAAACAAGTCCAGCGAAGACTTGCGATAAAATGAAGAAAGGGCGAAACAACTTTTATTGTTGCCTCGCCCTCTCTAATTATTTTGACATTGCTCTAATTAGCCATAATTTTTTTAATTGTCGCTAATTGTAGTAATTAGTTGTCATTATCTCTAACTATGGCTAATTATCTAAAATTAGTCTAATTATCGCTAATTTCTCTAATTATTTATGCCGCCTCCGCCTGTGTCTCTATTCCGCTAAAGCAAAGCACTGCCCACTTGTTGGCTGTGTGGTCGTAGCGAACTAACTCTATGCCTCCACAGGAAAGTGTCCGCATAAGATATTTGTTGCCTCCCACTTTTACAGGCTCTTCTTTTATAATAGTTGAGTTGGCATAGACTCTGCTCCTCGGCGGTGGGAGGTAGTCATAGGTCTCTATTATTTTCTTAGACTTGTAATACTTTTTTCGTGGCATTCAATTCCTCCCCTTATTTCTTGTTTACCTTTTTTACTGCACTCTCTAGCAAAAAAGCGTTGAGTTCGGTTTCAACGCTTTCGTAGTCGGCTAGTGCCTTTTTTGTGCATCCATTTGTTTTTCCGTCTCGTATGGCGGTGGCGTTTGCGACTGTTAAGTCGCCTATAGCCTTGAGAGATTTTAAGACAAGTAGGTCTTTTCTTGTACGCCTCTCGTCTGCATCTTCGGTATATTTTTCTACTCGCTTAAAGTGGCGTTGCAGAAAATATAGTATCGCTCCGCTTAATGCGGTTATTACTGTGCAAATTATTGCTACTAATATTTCAGTCAAATTGTTATTCCTCCATGCGCTTGTTGCGCTTATCTACAGTTGCAGATGTCGTGTCCGACTGCACATTGCAACTGGTTTATTAAAAACTGTCTTGTTATTGGTTGTGGGTCAAAGTTGCCCGTTGGGATTAGGCTGTCGCCTACTATGCGGATTGGTTGTAGAATCCACGAGGGGTCAAAGCCGAAAGGGATAAGTGGCTCAAACTCTGCTATGCTTGACAGCATTTGCTCTTGGAGCAGTATGCGTTGAACTAACGGATATAGCGTGTTTTGCAAAGTGTGGTCTTGGGCGATTGCCTCGTGGACGGATGCCGCCATTAAGTGCATGATTGGGTGTCTTGCTGTATGGCGGTCTCGGTCTTCTATGGTTAGAAATTCCGTGACGCTTACAAACACTTGTCCGCCTTTAATAATGGATTGGTCTTCGTTGATTGAAAAAACCCTCACTTGCGGAGGGTCTAGTTCTATCTGCTCTGCGACTGCCTCGGGGGCTAGTCGCAGTTCTTCGTGAGCCGTTGGCTCTTTTTCTTTTTTTGGCATAATTGGTTACTCCTATAAATTTTTTATTGATTAACTGTCGGCTCTGCCTATTGCAAAAAGCATACAGGCGTGAGCGTTTGGAAAATTTGTTCTAAGAGTTATACTTGAATTACTCATAGTTATATTTGAAAAAGCGGCAGGCGTGCTTGCACTGCACGCTGTCATTTGGACTTGAAATATATTTGTAAAAGCTCTTGGATAAGTCCAAGTGTTTTGCGGTTGATTGGCTGCAAAACTAATGCGACCCCATGCTAACTGAAAGCCATTAACAAACCGAATAAAACCCGTTTGTCCGCTAGCCCACTGCGGTGCAGTCAATAGTTCTCGCCATGTGCTGTGAGTGGTGCTTGCTCCCTTTGCTCTAACAAACGCTCTACCATTATTCTCGGTTGCGTTGGTAGCAGGCATATAAAGCTGGGCATTTACTGTGGTATTGCGTGCCATACTTAGTAATACGCCTTGAGCAAGACCTGTCGGCAAGTTATGGCTGATAGCGTTGTTGGCTGTGAATATCCTTGAGTGAATAACACTGTTGGCATCCGTATCCGTTCCTGCGGTTTGACCAAACCTTGCTTGAATTTCGTTTACGACATTTGCCGCTGATGTTGCAGTGGCGTTTGCACTGTTGGCTGTTGTTTGAACAGTATTGACTTGCGTTTGCAAAACCGACAATCCTGCTGAATTGCCTGCCTCCACCCACGAAGACCAACTGCTTGCGTTAGCCCTTGACCTCATCCATTTTGCCACGCCCTGCGTTGCAGTTCCGCTCCATGCTGTTAGTTCTTGAAATATTCCGCTTAGGTGCGTATTCATTACTGTTAGAACTGCTCGACTGTTGCTTGAGCCAAACCTTGACCAGTCGGGAGCGTTGAGGCTTGTAATCATAGAGTATTGCGTGTTGGTATAAAGATAAGTTCCGGGGATTGTTACATCATTAAAGTTTACAGGCCAGTCGGGTACTCCCGTAGTTGTGGTTGGCAAATTTAATGTTTGGTATATCCGCCTCGCACTGCCTGCATTAAGTCCGTTGGTGTTGGCATTATCGGGCGTTGCAAAAACAGTTGAGATATTCGGCACTGCTGTAAACGCATTACTCGCCATTTTTTGGGCGGTTACTTGGGCATCTTGAATATGTGCTGTGCGGACAGCGTTGGTTGCAATTTTGGTATTAGTAACATTGCCGTCTGCTATATGGCTAGCCGTTACTGCCCCTGCACCTATCTTTGCCGCTGTTACACCTGCATCTATAATATGGTTATTGCGAACAGCATTGTTGGCGATATGCGTGTTAGTGACTGCACCTGCCGAGTTGGCGATACGAGTGTCGGCGTTAAAGTTTGGTTGAAACACTCCGCCTACTGTTACCCGAGTGCCTGCGTTGTTGGCAGCATCTATTGCCGCCTGCTGTGCCACTTGTGCCGAGTTTTGGGCGTTGGTCGCCGCTGTCTCTGCGGCTGTGGCTCGGATGTTTGCACTTGCCGAGCTGTTGGCAGAATTGGTTGCCTGCGTGCTTGCCGTGTTGGCACTAGCTTGTGCGTTGCTCGCTGATGTTTGAGCGGCTGTCGCACTTGCTTGTGCTTGGGTGGCTGCGGTTTCGGCATTAGTAGCCCGAGTGTTAGCACTGCTTGCACTCGCCTCTGCGTTGCCTGCTCTTGTATTTGCTTGGGCGGCAGAGTTAGCAGAATTGGTCGCTTGGGTCTGGGCTGTGCTTGCACTTGCTTGGGCTTGTGTCGCACTCGCCTCCGCATTACTCGCTGACTGCTGTGCCGCCGTTGCACTTGCCTCGGCGTTGTTGGCACGAGTGTTTGCAAGTGCTACACCGTCTTCAACTGCTTGAGCGGACACTTTTGCTTGCTCGGCGCTATTGGCTGAATCTATCGTTGCTTGCTTACTAAGCGTTGCTTTGTCGGTGGCAACTTGAGCTAACTGCACGGCGGCTGTCGCTCGCTCCTCTGCTATACCTGCACTAACTGCACTTGCTTGACCTGCCTCTCTTGCGAGCGTTGCTTGGGTCATGGCGGTGTTAGCCATGTTGGCGGCATTGGTTGCTGTTGCCTCCGCTACGCTTGCAGATTGAGCTGAAAGATTAGCATTGCTTGCTGATTGTATCGCCATTGCCTCGGCGGTATCGGCTGCCTCTCGGGCTAGGCTTGCAGAGGTTTCTGCATTGCCTGCCCTAGTGTTGGCACTGCTTGCACTCGCCTCTGCCGCCTCCGCTCGGGTCAAGGCACTAGCAGAATTTGTCGCCGCTTGTGTCGCTTGAGCCTCCGCTACAACGGCACTTGCTTTTGCATCTAGGGCAGATTGCTCGGCTTGGCTAACTGAATTTTTAGAGGCTGTTGCACTAGCATTTGCCTCTTGCACTAAAGCTAGAGCCTTTGCAACTTTTGCCTCGCTGTCTAAAACAGATTGGGCGGATTGACTTGCAGACTGTGCCGAGTTGCTTGCCGCCTGCTCTGCATCAGTTGCCCGTTGGTTGGCGTTGGTAGCTTGAGCTTGAGCATTGACTGCACTTGTCTCTGCCGCCTCTGCCCTTGCTAAGGCTTGACTTGCTGAATCTGCACTGGCTGTTGCTTGGGCTTCTGCACTAGCAATAAGCGTGAGTGCCTCTTCGGTTGTGGCTACTGCCACTGCCTTTATATCCTCCGCTAGTTGTACTGCCTCGCTTGCACTGTTAGCAGAATTGGTGGCTTGTTGCATTGCCTCTGCCACCAACTCTTTACTTGTCGCCAAATCCTCACGAGCCTCACTTGCACTGCCTGCCGACAGCGTTGCTTGGTGCTGTGCCTCGCTTGCTGCCTCTTGTGCTTGCGTTGCTTGGTCTTTTGCCTCGAGAGAATTTGCCTCTGCCTGCTCTGCACTCTCTAAAGCCTCTATTGCTTTTTCTTCTGCAATTTGAGCAGACAACGCACTTGCGTTGGCATCGCCTCTTGCCTCTAGGGCGTGGCTCTCGGCTAGCATGGATAAATCTTTGGCATCTTTGCTAAGTGCCAACGCCTCCTCCGCAACCTCCAAAGCCTCGTTGGCTACGCCCTCTGCCTCCCTTACATCCTTAACGGCTTGACGGACTGTATCTACTGCCCAAACTGAATGCTCAAAACTCCTAACAAGCAAATCTGGGTTGTCTTGCGCTCTGCGCTTACCAAACATAATGCCTCGCTCTATTACAAACGATACGACATCAAACGGCGTTATAATATGCTCGTGAGGTAAATACGCCAAAAACTGCACTGTCAATTCGCCGTCTACTGTTACCTCGTTTGGGAGTTTGAAGCTCAATTTTAAGCGGTCAAAGTCTATGTCGTAATCGTTAAACTCGGGCGTATATAATCCTATCGTCCATTTCTCGCCTCGCTCGTTAAGAAAATCCACCCTCTTTGAGTGGCTCTCAAACTCGGGTGGATACTCTACTCTTATTGCAGTGGATAAATTCTCGCCTGCTATAAGTTTATGGCGGTTTGCCATTTCTACTTGGTTTCTTCGGTTACTTAATAACCGTATTTTTATTTGTGCCATTGTCGGCAAATCCTCCTATTGTCTAAATTCTTCACTTAAACCTCCCATCCTCCGTTATAAGTTACTGTTCCGCTTATGCCTGCAAAAACAGCGATATTGCTACCACTGCCCATAACTTGCCCTGCGATACTTATAACGCCTGCCGCTGTTACACTACCCATAACTGCTCCCGACACATTGGTCATCTCTGGCCACTGTGCCATCGCTTGCCCACTCAACCCTGCGTTCGCCCCTATCGCTACTGTCGCCCGTGGACGAAAGCCCTCTGGCACGACACCTGCTGTGCCTGTGCCGTTAAGAATGACAAAATTGCCCTGCCTCCTAACAGTGCCATTGCCACCAACGATAGAGGCGGTGGTTATATTTAAGGCATTTTGTGCCGCCCTGTCGGCGTATGCGGTTGTCGCTACTCGGGTAGAATTGTTATTCGCCGTCTGCGTTGTGGCTGTGGCGGCGTTGGCTATACTGCCTGTTAAGTGAACGGCGTTTTGAGCCTCTGCGATACGATGTAGCATATTGCGTTGGTCGGTTATTGTTATGGTGCGATTGTTATTGAGTTGCACCAAAAACAGCGGTATTTGATGCAGTCCGCTTGCGGCTATACTTAGATTATCTTGCGTAAGTTGTATGTTGCTAGATGTTGATTGATTGGTTGCCCTAACGCTAAACCTATGCGGTGTAACGGATAAATTAACTTCTGCGAATACTCTAGCAAATTGTGCCGAGCCACTCGGGAAATTAAAGTTGAGTATTGTAGGGCTATCGCTCATACCAAAGTAGCCGTTTACATAACATAATCCGCTATTGATACTCACGCCCCTATCGGTTGTGGTGGCGGCAAAGTTTGCTCCGCTGTTGCATACGCCTCCTGCGTTCTGGGCTAGAAACGCATATATCGCTGCATCAAAGCTGGGCAAAATCTCGTTATGCCCTGTAGCTGGGTCTCCCAAGCCTTTTAAGAAAAATCCCATTTTAAGTCCTCCTTTGGTATTGTCTTTTATTGAATATCTTCATTCGGTCGGTAAAGTCTATGCGAGCGTGACCGAATATGCAGGTGTAGAATGGATTGTCTTTTCTAAATTTTAGACCTGTGAAGATTGTATCGTAACTCCTGCCCTCGTACACAATTCGCACTTGGTCGCCGTAGTTAAATCGCCGTGCAGGCATCATTGTTTGCTTTTTGGCTAGTTGCACCTGTACGCAGTGGTTGTAGACATTGCCTTGAATCTCGCTTTTGACTAAATCTTCTTGAGTGTATCCCTCTCTTATCGCATCCACTTCATCCCACTCGACATGGCGTGTGGATACGGGATAAAGCCTTTGTGGGTGGTTGGCGTTTGTTGTTAGCGTGTTATTTTGTAACAAAAACCAACTATTAACGATTACCCCTGTGTACTTATTGAATAGCAAAGCCCTGTTCTCTCGGGGCAACTCTTGGCTGTCAAACTCGGGTTTAGATAACTTTATATTGTCTTTTAAGATAAGCCCCTCGGTGTCGTTTTTAATAATATCCACTATTATTCGCTTGTTAGCAAAGTCAATATCGCAGTTGATATAAATATTGTAATGGTCAAAACACCAATCAATAAAATACTGCATATCAATTGTATCGCTGTCGTCTATCCACACGGCGTTTAGGTTTTGCCCAAAGGTGCGGATGGTTAGCGGTAGCCTGCGGAGGCTGTCAGTGGTGTTTATAAAGGCGTATTCTATTAGCACTCTTAACCCCTGCACGGCATCAAACTTTTTGTCTAGCAGACCCGTCCACTTAAAGACATTTAAGATTGAATCGTTAAACAATTCTTTCATGTGCTTAAATTGTATACGCAGTTCCGTGTTGTCTATTGCCGTTATTACGCCCAAAGCGATTAGGTCTACTCCCTCGCTAATCGCTAGAATGTCGCCCTTAAAACCTTTACTCTCTCGCACTAGGCGCATTGTTGAGTTATTGTTGGTCAAATAATCTAAGTCCACAACATAATCTCGCACCACTCCGCTATCTCTTAATTCTAGCGTTAAGCGGTCGTATATTTTGTATCTTGTCATAACAATTCTTTTAGCCAACTCATGCTGACTTGTACCCTCCCAAAATTTGCATTTGTCGCGCTTGCCAAAAACCAACTCGTTCCGCTCGGGATTGATATAAAATTTGCAAACGCATAATCCGCCTCGCCTGCATTATAGACATCTTCACGGATTAGGTTGTTGCCGTTTTGTGTATAGAGTGCCGCCTCTTGATTAGCAGGGTCGCTGTCTATAACAAGATGCTGATTAGCCCCAACTGTAAGATGGTATTTTGCTTGCGACAAAATCTTGCCATCTCGTATAAGACGAAACAACGGCGTGTCGGTTATGCCCTCCGTGCGTATCCTTGCACTTGTCGGCAAGCCGTTATTGACTATCTCGACAGCCATGTTGTTACTGCCACCGAAAAAATACGGATACACATAAGGGAAAGTTAGGGGCGTTCCTGTTCGTGCTAATTCTAGCGTTATCTCTATGTCTTGTTTCCAACGGGATAATGCCGTAAAAGAAATAGGCACACGCAATACTGCGTAATGCCTATCTATCTCTTCTTTGCGTAGGTCAGTTATTAAGACTTCTTTATACCACGGTTTGTTGTTTGGTGTGGCGTGAGTTGTGCCGTCCGTGCTGTAACAAAGCCGTAGTCTTGTATCGGTGTTGATGTTGCCTACAAAATCTACAAATTGACTAAAATGCTCGTACCCGTAAAAAATTAGCACGCCTTGAATTGTTTGTGTCTGGGTAGATAAGTTTTCTACAAAGTAGGTATTGTCAACGCTAAAACTATTTACCCTTGTGCGGATACCTAAGCCCTGCGGTGCGTACATAAAGTTGGCGTTTGCCGTTGCCTCACTGTTGCTTGTCAAATCCCACACTGCTCCGCTTGCATTTACTAACCAAAATCTTCTTTGTTGCTTTGGCATTATATTTTTCCTCCCAACTCTTTATTTATCCGCTCTGCCAAAATGTCCGCCACAAGTTCGGCGTTCTCTTGACTTATTGGTGTGTCGCCTCGTGCATCTATCGTTACATTTACATCGGCGCTAGTGCGGTTGTGGTTTTGTGATACTTGGTTTGTATTGTGGGCGACATTCGTGCCTAAATCGTCATAAGCATTGCCTAAGCGATTAAGCGAGCCTGTTTGTCTATCCATCGTACTTGATAACTCTCGGCTACGCCCTGTAAGGAAAGCGAATAGTGTTGCAAGTATTAGTATTACTGCCGCCACTGCTAGCAAGATTGGTTGCAGTGGTGTGGATGCTATACTTAATGCTTTTGCTCCTACTGCTGCCTTTTTCTTGGCTAAGGCGATTTTGCGGATTATCATTGCGACACCTTTGCCCATTACTATAAGTTTTGGGAGGAACATCACAAGGAATAATAGGAATATCATAAAGCCCTGCTGCCAAGGCGACATTCCTGCAAACCACTCGGCGACAGTTGTTAGGATTGGTAGTAGAAAGTTTTTTATAAGCTCGGCTAGCGTTTGGATAAGGGGCAATAAACTTGTTGCAAGCTCTGCCCCTGTCATTATAAATTCTTTCCGTACTTCATCCCACGCCTCCTGCACAGCTCTCGCTGCCTCCGCCTGCTCTTCGCTTATGATATTCGCCTCGTACTGTGCTTGCTTTAATCGCTCATACTCTTCGATACACAACTCCAAAATCTCTATAATGTGTATTGCCTCTTCGCCAAATAATTCGTACGCTAGTCGGTTTCGCATTTGAATATCTTCCATCTCTCTAAGTGCTGCGATTACCTCGTCATACACATCGGCGAGCGAGCGTGTCCGCCCCTCTGCATCTCGGCTTGCTACTCCTATATGAGCGAGTATCCTCTCGTAAGCGATACCCGTGCCAAGCGTTATGCGATTAAGGCGATTATTAAGACGGTCAAGACTTCTATTAAAATTATCTGCACTGCCCGTTACATCTGCAAAAACTCCTCGCTTGCGTTGCAGGCGTTCTATGCACATATCGTAGGCATCTGCCAAATCCGCTAGCGTTGTTGCGTGTCTTGTGAATGCTGTTATCGCCCCTGCAACAACAGCAACCAAGCCCATTGCAATGCGAGAAAATGTTTGTGCCGCTCTTTGGGCTTGTTGCAAACTGCGTGTGACTTTATTAAATTGATTAGCAAGCCTATCCACCTGCGCCCTTTGCACATTGCGAAGTTGTGCATTGAATCGTTGCAACTGCAACTCTGCCGCCTGTACGCTTGCCTCAATTTTCTTAAACTCCGCCTCTGTAATGTTGCCCTGTTGCAACTCCCGATTAGCCTCCGCTTGGCGTTGCTTGAGTAATGCCACCTGCTGTGTCGCCTGCCCGATTTGCTGACCCAAAGCCCTCATTTGTTGGGCGGCTACTTGCGTATTGCGTGGGTCAAGTTTTAGTGTGCGGTCAAGCTCCTTAGTCTTTTTTGTACTCTCTTTTATGCTCTGGCTTAACGCCCTAACCTTATTATCTATCTCGGACAGACTCCGCCCGACCTTTGTTGCCATCCTCTGTCCTCCTTGTTTTGGCATAGAAAAAACGCATCTCTAAAAGAAATGCGTTTGAATATCTAAATTATTAAATTTTGTTAGCAACAGCCACTACTACAGCAATTACCTTTTGTCGGCTCTTACGACAAGTCTTTTACCATATCTATTGCACTGCCACAACATTCTTTTGCACACAGCCCACACTCTACGCACTTATTGTAGTCAATAATAATACGCCCGTGAGGGTTGCCTCCGCAAGCATACAAATCGTTACTTCCGCAACCTGTGTCGCTACAGCCGCCAGCGGTGCAAGTTACAGGCACTTTGCCCTCTCGGTTTGGGTCGTTACAGTTGCAATTTAGCACCTTATCTAAGATTGGCTCACTGGCCTCAATATAACTAATTGCCTTTGTCGGACAGCATTTTATCGCTGTGCATACACTTTGACTTGCAAAGCAGTTGTTCATTCTTACTCTTGGCTTCATTTTTTATCCTCGCTTTCAAAACGCTGTTTTAGCACTTTGTAATAATTTTGTATTGACTTATCGCCTCCATTGTCTAAAAACAAACAAAAAGGCAGACTGTCGGTCTCTCGGTGCTTTATCACGCAAGCACAGCATTTAGAGTGGTTTAGGCATTCTACCTTTGGGCAGGCACACTCTTTCACGCTTGAACATTTACTCATTAGCAATTCTCCCCTTTGCAAACATCTATTTTTGATACGGCGTTTATAAATTCGGCTATTAGGTCTACTCTCTCTTTGCAGATTGAGTAATGCACCCATTTGCCTCGCTTTTCTGCTTCAACCAACCCACTGTCAGTTAGTTGCCTCATGTGGTAAGATAATGTTGGCTGGGTAAAATTAAACGCTTCCAAAATCTTGCAGGCACAAGTTTGACCCCTTGTAAGCATTGACAAAATTTTGAGCCTTGTCTCATCGCCCATTGCTTTGAATATTATAGCGTATTCGCCGTGTCCGTATTGTATTTGCATAAGTTGTTTTTGACAAGTGTCATATAGACGATTGTCTATATGTTATTTTACACTATACAAATAAGTGGTGTCAAACAAAATCAGGTGGTTTTAGGAGTTTTTTTCTGCCTCTTCTTCAAACCTTTTGGCTATGCGCTCGTCCATGCCTCGTAGGGTGCGAATTGCTTTACTAATAAACCGTGTGCCTTTGATGGTGCTAGAGCCGAAATTTAAGATGTTTGCTATCTTCTGGTACGGCACTCCTGCCACATTGCTCCCTGCAAATTCTAGGCGGTAGCCGTACCAGTTGTGGCGGTTGGTGACGATTATTTTTTGTAGACTTCGCACCAAGTCGCCATATCGGCGTGGGGTTGTTTTGAATAGTTGCTCTCTAAGCGCCTCCGCCTCTATGTCGACCTGCTGCATTATTACCTCTTTGCTTTTGCCTGCCATGTCGCCTATGCTCATCAAGTATTCTATTAGCTCTTTGGTTACGCCGTCCATTAGCCTCGCATCCTCCCGAGTTTTGTTAGACCTGCTAGATTCATTGGTGGCGACTTAGTTCCGCCTGTTGCCCCTCCGCTACTCTTTAACGCCTCGGCATCAATCTTTGCCGAATACGCCACTAAATCGTGTAGGACATTCAAGCCTAAATCTGCTATGTTTACAGCAAGCCCACACTTGATAGAAGAATATAATAGTTGCGTGGTAAAGTCGCTATCGTTAGCTTTATCGGGGAACGCCGCTATTTGCGACTGTTCCCCTGCGGCTTTTTTGAGGCAACAAACAGGCTTAGAAATTCTAGCACATCGGATATGATTTGTGGCTCTGTTAGAAAGTGTGGCGGTATGCCCATAATAAGTTCGCCTATGTCTGGCTTGTTTGGGTATTGTGCCGTAGCCATTAGGGCGGCTATTAAATTAAGGATAAACTCGGTGTCAAAAGAAATTCCGCCAAGGTTTTCTAGCGTTATGTCATTTGGGTCGAGTTTGACTGCCTCGCTGTTCTTTTGAGCAAAGGTTACTATATCATTAAGTAAGTCTTTACCAAAGTAAGATTTGTATAAGATAAATGTAAAGGCGTTGCCCACGAGTTTAATCTCGTGGTCGCCGTCTTTTAGAGTTTTAACTAATCCGTATTTTTGCATATTGCTCCTTTTTGTTATGCAGGTGGCACTGTCATATCTGGCACATAGATAATGTCTTGCACTCGTTGCCAAATTGCAGTATTCATTGCACTATTTAATATTGTGTAGGTTACTGTGTCGGGTTGGTTGTTTGCCGCTGTGTAGCGATATGGATACACCTTTACATTAAGAGTTAGGTCTCTTATCGCTGTGCCGTCAAAGGAGATTGTGGCAAGTGCAGGCAAAGCAAAAACTGCACGATACATCGTGAACATACTCTCGCTGCCATCGCCCACGCTAGAATAAAATCCAAAAGCGAGTTCCTTTGTTTTGGCGGTGGATTTTATAACCACTGCTCCGTTGGCATCTACCGATACATCAAAAAACTTAGCATATACTGCAAAAGGCAATACAGCAAATTTGACAGTACCCTCGCCCATAAGTGGGCTAGATAGGCGCACAAAACTTGGGTCGTCATCTGCGGATAAATCCGTTACCTCGCTAGTAAATTCTATGTTTACCTCCATAAGCCCCTCGTGGTATTCTTTTGTGCCAAATGTGCCGTTAGGATTAAGTGAGGCGGCAAAAAATCGCCGATTGCCAACTTCATATAATTGGCTTGTGTTTGTTGAATTACTCAAATTTTAGTTCCTCCATATAATTTGTGTAGTGTGAGTGGGTAGTGAAAAAGTTGCGTGTTTTCTTCATACTGCTCGTCTGCAAACTCCACTTCAAATCCTGCCTCGTCAAAAGCGGTTTCAAGCCTATCAAGCATTTTGTGGTTTGCCTCCGATTCAAAAGAGCGTTTTGAAAAAATATCCACAGCAAGAATAACCTCACGCAAAAAGGTTTTATCATCTGCCCTCTCGGCAGTGTCGCTAGACGGGATATGCCAAGTAACATAAATGTCCTTTTGCCGTGCTACTGGGTCTCGCACCACTCCTCGCCAAAAGCAAGGACGGGTTTCGTTTTGTAGTTGCTGTGCCTGCAAGGATATACCATCTAGCAGTCCTGCCGCTCGCAGGGCTTTTCTTATATCTTCTCGAGCGAGCCTGCGTGCATCAATATTCTTCATATTCCACCTCGTCAAATGTCGGCGGACTAATCTCTTCCGCCCGTATCTCTAAATCGGTTTTGTTGTACTCATAAGGGTCTATTGATGCCACTTTGTAGGTAGTGCCGTTAAACTCTATATACAAGTCTGTCGTTATTTTTGGGCTAAACGATACAACAAATTTCGCCGTTTCGTTACTCTGCTTTTGCCGTGCTTGCAACTGCTCCGCTCCACTCAAGTGCCGAGCATACGCCCATAGCCCTGCTTGCTCTTGCGCTTGCAAGTAAGTCTTGAAGACTTTCTCATAACCCCACACACTGCGTACAGCGGTCTTAAACACGGCTATCTTTTTGTCCTTTTGTATTCTAGGTCTTTGTTTCAACTAAAACACCTCCCGTCTAAGGCTATTAAGCATCGTGCGGAGTGACTTATCTAAAAAGGATAAATCCGCCTGCTCTCGGTGCGTAAATATATACGCAACAGCAAATTTGATTGCCTCTTTTACTAAGTGTGGCAGGGGCTGGATTTTAGCAATTTGAAAACGCAAAACGCTCTCGACAAGCTCTCTCGCTGTTTCAATTTGAGAAAGTAAGAGGGGGTCGTTATGACCCCCGTCTACTCCCAAATAATCTTTAATCTCTTGTAAGGTTGGCATATTTGCTACCCCCTTATGAGCTAAACCTCTCGTTAGTTAATACTGCTATTATCGTGCCGAGCATTGTTGCATCGCCTCCGCTTGGGATAGATAAATACACGCTGTCTAACTCGTGATGGGCTAGTTCTCTTGCGGCAAAGACGATTTTGTTTTCGGCATTATCGCCTATGCGTATTTCGGTTGTCCTTAATAAAATCGGCTCGCCCTCGCCTCTAACGCCGTATACGCTAGCGGTTAATGCCTGCACCGTTCCCTCGCCTGTTGTAACAACAAAGTGTGCCGCTTGCCCACTATATAGCTTTACGGGGTCGGTTTTAATTTCCGCATTGAATATTGCGGACGGGTGTTCTAGCACCCTTATATCTAAATTTCTTATTACTGCCATTAGTTAGTTCCTCCTCTTTTGGCTAGGGTTATAAACGGCGAAACGGTCGCATCGCCTTTGTATGGTTTGAGTGCTTTGTTCCAAACGGGCTGCCCGTCTACTCGGTAGATAAACCTAAACACTGCCTCGTCATACAAAAATCTTACATGGATACTGCTTGCCGTGTTGATGCCGCCTTTGTCGATTAGTAGGTATTGCGATAGGTCGGCTAGGATTATATCGCCTGCCTCGCCTAACTCGCTACACTGCTCTAGCGCAACAACGGGTCTACCTAGTAGCGTTCCGTAAGGTGCGTTTGCCATAGAGCCTGCTGGGATATACACAGGCTTGTCGCCGACAACTAGCGTATAAAGTAGTGGCTCTATCTCGGGGTTAATAAACCATACAGCGTTGCTACGACTTCTACTCCACATTCTTGACCACATTTTGACGATATTCTCGACAGTAATTTTTGCTGTTTGGTTTTTCTCTTTATCTACCTTAACTAGGGCATCGCTGTTAAGGATACCAAGCGGTTGACCTGCGCCACTGCCTCTAAGGATTACATCGTCCATCTTAAAGCCAAACTCTTCGGCAAACCCGTCCTTTATAACTTTTTCTAAAGCTGCCGCATCTTGCAATAATTCGTCCGTTACATAACAAAGCCCTGTGAGCTTTTTAAGCGACAATTCCATCTGCCTAAACTTAGGCTTACTTGCTGAAAACTGGTCTGCCTCGTTTTCCCAATAGGTTTGCAGTCCGCCCCACCTACTGCCGTTGGCTCTTGAGATTTCGTCAACGGCGTTAATCTTAATAGAGTTAGCGTTGGTGGTTAGCGGTATCTTTTTGCACCTGCTTGCTAGTATGCCCGTATCATAAGTGCGTTTTAGTAGGTCTTTTACAAACTGCGTTTCAACTAAAAAACCACCATCGCTTGCGTTGGTGGCGTTAAGTCCTGATGCACTTCTTGTGCTAAGCCTGCTATCTATTCTTGCACCGGGCTGACTTGCACGATACACTGCCATCATTTGGTCGCCCAAGTTTCTAAAACTCTTTTCTTCCTTTTTGGCAGGGTCGGCTTTTGGTGGCTCGGGGTCTTCTTCTTTGTCGTCTGCTGTGTCGCCCGAGTTTTCTTCCTCCGCTGGTGTATCGGTCGCATCAAAGTCTTTGATACAATCCAAGAGTTTTTTGTACTTATCTATCTCTACCTTGATTTTATCTAGTGCCGCTATGTCTTCGTCCGTGAGTTCTCGTTGCTCGGATTTAGACAAAATGTTTTTGCCTCTAAGTTGGGCATCTTTTAATCGTGCCACAATTTCTTTTCTTTTCAATTTTTTATTCCTCCAAGATTGCTCTTTTTAGAGCTTCTATTTTTTGTTGTTTTAGTTTGCTTGCCTCGGCGGTCTTTGCCGCCTCTTCGGCTTTTAGGTGTTGGCGCTTGTCGTATATGCTCCTAACATCGCACTCGGTTGCAGGGTACGCAGGGAAAGTTACGGGCGAAACATCGTAGAGTTTAACCTTAATTAGTTCTCTAACATCAACGCCTCCGCTCTCGTCTGGATACCATTTGTCGATTATTACGCTAAAGCCAAAACTCATACTGTCCACATCGCCTCGCTTAATGGAGTGCATAAGGTCTTTTGCCCACTGCGCCTTTGGTGGCTTAATTTTTACATACAAGCCCTTATCGTCTTCAGCGAGTTCCAGTGTGCCTGCTTTGTTACGGCCAAGAACATAATTAGGGTCGTGGTTGTATAACGCCCGTATGTCGTCATTGGCGATACTCTCGGCAAAACAACCCTTTACCACCTTTTCTCTAAACGGCAATTCGCCCCCTAAAGTTTCGCTCCAACTGTCAAAAACGCTTGCATAACCCTCAATGTGGGTGTCTTTGCCCTCGCTCTCGCTAACCCTTAATTCCTTGAGGGTCATGGCTCGCCTCTCTAGCGGTTGCCCTCGTATGTTATTTGTCTTGCTCATTTTTTATGGATAATTCCTCCTTTTGGTTTAGTTTGTTATAGTCTTCAGGCACCATATTGCCGTTGACCAAAAATTCATCGCCTCCGTTTGGTATGCGATTCATATCCTCTAACGCCCGTATCTCGTTGGCGCTCATCCACCCGTTTTGACGAGCGGTAGCGTAGCCCTGCATACGAGAATTAAAATCCCCACGCAGTAATCCGTCTACCTTAAACTTAGGGCTGTAGATTGTCCGCTCGGTGTCGGTTAGTAAACTCCGCCTTATCGCCTGCTCGATACGCACTAGCCATGGGCGAATCGTATGAACAACAAAGTCAATGCTTTGGTGTTCTATGTTGCTAAAGGTACTACGGCTTAGGTCGCCTATCATGTGGGGCGGCACTCTAAAGATGCGGCAAATCTCTGTTAGTTGAAATTGCCTTGTCTCCAAAAACTGGCTGTCGTCTGGCGACATTCCTATGCTCTTATATGTCAGCCCCTCTTCTAGCACTGCCACCTTGTGGCTATTTGCCGTGCCTTGATAAACCTTATTCCACCCCTCTCTTATACGCTCGGGGTCTTTTATGCTGCTTGGGTGTTCTAACACTCCGCTAGGTCTTGCACCACTGCCAAACCACCTTGCACCAAATTCCTGCGTGGCGAGCGATAACCCCATCGCCTCTCTTGCGTAAGTTATGGGCGATACTCCTACAACGCCGTCAAATGTGAAAGCTGGTATATGCAGGATTTGCCGTGGACGGTATTCGATTGTTTGGCTAGTGTCTTCGCAGGTGTAGCGGTAGCGTAAGTTGCGACTGCTCGGCTCTCGCACCACCTCCATCCGTTTTGCCTCTAGCGGAGTAAGCTCTACTATCTGCCCTTGCCTGTTCCTGCGGATATGGGCATAAGCGTTGCCCCATAACAATAGGTTTGTCATAAGCAGTTCCCTAAATGTAAAAGCCGACATCTCGGCATTTGGGCTGTCGGCTAATAACGCATATAACGGGTGGTGCTTGGCTTTTTGCTTGTCGCCGTTTTCTTCTTCTTTGAGTAGTTTAAGTGGCAGGCTCGCCACAGTTTCGCTTATAACTTTTACGCAAGCATAAACGGCGCTAATCTTTAGTGCGGTATCTTCGTCAACATTAACGCCTGCATGGCTCATACTGCCATCTACTATGTCTGCCCCTCGTATAAAGTCTTCAAGTTTTGCACTTCTGCCCTCATGTGTCGGTGAGGCTCGTGTCCTCCGTTTCAAAAAGTTAAATAATCCCATATTAGATAATGAATAACCCCCTTGTGTTATAAACTGATTCGGTGTTCTTGGCGGATAAGGCTCGGCTAAGTGCCATTATAAGTGAGATTGCTCCGTCTATCTTTTCGGTGGATTTTTCTTTGTCGGGCTTGATGTTGCCTGCTGGGTCGGTGCGGACATAAACATTGTCCATATTCCAACGCAAAACCTCGTGTCCGCCGTGGGCGATTTTGCCCTCAAGCGTGAGCCTCATAAGCTCCTTTGTAGGTGGCGACATATCTTTGTATCCTTGCCCAAACTCTACCATCGTAAAGCCTAAGTCTTCTAGGTTTTGGGCAAAGTGTCTTGCTCCCCACCTATCAAAGACAATTTCTTTTATGTTGTATTCTTTGCTCAAATTCTCGATAAACTTTTCTATAAAACCATAATGCAGGACATTGCCCTGCGTTGTATGGATTAGTTTTTTACGCTCCCATACATCATAAGGCACATGGTCTCGCCTAACTCGCAACGCTAGCGTTTCCTCTGGTAGCCAAAAATACGGCAACACCTCAAACTTGCCTCCCTCCGTGTCGGGTAGAAAAACTAAAACAAGCGAGGTTAGGTCGGTTGTGCTAGATAAGTCTAACCCTGCGTAGCACGCCCTGCCTCGCAAATGGTCTGGACAAACTGGGGTGCTACATAAATCCCACTTATCCATCGGCATCCATCGCACCGATTGTTTTACCCATTGATTAAGTCTTAATTGCCTAAACAAGTTTTCCTCCGCAGGGTTTTCTTTGGCACTATTAAACGCTGTGCGGAGTTTATCTACATCTACTGTCGTACCTAAACTTGGATTTGCCTTTGCCCATATCGCCTCGCTAGTCCAGTCGTCATTATCTTCTATGCCGTATATAACAGGATAAAAACTCGGGTCATTCTTCCTGCCTGCCAAAATATCTTTTGCTTTTTGGTGGACTTCCCAACATATAGAATTGCGGTCAGTGCCTGCTGTGGTTATAAGAAAATACAGCGGTTGTTTTCTAGCATCGCCCGAGCCGTGTAACATTACATCGTACAAAGCCCTGTTGGGTTGAGCGTGTAATTCGTCAAAAATAACGCCGTGAACATTCAGCCCGTGCTTAGAGTAACTCTCTGCCGATAATACTTGATAAAACGAATTAAGCGGTTTGTACACTATCCGCTTTTGGCTCGGGATTACTTTGCAACGCTTTTTGAGTGCAGGGCATTGCTCTATCATGCCAACGGCTACATCAAAAACGATACTCGCCTGCGCTCTGTCGGCGGCACAGCCATAAACCTCCGCTCCGTGTTCGCCATCGCCACAAGTTAGATATAACGCAACGGCGGCTGCTAGCTCGCTCTTGCCTTGCTTTTTGGGTATCTCGACATAACTTGTGGTGTATTGGCGATAGCCGTTATCTTTGACAGTGCCAAATAACTCCCGTATGATTTTGTCTTGCCAAGGCAGCAATTCAAAGTTTTTCCCGTGCCACACTCCTTTGGTGTGTTTTAATTGATTGACAAAAGCGACAGCCCTATCAGCCATCGCCTCGTTAAAGTTTGCTTTTTTCAAACTGTCGCCTCCTATTATTTTATTCTATAACCTTAAACGCATCTACGCCGATTATAAGCCCCAAGCCCTCGCCGTTATCCCAACGGCAGTGAACAGTTCCGCTGTCGTCTACAAACTGTACTGTGGCTTTGTCGCCTGCTTTTAGTTTGGTGTGTGGGTCTTGCATCTTTTCTTTTAATTCGACCCTCGTGCCTTTTGGGTACAACTTTCTCGCCTCGGCAAATAAGTCTTTCGTTAGTTGTGTCATTTAAGCCTCCCGATATAAACATATCCATCGCTATCAAAATTGCTTGTTAAGCAATCTAATAACGCCGATACATTGTCGTTTTCGTATCCCGTTTTATCTTCCAAAATTTCAAGTATCTTTAGCAGTTCTTTTCGCTCCTCTTTTGGGAGCATATAAATCTCAAGGCGATTAAACAAATTCGCCCCTCGATTTTTGTAGTTATGCCTGTGCTTTTCTAAAGCTACCTTTGTCATATAGCGTTGTTTTTCGCCAAAGGTAACAAGGATTTTTTCTTCGTGATTTTCGTTTTTCATTGTGCCTCCACTAACAAAAGGGCTTATCGCCCTTTTGTCTTAAAACATCCCTTTGCAGTTGGCTGATACGCTTACTTTTAAGCCCTCGCCTCTTAGCCGTTGCACCTCATCCATCAAAGCCTCTCTCGTTTCAAAGCCCGTCAAGGTCATTGTGCCGTAAGATGGATTTTCTGCTCGTACCTGTTCTTGGCGGTTAATCCTGCCAAAGATTTTATAGTAAAACTCTTTTAATTGTGGATTGTCTCTTTTGCCAAGAAACCATTTTTTAGTTGCCGTCATTACGCTGCCACCTCCGTTCCATAGATTGTCTTGATTAAGTGTACCTCGCTTGCCACTAGGCTTGCTGCCTCTAAAGGGCTTGACACTCCCATCAGTGCCATTCGTGTCGGCACTATGTGGCTTGCGTTGCATTTGTCGCAGGCAGTGCCGTTCTTTGCTATCGGACTTGCGTTATGCCCGTATCCCTTAATTTGTGTTTTGCATATTGTGCAGTTTGTTGTTGCCATAATTGTATTGCCTCTTTTTGTTTTTTCGCCCGACCCGAGCGTAGACATATCATGCCGCACGATACTTTTTATGTCGAGGAATTAAACGCTAAAAGAAAAAGTTTTTTGTAGTTTTTTTTAATACAAAAATCTCGTGCGATAAACCTCTATTGAATCAGTATCACTCTCGCTCCAGTTAAGTGTGCCGTATCTTCCGCCTATTCTACTAAAGAATATTTTGCCTGCATGGTTTGCCTCTTGTCTCTTATATAGGTCTTTTAGCACCTTATACATCTTTGAGCGTGGGTTTTCGCTCCAGCAAAGCACCTCTTTGCACATTTCGCACTCAAGCGTGTAATTTTGACCAAACTCGTATTCCGTCACATACAACTCGTGGTCGTAATGCTCAAATATTGTCCTGCCTAATAATCCGCCTGTTTTGGTCTCTCTTTGCTTTCTCATTTGTTGTCGCCTCCTGTGTCTACAATTTCGTGATGGCTAAATTCTATAGTATAATATTCGTTGCCTTTAGCCCCACAACCTCCGCACTCCCAAGAATAATGCACCCCTCCGTCATCGGTCTTTACGGGTGAATAATCTAAATCGTCACTGTCGCACTTTGGACAAATTCCTTGTTGCATTACTTGTCGCCCCCCCCCTAATACTCGCTTGCAAATAGAATCGTTGTAATCGTCCTATCCACTTCGGTAATAATATACACCTTGCCTTTGCTTGTTTTATAAACGGCAAAAAGCCTTGCTCCGCTCTCTAGGGCATCAGTGTTTGCTTGGCAGTCCTCACTGCAAGTGTCGCCCCAGTCGCCTTTAAGATACTTTTGCATCGCCGACATAATCTCGCCTGCAAAAACAATGCACTCTTCTATCGCCACTGCCACGCCCCGAGTTTGATACATATTGGTTTGGATTTTTCTATTCTCTAAAACTATAGTCATCATAATTTGTCGCCTCCTATAACTCGCTAAACAGCGAATGCCCAAAAGTAGAACGGCAGTCCTCGCAGAGCAAATCCTCATAAGTTCCCTCTGCGATACTGCCACAATACCTGCAACTGTGCTTGCCTCGTGGTATCTTTGTACAACTCGTCCAGTTTGCATCTGGCTCGTTTTCTTGCATCATTTTAAGAACCTCTTCGTCCGTTTTGTCCTTATACGAATATTTGACAATGCCTATTTGCTTGTCGCTTGTTAAAACATACTTAGCCATTTTGGTTGCCTCCTCTTTTGAATGCTTTGCCTGCTTTTACTCGCTCGCCGTGCATCTTGCCTTGCTCGGCTTTTAGAATTTCTTCAGCGTTGTGTGTAAGATAAACATCCATCATCTGCTCGACAAATGTTTCTATCATTTCGGGAGTGGTTGCAGGGGTCGCTAATTCCATAGCGATTGCCCTGTACTCTTCTCTTGCTTTTTCTATTACATCGTTTGCCATTATGCTACATCCTCCAATCTTTTAATTGTGCCTGCTCCTACCCAAACTGCTATGCCGTCTGGTGCAGGCTCAAAGTTATGGTCGGTAATATAACTTTTGAATTGATATGCCTTGCCCTTTACCTTAAACTTAAATTCGCTACGCCCGTTGCCGTCATATATTTCAATGTCGTCTAGGTTTTTAGGTGCAAAACCAAATTCGTTTTCTAATGCTCTTCTCGCCGTCTTTTTGAATGCGATTTTTAATTCTCTTGTTTGTTTTGTTATCATAATTGCCTCTCTTTGCTCCTGCTCGGCAGGAGCATCATTATCATGCCGCACTGCGTTTTTTAAGTCGAGGAGATAAACGGCAATATTTGAAGTTTTTTAGAAAACATTAAACTCGTATTTTTCAATGTCGCTCTGCTTGACGGGCTTGCCTTTTAGGAAAACTAGCACGCTCTGGCGCATCGGAGTTAAGACCCTTGTGTCGCTAAAATCTTCTAGGTAGTTTTTAAGCTCTGCCTCGCCTCCGCTACTCTTGAAAAAGATAAGAGCCTTTTGGTGCGTGTTGCCCACTTTTCTCGCTGCCTCAAACTGCCTGCGGATACGAATTGGCAAACTGCCGAGCATCGTAATCAATACAATTTCGTTATAATACTCTGCTTCTGCACGCCTGCAAATCTCTACTGTGTCGCCTATAAAATTTCGGTAATTGCCGTCTTTATCTCTAACCTCGCCTACCACAACGGCAATAAATCCGTTATCCTTTACCTTTGCGATTGCCTTAGATAAAATAGTTTCGTACGCCTTTGAAAACTCCTCATAACTCATATTGCTTATGTCTTTTTCGTCATCGCTGTATTGCTCAAGGTCAAAGTAAGGTGGGCAGGTTAAAAGCATATCGTAGCCATCGTCAGTAATGTGTTTGTCTATCTCGGTGCTGTCGCCCTGTGTCCAGTTTGGTTTTTTGAGTGGCTCGCCGTATACATCGGTGTTGTGTGCTACAGCCTCATAGTTTTCTCTATTCGCCTCCACTTGGTCTTGGCTTAGGTCAACGCCGTTATAGCTCCTGCCTGTAAAAGCCGTTATTAAGCCTCTCACACTGCCTCCTGCGAATGGGTCTATTACTCGTCCGCCTTTAGGGCAAAACCAATGCAGTAGCACCTCACATAACACGGGGTCAAAAATACTTGTGCCTGTTAGACTTTTGCTATTCATTTTTATCGCTAAGTCTAGTAAACCTTGACCTAGCAAGCCCATCTCTCTGCCGTGTCCGCTCTGGATAATCTCGTGCCACTTTTTCTTGCGTTTTTGCCACTCGCCCTGCCGTGCATCTAGGATACTAAATGGCGGTACAATAAACTTATCTCTTAGACTTGGGTGTGCTGTGTACTGCTCGCTAACACTTTGGGTCGGTGTAAAATCAAAAGGGGTCAAATCCATTTTAAGTTCACTAAGCTCGGCGGCGAGCATATCCATATCCCACTCGCTCCACTCGGCACTCTTATTTTCTACAAGCCTAAATGCCTTGACCTGCTCGGGTGTCAAATCCTCCGCCACAACACAAGGTACGCTATCTAGCCCGAGTTTTGTTGCTGCCTTAACTCTTGTATGCCCTGCAACAATCTCAAAATTTTTGTCGATAATAACAGGCACTTTGAATCCAAACTCTTTTATGGTTTCGGCTAATTTATCCACTGCACCATCGTTTTTGCGTGGGTTATTTTTATAGGGCTTTAGTTGCCCTATCTTAATATTTTGAATGTCTAACATATATTTCCTCCAACAATTTGAAAAGACTGCCTGCGTCCAGACAGCCTTTTTCTTAGATTTTTGATATAATTATAATTGCCCCTTTCTAAGTAAATTTACTGTAATCGGGCTTGTACGGAACAATCGCTATCCTAAACGCCTGTGCCTCGCCTTTTTTGTCTGGCATCGCTATATCCGCTAATGCTACCAAAAAACCGTTTGTCTCTACTGCTGTTATATCAGCAAATTCTTTGTCTTCTTTTAATGCCTTGATTATGGCATCTCTTAATTTGATTGATGGATTTTGCATGAGTACCTCCTGTTAGTTTTTAGTGTTTGTGACCACGCTTTAAGTATAACGGGATAAGTAGGTATATGTCAACTATAAATACCTACTTATCCCGTTATTTTATTGTTGCAATTTGCCATATCCTGTCGCAACTTGTCAAAAATATTTAATCGACAAGTAACGGGCAAGTTAGGTATATGCAAGTATTTATTCACACTTATCCCTATACTTAATAATTGAGGTCATGCGATGAATGAGTTACCAAAATTTAGTGAACGACTAACGGAGTTAATGTTCTATGACGATAATCTTCCAAACTATAAATTCGGGCAAAAATTGGGTATTAGTCCTAATGCCATAAGTCAATGGAAGACGGGCAAGGCTTGCCCTACTTTTCCGATGTTCGTTCGTCTTGCCGACCACTTTGGCTGCTCGCTAGATTATTTATCTGGCAGGACTAATGATGATGATAAATACACGCCAAACAACAACCTGCCTCCGTTCCCGAAACGATTGATGGATGTATTAAAAGAGCGTGGCATTACTTGGTACAAGGTTGTTAAAGATACGCATATAAATGATTCTAATATGCGTAATTGGCGAAGAGGTAGTCTGCCCTTAGTTCCTATGTTAGTTGAACTTGCTGATTATATTGATGTTTCAATAGATTACTTGGTAGGGCGAGACCTTTAAGGCTCCGCCTTATTTTCATAAGGTATTCCTACATAGTCCATAACTTTTCTAAGCCCCAAGCCTCCATCTTCAAAATCTCTTAGGCAATACTCATATTGCTTTGGGTGCGTGAGTGCCATTTTTTGAATGCGGTTAGGTTGTTTTTCTAGGTGGCAACCGAATAAACAAAACATACAACCTGTGCGCTCGCACCCTGTTGTCGCTAGTCCTTTGTCCGTATCTACTACCTCGCCGTATACTTTTGCAATCGGCAAGTTATGGTATTTTATATACGCTAGAATATCTTCCTCCGTCCAAAAACTAAGTGGCGCACTTCTTGCTCTTTTGCCTGTGGTAAAGGAATTACAACCCACCTTTAGCCATCCTTGCGTTCTAACCCTGCTCTCGGCGGCAAGTGTGCCGACATACGGCTTTAGCCCTGTAGCCCTAGCGAACTTATGGAGCGGAGCTTCTTTCATGTGGTAGCAACAAATATTGCTAATCTTAAATGGGGCATCTTTTAGAAAGTGCCATTTGCGATACAAGCCTTTTCTAAAGTCGTTAGCGTTCTCGCTCAAGCGTTCCGCCGCCCACTCCTTGCCTCGGCGGTATGCACACATAACGCCTGCGACATCTTTACTAACTACTGGTACGCCGTGGTCGCCTATAACTTGTCTAAAGTTTTTCTTGGGGCGCAGTATCGTTACATTGTCAAAAGTATTTACATGAGCCACAACCTCTGGGTACTCTAGCCCTGTGTTTACAAACACGGCAGGCACTTCGGGGAATTGCGAGCGGATAAGGTGTAGTAAAACCGTGCTGTCTTTACCTCCGCTAAAACTGCAATAAACTTTTCCCTCGTGTCTAACATACCACTCAATAATCTTCGCTATTGATTTTTGTATCTTCATGCCAAACGGCAAATTTTGCAGGGTCTTTAAGTCTTCCCTTGTAAACATATTTTTGTTGCCCTCCTCTTGGCATTGTAAAAAGACGGCTAGGTGTTGCCGTCTTTTTGGTTGCTAATTATTTTGTAATTAGTCTAATTATCTTTAATCATTTGTAATTGTGTAATTATTTCTAATTATCACTAATTATTTTTACGCCTCGTATAAAGTATTTCGCCCGTAGTTTATGCGGACAATGCTTTTGGGGCAAAAGTCATTACAGCCCCTGCCCATCGCTTCTTCTAGCTTATCCCTGCCGTCCCTGTCCGCTCCGTAACTAGAAAACTTGTTTTCACAATCCCATGTTAGGCGCTGTGCATCGTATTTGAATGTTAGTTCTTTTTCGCCCACAATCATTGTAATTGTTACTTGCTTGGCACTCACTGTGCTTAGTCCTTTGCGGATTTTTAGTAAGGTGTGAATATTATTTTCGGGCGTTGCTAGAATTTTAGCATACTCGGCATACATGGCATCGGCTCGCAAAAACTTGTCTAGCATTTGCTCTTGGCGGTCTCTCATATATTCCGCCGCCTGCGTTGCAACATACTTAGTTGGGTCTAGGATATATTCTAGTAGTGTCGCCTCTTTCCACGCATCAGCTCGGTAGTCATTTTTGTAAACAAAGCCTCTTGCCTCGCCTCCGTCATTTTCTAAGTAAAGCTGCCTAGCATCTTTGTAGGCATCGTATTGGATATAATAACCTAGTTGCTCAAGGCTACGCTTGTCGCTAATCTCTTTAATCCTAAGATTTTTACGGTCGTTGTTTATTGTCTTTTCAATAAACATTCGCACTAAGCCCTGCATCTCGTCTTTTAGCTTTTCGGCACTAAGTTCGCCTTTGATTTCATCATACTCTCTTAGGTCGTATTGCAAGTCATAAAGTGCATTGTCGCTCTTGCGGATAATTCCGCCGTACTCAAATTTTCTATCCCTCTCAATCAATCCGCCTCTGCTGTAATGGCGTTGAGTGAAAAGGTAGTCAAAATCTTTGTCTTTGGGTATGCGTATTACTGTGCTGTCTTTTAATATAAGTGGTGCGGTGTCGCCACTGTTTACCCACTCTTGTAGTTGATTTGTCTGCATAAATTTTTGCCCTCCTGTTGGCATTAGACATCATGCCGCACTTGACTTTTTAAGTCGAGGAACAGACTGCTTTTTAGCGATAATTTTTTCATCTTCTTTTATCTGCTCCCATGCAAATTCTTCTCTGCCAAAATGCCCGTAGCAAGCGGTGGCTTTGTATACGGGTTTTAGTAGGTCGAGTTCTTTTATAATGTTGCTCGGGCAAAAGTTAAAGTTTTTGACTACATACTCATACACTTTTTTGAGCGGTTGTTTTTCCGTACCAAAACAATCAATCTCTAGGCTTAATGGCTCGGCTAATCCTATGCCGTAACTAACGCCAATTTCGCACCTGTCGGCTAAACCTTGAGCCACTACATTCTTGGCTGCGTACCTTGCATAATATGCTCCGCTCCTGTCTACCTTTGTAGCACTCTTAGAACTAAACGCTCCGCCTCCGTGCCTTGCTAATCCGCCATAACTATCTACCTGTGTTTTACGACCAACGCATCCGCTGTCGGCGTAACTGCCCCACAGTGTAAACTTACCACTTGGGTTGACTATGATTTGAGTTGTGTCGCACAATAGGTCGGCGTACTCGCATAATACTGGCGTGATTACATTATCGCTTAGTATCGTGCGTATCTCTTCTTTGGTTAGCTCTTCACTGTGGCTTGCTGAAACAAGTATTGACACAATGCCTATCGGCTTATCGCCGTCATACTCTATTGATACTTGGCTTTTGGCATCTGCAAAAAAGTCTGCTCTGCCTTGTCTAAAGATTTCATATCGCCTCATAAGTTTATGGGCGACAACAAGTGGCAACGGCAAAAACTCGGGTGTTTCGTTTGTGGCATAACCATAAACAATGCCTTGGTCATTCGCCCGTACTTCTTCGTGCTTTACGGCTTGAGCTATGTCTGGGCTTTGCTCGCTAATTTGTTGCATAATCCTAAACGGCTTTTTGTAGCCGACCTGTTTTAACACCTCGCCTGCAATGCCGATATAATCCACTTTTGCAGAAGTTGTCGCTTCGCCGTAAATAAAAGTCAAGTCATCTTTAATTGCACACTCAACTGCCATTTGTGCATACGGGTCTCTTCTTAGTGCCTCGTCCAAAAAGGCATCTGCTATAATATCGCAGGTTTTGTCGGGGTGTCCTATGTTTACCGATTCTGCGGTTTTAATTGTTTTCACTATTGTTTGCTCCTCTAAATAGATTTTTGAATATCGCCTCTAAAACGGAAACAACTATTCCGTTGCCTGCTTGGCGATAAAGCTGGGCATTACTCATAACTGCTTTGACTTTGGCTATCTGCGAATCGCACCACCCCATAAGCCTCCAACACTCGGTCGGGGTTAGTTTTCGTATGGTGCAATTCTCTAGCACCATATTGTCTTTACTCACGCTCGTCAAAGTATTTGTGCAGTCGTCTTTTCTCTCTTCTAGTGTTTGGATGTATTCCGCTCCGCCGTCTTGCCTGCCTCGTAGGGCTACAACCTTTAGCCCCTCACGCCCTGCCCGTATTGTTGGAGCTGTATTATTAAAGCAACGCACTCGGTCGGGATAAAAATCCTCGATAATTGTTGCCTCTTGAATTTTGACATAAGACTGTTGCGTATGTCCTACCCTTGCTTGCAGGGCTGGGCAAAGTTCGCTCTCTCGGCGTTTGCGTGTTGCTGTGCCATCGCCTGCTTTGTGCGACCAGTTGTCGGGCGTAAGCATAACAATCTTTTTTTCTTGGTTGCCTCCGCCACAAGAAGTAATTGTCGGCGACAATCCCTCTGGGCTATAAACTCGTTGGTGCATTTCAGTAACCTTGCCCCACTTGCCCTCGTCTATTGTGCCGACAACGACACAGCGTTGCTCTTTGGCATCGTGGGCGGCGAGTGTTCGACACACCTCATTTTGGTCTTGAATAAGTTTTTGCCTGCACCCGTGTGTGCTAGACAAAATGCTTTTAATTGTGGATTCTTTAAGGTAGTATTTTTCGTCTACCTCGTCTTCCAAAATATCTTTGAGCCGTTTGTCTAGCAGTGTTGGCTCGGGGAAGACATAAGGCGTGTGGTCGCCTAATATTGACACACCAAAAACTCGCTCCCTATTTTGTGGTACGCCGTAGTTCTTGGCGTTTAGCACTTTGGTGTATGTGGTGTACCCCAAGCCACTTAAAAAGGCGAGCCATGCTTCATAGTTCGCCTTGTGGTTTTTGCCGATTAAGTTTTTTACATTTTCAAGTAGCAGGTATTTTGGCAGTGTGCCGTTATCCCTTGCCTTTAAGAGTAATCGCTCTACCTCCCAAAGTAATCCGCTCCTCGTTCCGCTGCCTTTATCTAGTCCTTTGTTGTTGCCTGCCAAACTAATATCTTGGCACGGAAAACCATAAGTCCATAAATCCGCCTTTGGCAATTCCTCTATTTGAGTAATGTCGCCTAAGTTGTTAGTGTCGCCGTGCAGGGCGTTGTAACTTTGCACGGCGAACTTGTCTATCTCGCTAATAGCGACTACCTCGTGAGGCACGCCTAAATTCTTGAGTGCCTGCCTCGGTGCGCCCGTGCCTGCAAATAATTCTATCGCTCTAATCAAGCGTTACCTCCTATAACGCAAAAAGCACGGCTTATATTCCGTGCTTTTTGGTGCGTTGTATTATTGAATTTTAGTTTTCAATCTTCAGCGTTGTCTGCCTCGTACTCTTCTAGCATTATTCTTGCTACCCGAATACTCATTCCGCCGTTTTTGGCAAACTCTCGTATCGCCATTTCTCGTTCCCTCTTCTTAGGGTCTTTTGGTAGGCGTGGTTGCCTAGTGTCGTTTCGGCTGTTGCCTATTTGTCTTCCTGTCATATATATTTACCTCGTGTGCCGTGTTGGCATATATATCATGCCGCACCCTGCTTTTTTAAGTCGAGGAATTAAACGCCAGTATTTTAAGTTTTTTATCCGCCGAGTAACTTTTCCATTATGTCGTCATTTGGGCTTAGGCTATCCCATTCTTTGAGTTTTGCCTCCCGTACTACTACATAAATTTTGCTCCATGCCTCGTTGCTTTGTTTTAGGTAATTGTTAGCAAGTGCCACATAAGGCGACTGGCTCGGGTTGCCGTTGGCATCTCTAATCACTAGCCCGACCTTTGTGTTTTGCGTTTCGCACTCGTGCCACCTTGCCTTGCAATGGGCATACTCTTCTAGGTGGCTCGGCATTATGCCCTTGAGGCATCCTATCTTTTCTAACCACGCATAAACGCTCCCGTATATCTCTTTGCCTTTTTCGCTTAACCACGAGGCAGGCGTTTTTGGTAGTACATCTGCCTCCGCAAAATCTACTACCTTAATTGGTCGCCTGCCTCGGTTGCCCTCTAGCATTTTTTCCATCGCACTCTTTGGGGGTCTGCCTGACCCTGCTCTATATCCGCCGTGTTTTGGCATATTGTTTTAACTCCTCCCTGCCGTTTTCGGCAAATCCTGTATAGTTGTAAAAGTGTAAAACCGCCCTCGCCGCCGCTCGCCCTGCCGCCCCGTTTTGCCCGTCTTGATTTCCCCCTCAACTTGATTATGCCTTGTCTTGGTTTTGCGACTGGCTCTTAGGGCGGCGTGGGCGGTTTTATTGCATTTTGCCGTGTTTTCGTGGGGTTTTAGCCATTCGGGCGGCGTTTTTGTGCGGCGGCGGCGCGCCCCTTGACTTGATTTCTTGATTTTGCGACAACTTGCGTGTGGCTGCCCTCTCGTTGGCTGGCTTTTTGCTCTCAAGGATGCCGCTCCCCCTATCCCTTTGCGTTTCGTCTTGCTCTCTCTTTTAGAGTTTTGGTTGAATGACAGCTCCTGCATAACGATTGCAAGTTGTCTAAATCATACACGCTTCCGCCGTCCGCTATCTCGATTATGTGGTCGGCATGGCTTGCTCTTACGAGTTGCCCTCGCTCTTTGCAGTGCCTGCACATAGGCTCTCTAGCCAACTGCAATTTGCGTAATCGTTGCCATCTGCCTGTGTTGTAGTGCCTGCTTGCCTCATGGTCTCTGCCGTTTTTCTCATACTGGCTATTAGCCTCTTTTTGGTGCTTGTCGCAATAGCGGTTATATGTGAGTTGTCCGCATCCTGTCCATGCACACGGTCGTTGCGATTTTCTTGGCATAAGCGTTTAATTCCTCCGTTTAAGATTTCACAAGTTTTAAGGGAGCAAGCTGTCGCCCCTATTCAAAAACACCTCTCTAGGTCGTGAGCCGTTTTGCTCCCTCACTTGTGGTTTGGGTCGTGTAGTCATTTCTTAACACCCCCTAATTACTACTATGCACGATTTTCGCTCGTATTTTCACTCACACTTTCGCTCACTATAGGGGGAAATGCTAAAGTTTTTTTATGATATACAGCTTTTCTAAAGCAGAAACTGCCCGTATAATTCGTTTGTCTGCCCAACTAAAAGATATGTCTAACGCCTGCGCCAACTCTCTCACTTTTAGTTTTCTAAAAAATACTGCCTCTATCACTTCCCTGTGGTCTGGGCTTAACTCGTTTATACACGCATCCATAAACTCAAGTCTTGCCCGTAAGTCGTTTAATTCGCTCTTTGAGAATTGCTTTTCTTGATTCGAGTTCTGCTCTAACGCATTTAGTTTCAGCCAATCGTGCTTGTGACTTCTTAGCGTTTTTCTTATCAAACCTGCGGTTATGTTCGCACTGCCTCTCTTGCTTAAATTCAAACTTGTACACCTCCTCTAGTTTTTCTTCTACTGCCTCTAACTCTTTTTTGATGCGATACTCTACAACCCAATCATATTCGCTCGGGTCGTTTATTCTTGTCGTGTACCAATTACGATAAACGCCGTCCTCTTCTTTTTCTTCGCACCATTCGTCCGCACGAATAATACCAACCACATCCCAGTTTTGGACATACGCCACTAACTTTCGTTTTAGGATAAACAAAAGTAGCGTTTCACCCGTCTGCTCGTCTAGGTACTTGCACCTAAAATAATGATTGTTTTTGATATGCCTGTGGCGGAAGATATATTCTTCTAACTCTCGCCTGTACTCGGCTTTTGGAAATTTAAGCGTTGGCTCGTCCTGCGGACAAGGTTTATTCCAGTCGCCGCCGCACTTGCTTGGGCAATTCTTGCAGGTCGTTGGCTCTCTCATAAACAAGCACTGCTCGTAATCAAAAACAGCCTCTGCTGTAATATTCACTTTGTGTAAGACTAGATTTTTCACTTGCTCTCGCCTCCCGTTAGTTTTTCTACAACTGCCCGTACATCGTCAACCGACCTCACAACCTCTGCCGTTCCGCCTGCTTGTATAATCTTGCGTATACACGCCTCTTGCAAGGCTGTAGTCTTGCCTATATCGGTCTTAACCTCAAACGCAACAAACGCTCCGCCTATACAACAAATAATGTCTGGCAAACCTGCCGACCCATAAAATCCGCCGTGCGTTTTATATGAGTAGCAATTTGGGATACTTTTTAAGAAAGCCTTTATGGCGCTAATAATTTGATTTTCTCTCATAATGATTTTTCCTTTTTTGACATACACAACCTAACCAACCGTAACAACAGTAACACTTTATCCCGTACCCGTTACTGCTTTTGACACGCACGCGCGTGAGGAGTGAGGGCTTGTATGTGTATCGGTTGTATAGGTTGGTACAGTTGTAGTTGTCTAAAATTTCATATTTTTACTATAAAGGCGTATCCGTTGTACCTGTTGTTACTGTTGTATCGGTATAAAAAACGCCGTTTTTATGTTTCAAAGCCACCAAAAATTAAGTTTTTCTTAGCAACAAAGAAATGTCTTTTGCCTCGCTCGACCCTATGTTCTATACCATCTGCGAGCAGTTTATCGCTGTATCCATTGATAACTTTACCTATGCTCTCAACGCTTTTTAGATATAACTTTCCGCTCTCTTCGTAAATCATGCGTTTTATATCACTGCACTTGCCACCCCAACCATGAGGATTTTTATCTACTAAAGATTTGATTGTCATAATAACAGGGTTGCTCTCGTATTCTCGTCTTGCGGCTAGATATGCTTGGTCTTCTTTTGTGCCAACAACGCCCCAATGAAACGAGGATTTGTCGAGATTAAGCACCAACTCCACATCGCTAACATCACGCCCTGTGGCTACAAACGCTGTGTCGGTGTCGCTCCGTTTTTTACGAGCCAATATCCAAGAAGTATCGCTTGTCGCCATTACGCCCGTTGAGCCGTTAATCATATTGAAAATGTCACCATCGTCAATTTGTTTTCTTAGGTGGTGGACGAGCAATACGCAGACTCTGTGTTTGTCGGCAAAAGCCTTAAACTCACTAAGCTCTCTATAATCCGCTGCATACGCAGATTCAGTTTTACCCTGTCCGCCTCTTATCTTTTGGAATGTATCAACTATGATTAAGCCTATCTTTGGGTGTGTTGCCATCAACTCTTCCATCTGCTCAAAAAAGCCGTTGCCCATAGTTTTGCAAGTAACACTACCGAAAAAATTGTGCGGTGCTACTTTGCCTGCAAGCGTTTTGTTAAGCCTTGATTGAAACCTCCGCTCGCTGTCTTCTAAAGAAAAGTAAACACAATCGCACTCTTCGGTTTTGTATCCTAAGAAAGATAAACCTTGAGTAACTGCTGTACAAAGTTGCATCATCATCCAAGACTTGCCGTACTTACTCGGGGCGCAAACTATGGTCAAACCCTCTGGCAGAAGCTCTCGCACAATCCAGCGAATAGGCTTTATAACCTTGCCCTGTAATTCCTTTGCAGAGAATAACCCTTTAAGGCTAGAGAACTCTTTTTTAGCTGTAACCACTGCCTCTTGGATATTTTTTACTAAAATGTTGGGGCTTGCCATTAAAAGTTCATTCGGGTCTTTTCGTCCGCCTGCTATATTGCTAACAACAAACCTTACCCCTAACTCATAGAGTTGGTTTGCTAACTCCTGCTGTGCGGTTTTGCCTGCCTCGTCATTGTCTAGCGACAACGCCAAGATACACTTAGGCTTTTTTGACTTAACCTCTGCAATCAATTTCTGCGCTCCCGTGCCGTTTATTGACACTGCCTCGCCTCCGCTTTGGATAATGCTTAACGCACAAATTGGCGATTCCACAACGAACACAACACCCTTGCTTGCGAGTGCATTTTTATTCCAAATTGGCTCTGCTCCTGCCTCTTCCGTTTTGGGCTTAAAGAACTTTTTGCTCTCGATACTCCTTGCTTGGTAGTAGTCAAGTTTTGACGAGTAAGGTATTATGGCTTGGCGTTTTTCTTCGTCAAATCCTAAGAAATATTTTGAGATTACCTCTTGCGACAAGCCACGGCTAACAAAGTAATTAGTCTTGGCTACATTCTCTTTGCACCTCTCTAGGTAATCTTTAATACGCTGTTTACCGCCCACATTTGCCTCACATTCGGCTTTTAAGGGTTTGACGGGTGTTGACCCGAGTTTCTTAGGTGCTTGTTTACACGAACGGTCTATGCCAAACATATCTGCAAGTAACTCTGCCGCCTCTAGTGCCTCGATACTTTTAAGCCTTGATACAAAGTCAAAAATATCCCCACTCACATCGCAACTAAAACACTTAAAAATGCCGTCCGCATCCTTGACAGAAAAACTAGGATTTCGCTCTTCGTGGAAAGGACACAAGCCTTTGTCTGCTCGGTTGAGTGTTATTCCAAAGGCTGCGACCACCTCGCTAATCTTGACCCGTTCCTTTACTTTTTCAAATATTGATTCCATAAATTTTGTTTAAGAGGCGGCTAAAGCGTGAGCCGTAGCCCACGCTCGCCCCTTGCTCTTAGTCCTCCGTGTTTGTAACTTTTGTTGCCATAACTTTGACTTGCTCTACCATCGGCAGGATGCCTGCTAGTTCTTCATCCGTCAGTTCTCGGTCGATACTAGCGACAACTTTACTGTAAACAATGCCGCCTGCGTTCTGGTCTTTTTTTAGAGTAAACTTAGTTACGAATTGAAAAGACTTTTTACGCTTGCCGACAATCCTCGTGATAAACTTGCCAAACTCTTTAAGGCTTGAGGTAGGCACATTAAGGATAACTGGCAATGCGTTGCCCTCTAGTAAGAGAAACAATCTGCGTTTTGCCTTGCACTCTTTTGCTTTGTAGCCTGCTCCAAATTGATTTTTGGGGCAAGTGGCGCAAGGTGTAACAACGCCGTCTTCTCTGGCTACCCCGTGCTTGCCGTCATAACTTGAGCAGTCTGGCGGCTCGCTTGCTCCGCTGTATTCACTAGCATAGTAAGTCTGCACTGCGTGGTGGTGTAGGATGACTGCCTTGATTTCTTTTTTGCTGTCTGGCTCGTCTGGATTGTCGCTAGGCACTTCGTATGCAATGCCTCCGCCTGCTGGTACTTTGATACGGTCAAAGGTTAGGTTTAACCCTTGCATCTCTTCGCCCATGTCTAGGGTTTCATTTGCGGCTACTAAAAAGCCACTCTCTTCTTTTACTGCGATTTCATTTTTCATAAATGTTTTGTTTTCCTTTTGGGAGTTCCTGCTCCCCGATTTTAATTTTGTTGTTTTATTTCTTAATACGAATACTCGGCTTTTCAAACTGCTTTACTAAGCCGTCTAGCCATTCGGGCATTACGCCCTCGTTATCTTCCATAAGGCGTTTAATCTCGCCACCGAGTGTTTGGGCGTTGATACTAAACAAATGCTCGTAGCCTTGCTTTTTCATCGCCTCCCACAATTCGTCTTTTCTTGTTGGCTCTGCGGATATATGAGTTTTGTTGACTAGGCTAAACAGCACCCCGTCTCTTTTGAAGCTCGTCAACTCGTCATCCATCATAAGCGATACAAGCTCCGCCTCGATTGCCTCAATGCCTGCGTTGATACTTTTTACTGCCTCTTCGGCGTTTTTCTTTGCCTCTCTTGCCTCGACAAGACTTTGGGCTAATAGATAAATTTGCTCCATTTTTAGTTGTTTTGTCCTCCTGTTTTGAATAGACTTCGCCAGTTGTCTACAACTAGGTCTGCCATGTTTTTCTTGGATTTTAATGCCTCCATAACTTTCTCGTCCACAGTGCCGTCTGCCACTAAGTGAATATATGTGCAGTGGTTTTTTTGCCCTATGCGGTGTATGCGAGCCTTTGCTTGCTCGTAATCAGCATAGTTGTATGAAAGGCTATAGAACACTGCCGTGTCGGCTGCGGTTAGAGTTAGCCCCATGCCCGTTGTTTGCAGTTGCCCAACAAACACTTTGCACTCGGGGTCTTGTTGAAACTTATCTACCTCTGCTTGACGGTCTTTTACATCGCCCTTTATTAAGGCGTAGCCAACATTACTTTTACGGAGCATTTTGGTTATGGCATCAATCTCTGGTATGAATCTAGCAAACACTACTAACTTTTTGCCTGCCTCTAAGCACTCGCCGAGTATGTGTTCCAAAGCATCCATCTTGGCTCGGCTTATTTCTTCCACCCTCTCGCCGTCATCGCTTTTTAGGTATCCGCCCGTTATTTGCGATAGGCGTAGCAACTTAGTTAAAACATTCGGCGCTGTAACTTCGCCGCTCTCTAACTCCGCCACGCTCTCTCGTTCTACCATGCGATATACGCTCTCGGCTCGTGGCTCTAAGACTAACGGCATAGTTGTATCCACCTGCTCGGGCAAATCCAACGCCTCCGCTTTTGTAATGCGATACGCTATGGCGTGAGCTTTGCTTGTTAGGTCATCCAAGTTTTTGTACCCTATAATTTGGTGCATACCATATCCGCCCATAATGGCGTACCTTGCCCTAAAAACAAAGTAGCTCTTGCCAAAAATACTCTCGTCCAAGAATTTATATTGGCTATAAAACTCTAGGGGCGAGTTGGTTATGGGCGTGCCTGTAAGGATAATGTTGTGCTTAGCGACTTTACCTAAGCGGTGCATCACTTTACTGCGCTTGGCATTATGCCCTTTAATCTTGCTACTCTCGTCACAAACAATAAGGTCTGGCTGCCACTCATTAAGTTCTGCCTCAATGCTCACGGCACTCTCGTAATTGATAACGGCGACCTGCAACTTATGGGGCGAAGCTTTTAATAACTCCAACGCCTTGAGCTTCTTTTGCCTGCTGCCCTCCAAGACTTCTAGCGTGAATGGATATTTTGCAAACTTTGCAAACTCGTTTTTCCATACGCCCAAGATACTAAGCGGCGCAACAACAAGCATTTTTGAGATATGCCCATCGTTATACAAAGTTCCTGCAATGCCAAGTGTTATAACCGTCTTGCCCGTTCCCATCTCTGCTAGCACTGCACAACTCTTAGATTTTGGCGGCTCTCGCCCGTAGCCCATAATGTTTAAGGCAAACTCTATTGCCTCGGCTTGGTGCTTATATGGCGTGACGGAAAGGACGCCCGAACTCTTTTTTGATGTTCCTTGCAAGTCTTCTTACCTCCTCGCTCTCTGCCACATAGGCAAAATCTTCAAAGCCTATTAAGTTCATTAAGAGCTGCGCCGTGCGATACTCCAAACTTTGCGTACCCGCCACTAACCTTAATGCCTCGCCTCTAGTTACGCATAATTCCTCCGCTAGCTCGGCTAAAGCAATACCATCTTTTTTCAATACTTCCGCTACTCTACTTTTGTTTAGAAACACTATCCACGCCCTCCGCCGCTCTTTGAACGAATGTAACATCACTAAGCCTGTTTTCTTTTAGGATTGCTAGTGCCTCGTCCATACTGCCCACATACCTCTCTTGGGTAGTTGTCGTCTTGATTCGGATGGGCTTACCATTATCCCCGTGCCAAATCGTTGTTCTTCTTTGCTTTACTTGCATTTTAATTCTAGTCTCCTTATGACTTTATTTGAGTGGCATTTCTTGCCCTCGCACTTACTGTGAAAATGAGGGCAAAAATTCGGGGTATTTTCTAAAAAAACTTAGAAAACTTTTTTTGCACAGCCTCGAGCATTTCATATACACTGCTGTGGTGCTTGCCTTTTGCCTCTGCAATTTGAGGCACGCTCATACCCTTGCGTAACATTTTGACAAGCTCTAATTGCCTAGCCGTCAGCGTTACCAAAGCCTGCGACAGCTTGTCCTCTTGCGCCTCTTCGGCTCTAATCATAATCTCGATAGGATTAAACTCCTCGCTGCCAACATCCCTGTTGCTCTCGCTATACAGGTCTAGCGACCTAGTACAATAATATTTTCTCTTGCACTCGCTGCTGTTCTCTTGGCGTTGCATTTCAAAAATTGCCTCCGCCTCCGCTACACCCATCTTAATATCAATTAAAGCTGGGTTACTTAATTTGCTCTTGTCCTTAACTTTATCTGGGTCGATAAGTTTGCCTAATTTTGTGTTATATTTGTAATTCTTCATTATTGATAACTCCTTGAATTTGTTGTTAAATCCGTAGAGCCACCAATGTCCGTAAACAAAAAAAGACGGCAGAATGCACCTTGAAAATTTGATGCCTCCTGCCGTCTAGCGGTCTACGGAATAAATATTAAATTGTGTTTTGTTTTCTGCTTGTCCGCTCTTTTTTAGGCGGCAGACTTCTTGCCTACTACAACGACTTGTCCATCGTCCGTAAAACGCACAAGAGTGATTTCGTTTTTAATCACTATCTCGACAGTCTTACTTTTGCCATCTGCACGGCAAACCAACTTGCCGCTTTGACTTCTAACTTCTTGCATAATGCTTGTACCTCCTTAAATACTCTGCAAAGACAAATTTCGCAATCATAAAGCAAATCTATTGACATCAACAGTATATTTGTAGTATCATATAGATGGTTATGTCGCCCGTTTGCCATCGCACCTCTATATTAGCACTTATATAAGTCTAATACTTGAATGCAACATTGGCAGAAAATTGGCAACTTTTTGGCAAAGGAGAATGTTGTGCCTCTAAATTTCGGCTCGTATGCAAAACCAATCAAACAAACTACATCGCTCGATGATTTTGATTTCATTGTGCTAATTTTTAAGTCCATTGATAAAAGTTTAACTTTCAATCTCAATAAAACAAATTGTAATAAATTCTTGAATCAGAAGAGAAATCTTCCGCCTGCTGTTACGCAAGCGGCAAAGACTGCAACAAGCACAGCCGTAGAAACATATTTCCGTGATTATATCGTTCCTGCCACAGGTTCTACACTTAGAAACAAATTGCTTGAAAAACTAAAACTTGCTGTGAGTAATGACACTTCAATAATCGCAACTGACAAACAAATATTTTTAGATTTGGCGACCCTTGCAACTCTGCCAACTTTTCTTTCAACGCTTTTCCTATATGTCGTGCATCAAAATAATGAGACATCAAAAACATCAAAAAAGAAAGTTGTAGATGAAATTGATGTTCAAATGGAGGTCGCTACTACTGTGGCAACTGCTACCTCAAATTTTGAAACTGAATCATTATTGCTTGCTCAAATGTTTTATAAGTGTGCTATGTGTGGCAATAATGTTGTCCGTCAAAGAAATACTAATGTAGTAAAGGACTATACCATTTTAGAAATCTACCCTCAACAACCTACTGCCTCACAAACGACAGCATTAACCTCTGCTACTCGCCCTACTTATGCACTAAATTCTATATCCAACAAAGTTTTGGTTTGTCGCACCCCATGCGAACAAAACTATTTGTCGGCTTGCACTGTTGAGGACTATAATTTAATTTTAAGCAGAAAAAGAAATGGCGAACAAATACTTGCTGCCAATTCTAATGTTCCCCGTGCTGATGTTGAGGCTGCTTTAACTGATATAGTTACTGCAATATCTTCGCAACCTTTAGACCAATTAAATATTTCGCTCCGCCACGACCCACTTGTGATTGATAGAAAAATAGGAACTGACGAATTTCTTCTCAAAGGTCAAATTAGGTATCATGTAACACAATACTATGTTTTTATTGAGGGTCTTTTGAAAGCCGCTTCTAAAACAAACGCCTCTTTTGTTCGCCGTTTAACCACCAATGTTCAAAATGCAAGTAGTCAATTTGAAGCAACCGACTTATCTCGCTCTCAAATATACGAACAAGTAAGCGCTTGGATAGCCACTTTGGGTGGCACTACAAATAAATTAGCGTGCGATATTTTGACATCGTTCTTCGTGCAAAATTGTGAGGTGTTTTATATATGAAATTACCTAACAAAGTTATTCACTACAATGATAGTGTCATATCCAAGTTTCCTGCTGTGCTAAAGGCGTTGCAAAAACAAGCATTATCCCCTATTGCTTTATTCAATACCATGAGAACGCAACTTGATGATGTATCGGATTTTACAGATATTCTTGTTTGTCTTTTTGCCCTTAATAAAATAGACTTTACTGATGATGGGAGGCTAACCTATGTTACTACTTGAAATACAATGTGATAAATTCAAATCAAAAGGCTCGCCTCGTGGTGCTATAAAATTCCATGAGGGACTAAATGTCGTGCAAGGTCATAGCACTGGCGACAATTCTATCGGTAAGTCAACATTCTTGCTGATAGTCGATTTTGTATTTGGTGGCAATGATTATGTAAAGGATAAAAGTATTGTTGGTAAAATTGGTCATCACACTATTCAGTTTTGTTTTCTCTTTAATGATGTTCAACACCATTTTTCACGCAGTACCGATAACAGCAATAAAGTAGATGTGTGCAATGAAAATTACGAAACACAAGAAACTATTGATATAGAAGACTTTTGCATAAGACTAAAGTCACACTACTCTATTGATTTACCCGATATTACTTTTAGAGAAATCATAAGCCGTTATTTTAGAATATATAATCGTGAAACATCTAACGAAAAAGCACCCCTGTCTGGATTTAGTGGTGACAAGGATAAAAATGCGTTGGTCAAATTTTTTCAACTAAATAACGCATATACTACGCTAAAAGAACACGCCGAAAATCTAAAGAAAAAAGATGAGTACAAAACTGCCATAAAAGCGGCAGGAAAAGAAAAAGTAGTTGTAGTTCCATCTAAAACAATTTTTGCTCAAAATGAAGAACAACTTTCCGCTCTTGAGGTCAAACTAGAAAGCATTGCTCAACACGGAAAGGACGATTTGCTTAATCGCACGGACGAAGAAATTCAAAAAGCCGCTGAACTAAGGGGCGAATACGATTCACTGGTTAGCAAGCGTAAAAGACTTTGGTCTCAATGGTGGGTTGTCAAAAATGCTGCGGATAGCCGTCAACCTGCTACAACCGAAGACTTTGAGGAATTACAGCAATTCTTCCCAGACTGCACTATCAATGTTGATAACTTAAAACGCATAGAATCTTTTCACTCTAAATTGTCTACAATTTTACAAAACGAGTTTACTGCATCAATGTCTTCTATTCGTGAAGTAATTGATGAGGCTGATGCTGAAATCGCTCGAGTTGAAGATGCTATGAGAACTCTTGAACTTGGCGGTCGCTCTCGGGCAACGCTTGAATCATACGCAAGCGTTAAATTACAAATAAACAATCTTCGCGCTCAAAATGATTTATATGAAAGTTTGACTGCTGTTAGTGCGGAAATCAAAATCCTAGAAGCAACTTATTCAAAACTTTTTATGGAGCAAGCCTCTTTAATCGAAAATAAAATTAACCCACTTATTGCAAAACTAAATGCAGATATTTACGGCGCTGACGAGCCTCCTCAACTAATTATTGCTAGTCCTAAATCGTACACCTACGCTACGCCGTCCGATAGAGGTACAGCGACAAATTGGAAAAACCTTATATTCCTAGATATGGCACTGTTAGAACTCACTCCTCTTCCTGCCATTGCTCACGACACTATTGCTTTCGTTCATACTGATACCGAAGACATGAGCAGAATTTTAGAAAAATACGCTTTGTTCAAAAAACAAATATTTGTTGCCTTTGACAAAACGAAAAATTATAAAGGAAATGCACAAACTATAATTGATAATAACACTGTCTTAACACTAGCAGATGGAGACGAGTTGTTCGGAGAATCTTGGAAAAAAAGTTTCTCTAAAGCGGAGTAATAATGATAATTAGTTATAAACCATTAAAACACTTACTCATAGAAAGAAATATGTCTATGAATACCCTAGCCAAAATAACGGGCTTGAGTTCGGCTACAATCGCCAAGATAAATAAAAGTGCTAACATCAACACCGAAGTTTTAATCCGTATCTGCGTTGCTCTAAAATGCGACCTGACGGATATTATGAGGCTAGAAGAAAACGAAGAGCAATAAAAAATCCGCCTGCCGATTACTCGGTGGGCGGATTTTTCTCTATTTCTTTTCTTTTAATTTAGCAACAACTCTTGCATCCACTTGCTTTGCTGCCGCTGACAAGTCTCCATAAATTGTTGCGTAGTTTACCCCTAGTGCATTCAAATCTTTTAACAAATCAACTTTCTTGCTTTTGTCGATTATAATCTTATTCAAAATTATTGACCTACTATTTGAGGTTGCATTACCACTTAGCCCCATGATGCAAAATGCACCATCTTGCAACATTAACCTCTCATTTTGCATTTTATGCGATTGAGGCGACAACATAAATGAATCCCACAAATCCTGCGGCCTAGTATCAAAAACACGAAACGCCGCCCTCTCTCTTTCCGCCTCACTATATAATTTTGAAAACGCTCTTTTAAGTTTTTCATCGCCTTTAGCATCAATAGTATCAAGATTTATCCTATACTCTCTATCAGCGTTTGACAAAGATATTTGAGTGCTTCCTTTGTTATTTTTTGCAAAGGCGGCCATTTGTTCTTCTACAAAATCTTTAATACGATTATACTCATTTTTTGTTAGCCTTGAGAAACAGCCCAAAAGCAACGCCCTATCGCTATCATAAGAAAGAATATGACAGCCCTCGTCCTCTAATTCTTTTTTGTACTGCGCCTTAACCACATACACGATACCATCATTCTGCTCGTTTGCATCTTCACACGCAAAATACAAAGCCACTAATGGTTTTCGTGTAAAATCAAGCAACCTCGTTGGCCACCCATAGTGTTGCATCTTAGCAAGCCTGTCAATGCTTGACAACCCCTCAAACTCATGCGGAAACCTTGTAATGGCTTCATAATAATACTTCTTCTCATAAAGTTGCTTTACCCCGTGCATTTCATCGCACTTTCTAAAAATACTTGCTTGTGGCTGATTGACATCATTCATATCATCTGAATGATGTTTACCTTGCCCTCTATAAAAAAATGTTCCGTCAATATCAACAGTGTTGTACGATGCTATCAGTTTTACATATTCCGCAACACTTGTAACTGGCTTTTTACTCATTTATTTTTACCCCCTCATTGTCTAGGTCTCGCCACAAGTATAGGCAAGCATAAGTTTGCCATGGTTGCCACTTGGCTATTATTTCAAGTATTTGCTCTTTACTTAGGTCTTCGCCGTACAGTTTTCGCATTGAATTGTACAGCCCAACATCGCCTAATGAAAATACATTAGGTCGTGCAAGACTAAACATAAGGAACATCTCCGCTGTCCACTTGCCTATTCCTTTGACTGCGGTCAACTGCTTTATAATTTCTTCGTCACTTAGGTCGTTAAGTTTATCTAACTCAAGCGTTCCGCTGACAACCGCCTCGGCTAAGTTTTTGATATACTTTGTTTTGCCTGTCGACAGTCCTGCTCCTCGCAAGTCTTCGTCTGCCACGGCAAAAACTCGCTCGGGCGTTATTATGCCTCCTAGCAACACCTCAACTCTGCCCCATATTGTCCTTGCTGCCTTGACGGATAACTGCTGCCCGACTATTGAACTTGCTAAATCCAAAAAGAAGTCAGCACTTTTATTTAGTGCCAACTCCCCGTGTTTTTCCACAAGCCTCTTCATTATAGGGTCATTGTTACCAAGCCATACATAAGGCGAGAGTTTATTCAGTTCTTCTCTTTGGTTTTGCATTTAATTAAAAGTTATTAAAGCCCTCGTATGTTTTGAATGCTAATAAATAAAGTGCTTTTAACAGGTCTTTGTCTTTTTCCGCCAACTCTTCAAAAACTGTGTCTTGTTCTCGCTCTTTGGCTAGCGTTGCACTAACAACTTTCTTGATTACCTTAGGTAATACTTTACAAAGTTTCATAAAGGCATCTTTGTCGCCTGTTACGACTTCATAAAATTTATCCATTGAAACTCTGCGGATTTTATCATTTCTAGTTGAGACCGAATCAAGGCTCATTGACCATGCTACATTTTGACTTTTCTTGGCAATTACTTCAACCAGAAAACACTCGCACTCTGGCTCTTCTAGTAGTTTCGCCTGCATCCTCATATAAGTCTTTTGAGATGAAGACGAGTTCATTGTGTTGTGTTTGTTTTTCAGTTCGACATATATTCTTCTTTTGCCATTATCAAAAACAACATCAAACCCTTTGTCTGGCAAAGAGCAACCCTTGATATACTCAAAAATATCTTGATTGAAAAATCCAATAGCATTTGTGTTTGACTTATCTCTTTGACGAGCTATTTCATCTATGATTATAGATTCGATTCCTCTGTCATAAACGATTGAATCAAAAGTCAATTTAATAGGGTCAACGATGTTGCTATTAAACTTCGCAAGGTCAATCTTCTCGATTGTGTTGCGATAATATTCTAAAGTCTTTTTGATATGTTTTTCTAAGTCTTCATCCGTAATGAATTCTAGGTACATTAGTTGTTTTCTCCTCTAAGGGCTTTGGCTATTGATAAACCTATTTCTTTTGCAAAATTAACAGGAACTGCGTTCCCTATTTGTTTATATTGATTTGTTACAGTTCCCTTAAATTCCCACTCGTCTGGAAACGATTGTATTCTTGCGTACTCTCTTACTGTAAACGGTCTAGTCTCTTCGGGGTGGCAACGCTCTGTTTGCTTTTGTGCAGGCGAGCAAGTCAATGTCAAACTAGGCTCTTCCCACGATATTCTTCTTGCCATGCCCGTTCTGCCTCCGCCAAGGTAATAGCTTTTACCCATAAAACTTTTAGCAATATCATCCGGCAATTCACGCCAACATCCGCCCTGTGGCACAAGGTCTAGCACCTTGCGTTTACTCTCTGGGTATTTTGCTCCTGCCGATTTAGGCACATCTTGCAGAACATCTTTTAATACAGGCTTATATTCATGCGGTGTTGGAAACTCGTACTTGATGTCTAAGTCCTTGCGAACTCCAACAATAACTATTCTCTCTCTCTTTTGAGCAACACCATAATTCCAAGCATTCAAAACTTTATACTCAACCTTATATCCAACCTCTTCAAATACCTTAATCATAGTCTCTAGCGTTTTACCATTCTCGTGAGAAACAAGACCCCTCACATTCTCTGCTAAAAACATCCTTGGCATTAACTGCTTTAATATTTTTGCGTAATGAAAAAACATTGTGCCTCGGACATCATCAATCCCCAGTCCCTTGCCTGCGTAACTAAACGCTTGGCACGGATAACCACCCGACAATAAGTCCAACTCGCCACGCTCTAAACTTAACTTGGTTAGCAAATCTTCATCCGCTAATTTGGCAACATCGCCACACTCCACATTCCAGTTTGGATTATTTTGTTTTAATGTTTCGCACGCCGATTTATCAAAGTCATTAAGTAAGAGTGCCTCAAACCCTGCTTTTTCAAGACCGAGTGCCAATCCGCCTGCTCCTGCAAATAATTCCACCGTCTTTAGTTTTTGTCTTGAAAGTACAGCAAAACTTGCCCTTTGTACAATCTCACAAAAGTCCGCCTGTGTGGTAAAATTTTGATTTGGTATTCTAACTGGTTTAGCCATACTCTATAATTATAGCGTTTTTTTCTAAATTTGTCTACTAAAAAACGGTGCTATACTTCCTTGCCTTAGTTTTTGTCGATTTTTTAGAATAACATCTCTACCGACCCATACAGTGTATCATACTTGAATATACAAATGCAAGCATTTTATAGTGCTTTGCGAGAATAAAGCACTATAAAATGTCTTCCATCTCGCCTCCAGCTAACGAGGTCTTATTTTAGGTCGCTCTATCCCTATTGTCTTCGTAACAAATAATATCAATTCTTTAATAAACTCTAAGGGCATCATAATAAGTAATGTCGGCAGATTTGGGTCTACATGAGAATAAATTTTATCCCTCAACATTTTTAACTGTTTGATGTTTTCCTTATTCTTTGCGTAAAATTCCACAACTTCTGGCTTATCCTTAAACGCTGGGTCGTTATATAGCGACACTTTATCATTCCTACCCATTCCTATCAATACTACTGAATAGTTAATAAGCATCATTCTAAGACACTCTTCCTTAAAATTATTCTCTATCAACTCCTCGCCCGAAATTAAATGTATCGGACTATTTTCAATCCTCAAAGTATTCTGCATATTATCAACGAGAAAATTATAAGCCATCGTTGTCTTTGCCAGCAACGAGCCTCTTATCATGTCGACCTCTTCCTCGAGAGTTCCTTTTTCACTGTTGCGTCGCCACAGCTCTTCGCTCCATGTTCTACTTATCATTTGTAAAATATACCTCATTGTTTAGATTTGAAAATTATCATACCAACCTAATAAGTGTACCATAATTTTCTGTAGAAAACAAATAATACAACACCAAAACTTATGCCTATTTATTTTTTTGAACTGCCGTTTCTTCCCAATGCCAAGTATTGACAACAAGTATATTTATATGATATAATATATTTGTCTCGCTTAGAGTCAAGTGTCATGGAGGAAAACAAATGAATAAAACTATTCACTATTTAAGTTATGGCGACCACCGCATAAATGAAAAGAAAAACCTCTCACGATGTGAAATCGATAAAAGACTGAAATTCGATATATTAGCAATATGCTCAAATGAGGGTAAATTAGCAGTTTCTTTGACTGGTGTTTTGCAAGAGACTGGTGTCTTCATTCAACATAGCGATATATGGATGACTGGTGGCTTGCAAATTGGGTTTGCTCCACGATTCACATCGTCTAAACCTGCCACCCAGTATGTGAACGAAAGAATGAACACCCTAAGCAACCTCAATAACATCACTGACAACTACGAATACAAACTTTACACCTCTTCTAACTTTACATCACTAGAAACTTTCTTTGCGTCCACATCATTAAAAGGAAAAGACTATGCCTTAAAGCGCACAAAAGGAAGCAACGCCGATTTGCTAAATAGGCTAAAAACTAAGGAGCGTATAAATTCATTACCTGTCCTTAACGAAATCAGTCAACAAATCGGCACACATGGTGCTAATTTAATACAAAAAACAATCAACAAATTGGCTGACGATAAAACTTTTCTTTTTCAACGAGGCGCTGTTCAAGAAGAACTTGAAAAACAACTTGGCAAAATAACTATACCTGAAATAGTTCTTGATGTTCTTGACGGTGGCTATAATGATGCAAATGCCATTGCACTAGGTGCTGAACCATTATCAACAGATAGCCGAATAATAAATGGGATAGGCTTAGAAAATGCTATACTTAGACTATCACCAGCTATGCACAAAGAAATTGCCACACTACTACCTGAAGTAGTTTCAATCATATCTAAAGACATTACTTGGGGAAATTTTATATATGATATAAATGATTTCTTCCAAAGAATTGTAGGGTTCAAAAATGTAGTTAATCAAGACAGCAATTTCGTCAAGCATATTAAGAGACCTTACTATGCAAAAAGTGCTATTAAAGCACTACCAAAAGGAATAATATACTTGGCTAAACTTTTTTGCACTCACCTAGGCTTTGCTGCCGACCTCATTATTGATGATATGTACAAAATTATTGACTATTTGGCAGACTGTGTTATAGTTAAAAAGCCTATATTAAAGTTGGCAATAGATATTTGCGAAAGTATTCCTACAATAATCAATCTCATACAAATAGCCAAACGCCATAACACAAGGAGAAAAAATGCTTACAGAATATAAAAACTACCACATTAGCGACTCTCAAGAGAGTTTACAAGTCGACCAAGTAATCAACCTACTTCGTAGCACTTACTGGGCTAAAGACAGACCCGAATCCATCATAAAACAATCCATTGCAAATTCGCTTTGCTTCGGCGTGTTTGATAAAGAAAGTGACACTCAAATTGGTTTTGCACGCTGTGTGACAGATTACTGCACTGCATATTGGCTTTGTGATGTCGTAATTCATGAAAAATGGCGTGGTTTAGGATTAGGAAAATCACTACTGAACTATATTGTTAGCCATGAAAAACTACAAGGTCTAATGGGCATATTAAGTTCTCGTGATTCCCAAAACCTTTACAAACAATTTGGATTTAAGTCCACAACATCTTTCATGAGACTGAAGTTCAACAAAGAAAAGCTCACAAGATAATCCCTGTGAGCTTTGATATTTATTGTGTACTGTTGCTCTCTGTCAACAAATCACTAAACCAATCGTCATAATTCCAATCAGCATCTTCTATATTCTCGCCTAGAATGTTTTTGCAATACTCGCCAAAGAATATTATCAACTTATCAAATATTTTGTCCAAGTAATCTGCTTGCAAGTAAACAAAGTCTGCTGCATACATACCATTTTCATACGGCGTTTTTTGCGTTTTGAGTATGTTGTCTGGGTAATTATCTTTTAGCGTTTCGTATGCTTGCACTGTATTGTGCTTTAAGAAATTATTTAATTTGAATAATAAGTTAAAAGCATTATACTTTGTGAATGTCTTAATTTTGGGCTTCTTTTTGCTCTTGGCTAAACCATCGGAAAAGACAAAAAAATCTTTTAAGCCAAAGTCTTTCTCTTTATAGCCAAGTTCACTGCAAACAATCAACAAAGCTCGATTTACTTCTATTGCTAACTTTTGAATAAAGTGTAGTTGAAGTGAGTTGAATATGTTGGCTAGTTTTCTCTTTTCGATATATGCTGCTTTATCGTGATTAAAGAATTGCAGAATATTGCCTGCCTCATCTTTATGTTCGTCATAAGGATTATCATCACAACCCTCATAAGGCGTGGTCGTAAACTCAATGCCTCCCAACGGGGATACCTTGTATGAGATTTTAGGATTTGGCTCGCCTACAACTGGATATGATTTTACAAACCTATCATACTTGCGACCTTGCTTGCCAAACTCAATATACGGCTTTATATCATAAAACCATTCGTCTCTTAAACCACCTATAAGGTCACGAAAGATATTAAACCTGTAATCGTGCCTCGACTTGTGTTGCGGTATAAAATATGGTGTTGACCTGTTGCGAAACAGCCCCTCGGGCATATCGCTTGCTACGCCCTCACTCTCACATATTTTTTTGTGTCTCTTAGTGTCGATATGCAATCGACCCTCTTCTTCGTGAATACCCCAGTAACGAGTATCCGCTTTTGATTCAATTTTAGAATAATCAAATCTAGTAGTTTTATTGTCTTTGTTCATTTTTGGTCGCCTCCTTAGCAACCCTTTGCTTGTAAAGGAGGTCTAATAAATAGGCTCAACACCACTCCCTCGCAAAAACGAGCATAGGCGTGAAAGTTGCCTTACTGCCGCAACCTTTCCTACTTCACTTATATATTACTACAAACGAGCTTGTTTGTCAAAGAATAAACTGTATATTTATAGCATTTTCTTAACTAAATATATAAAACAAAAGCCCAAAAACCTTATACGGCTTTTAGACTTTGTATATTTGCCTGTATATATTTAGGCATCATAAATCTATCCTGCTTGCTTTGACTGCTACAACTCGCTATATCGCCGTCATTTACTGTCTGCAACTGTTGAGTACAGTATTGCCTCCACTTTTCCGCTCCTTTGGTATGTTGCCTCTTTTTTGAGCCTGCCCATTCCTTGTAGCACTCTTGCATACTTTGACACTTGATGTTCACTAATATTAAAGTGGCTTTTTATCTCGTCTCTTAGCCTTGGTGTTTGGCAAAACTCAAGTAGCGTATCTGCCGTCAAAATTACGGCATTAGAATTGTGTGAAACATACTTTTGCACTTTTCGCCCTATGCAATTTGGCACTCTTGTTACAAGCAGTCCGCTGTCGATATAATCTTCTATCAAGTACCAATAAATATCGGTCAAATTAAAGTGGTTTAGTATTTCGCTACGACTTTTCGGCTCTTGGCAGAAGTTGATTATCTCTTCTTTTGAAAGTTTTGGGGTATCCTGCATCTCGGCTGATATAAGTTTTTGATATGCCATCGCTTTGTGTGGGCTGTCGCCTTTGAGCAATTTCTTTTCCACCATGTTGTCGATATATTCTTTTTGACAATAGTCTAACAAACCAAAATGCTTTTCTATCTCTCTTCGTCTTCTAGGTATTCTACAAAAATCCATTACTGCTTTCTCGGTTAATATAATCGCCTCGGTGTCAGGTGCGACATAACAATTATTTCTTGAAACTAATTCTAGCGGATATTTTGTAATAAGTTTACCTTTGTCTACTAAGTCATTTATATAATTCGTCCAAAAATTACTAACCCTAAAATGCTTGAATATTTCGGTCTTCGTGCGAGGGGTTTTGCAAAATTCTATAAGGCTCTCTTCGCTTAATACTGCCCAATCTGCATTTGCACTAACATACTTAATCCCTATGCGAGTTTTTCCTTTTTGTGGTCGGTCGTATTTAATCACTCCCTTTTCCACAAGTGGGATAATATAAGCATCCGAACAAAACACGCTCATTCCTAAAAACTCCGCTATCTCTTTGGGTGCTTTAGGTGTTTGACAAAACTCTATCAGTTGCTCTTCTTGCGTTGCAAAATATCCGCTCTCGGCTGTCAATAGTTTTTTACCACCATCAGCCGAAGATGGCTTTACTGTTTTGAGTTTGTTTTTCCTAATCAAAGCGTATGCCAATTTTACTGCTTGACTTCTTGTTAGTCCAAAATAATCTTCCACCTCATTGTAACTTCTCGGCTCATTGCAATACTTCATCACCTCTTCAAATGTTGGCAGAGTTTTAGGAGCAAATTCTGCTGTGATAAACTTTTGCAATCGGCTACCTTGAAACTCTGGGTTAGTCATTGTAAGTCTGCCGTCTTCAATTAGTGGGTTGAGGTAACTGTACAAAAGTAATACTCCGCACTTTGGCGACAATCCAAAATATTCTAATATTTCGCCTCTCGCTCTCGGGGCTTTACAAAACTCCAATAAATCCTCCGCCCTATTAGCGTTCCCTGCTATACTTGGTAAATCAAGAGCATTCGGCGGTCTTCCAATCTTGGCTTTGTATGGTATAGTGCGTGTCAAAAAAGAAGTAAAAAGGTGGCTCAATGCTTTGTTTGCGGGTCGTGAGGTCTGCAGTAAATTACCGAGAAACCGATCTTCCTGACATACTCCTCCCACTTTTTTACGAATATGATGTTGCCGAAATTCTCGCTTTGGACGAAAACGCTTGCAAGGTCATACATGATTCTTTTTGTCCGACCGCCGAAATATTTGAAAGCGTGATTGTGCGCTGTTATTGCGCTGTCGGTTGTAAAGGGCTTTGGCTCAAAGTGAATAAAGCGAAAGTTGCTGTAGCTTAAAACAAAGCACACAAAATAGACTTTGACCCAAGTTCCGTACATGGTTCGCATTTTGAACTCTCCGAAGTCCACCTGCATTTCTTCTCCCGCAGGCAAGGATTCTCTTGCCGTAGTAATTCTTTTGGCAAACTGCTCTAGGTCATTTTCTACCCTAAGCTGTTTGACGAACTTATAAAATGCGGGCATTTTAACGCTGAAATCTGGAAAGTTTTCTTGTAGTTTTAGGTAGATGTTAGTCCCTCTGATTTGAGGGCAAACCTTTAGTAAATCCAAAACAAACGCTCGGTAGTTATCCATATCGCCGTTTGTTTTGCGATCCTCGCTCCAAAAGTCTGCTTCGGACTTGTTCCACCAAGCTCGGACTCTGTCTCGACAAATGCCCAGCCTCTTGGCTATTTCCACTTGACTGACGCCGATATTTTGTAGTTCTTTAATGTTCTTAAATTGATTGTAGTTTATCATTTTTTGTTGTTCTCCTGTTAATAATTTTGGTTTTTCTTTTTTAGTTGTTTAAGGCAACTTCAAAGACATTTTTTGAGAGACAGCAAAAAACGACACTTTAGCAAATATTCAGTTGTCAAGGTACAAGGGGCTAGCAGCAACAGCGGCAATTCAAAAACGAGTCCTCACGGGACTCGCCTTGAATAAGTATATCATATCTTAATAAAATTTGTCGGTTTTTAAGAGCGCGGTTTTTGGATTTATACTATATCGATTGTGCCGTTTATATCTTTTAGTGCATCTTTGGTTAACTCCCGCCCCATAACGAATTGATCTTCGTATTTCATCATGTGAGTTAGCCCAAATGTAGTCACGGGCTTGAAACCAAACTTTCCGTAGTAGTTGGGGTCGCCGCAAAGAAAGACGGCTTTGTAACCGAGGTCTCTTGCGATGCTTAAGGCTTTTATTATTAGGCTTGCGCCGATGCCTTTCTTGCGATGGTTGGGGTGACTGCTGACAGGGCTTAGGAGTAGGACTGGTGTCTGCTCACTTCCTTTTATTATGGTTTTGGTTAGCATTATGTGTCCGACAATTTTATCTTCTTTTACTACTATTAAAGCAAGCTGTGGAATATAATTGCCACTATTGCGCAATTTGATGACCCAATCCTGTTCATCGCCATCTGCGTATTCTACTGTTGCAAAAGCATCTTTTGTTAAGGTATAAATTTCGCCATAATCATTAGGGGTCTCATAACGAATTGTGAAGTCGTGTTCTAACCTTCCGCCGTCATACCAATCGCCAAACAATTTGCCCTCCCGAGTGTTGTCTATAAACTTTTTCAGTCGCTTCTCGTATGTGGAATTGTCATAGCCGTACCAGCTCTGAATATTGTCTATTCGTACCCGCTTGTAGGTTTCGGGTAGTAGCAAGTAGTTTTGCCAAACTTGCGGGTCGGCCTGCAAGGCTGTTAGCACATGAGGGGCAACTTCAAACGCTATCTTTGGCATTACTACCCTACCTGCATTTGTCATAAATCCTAATCTCTTCAATCTCTCGCAGCGCGCTATGTTTAGTTGCGTCCAGTTGCTTTTTTTAGTGCGGGGTGAAAAGCGTTGGTATCCGCTTTTTGAAGTAGAATCAATCCAACCAAAACAAAGCGCTTCCTCTACCAAATCCAAGTAGTCCACTCCCTCGCCGTCCCTAGCACCCGTTCCCCACATTCCGCGTTTAGCCCTCACCCAACAAAACTTCTCTGTTGCATGATTAGCCTCTAGCCATTCCCGCCATTCTTGGCGTGTTTTTACTTTTGCGATGTTTGTTATTTCCATAACTACTTCTTTGATTTCGATGCTACCAATTCATAGCTTAGTTGCACCATTTTTAGAATTTCCTCGTACGGGACATCTTTATTAAGAATTGCTGTATTCCAATGATTGCGGTTACTGTAGTAGCCGGGAATGAGTGCTTCGTACTTATCCCTAAGCGGAAATATCAGCTCAGGAGGACACTTCATTGTGATGTTAATATCGCCCGCCACCACCGGGGCGTTTGGGTCACAGTTCTTTTTTATGGACGCAATATCCTTGTCGGTCAAAATTCCAATGACTGCAAAACTCTTGCCCGCTGCGTTTTTTATTACATCGGCAAACTCACCATATGGGTGATCAAGGTAGCTGCCCGCCAGCTTTAAGCAATCTTGTATTAGTTGATCTTTGGTTATTATCATTGTTTAATGCTCTCCTTAATTCTTGTCTTTAATTGTAATAAGTTTAATTACTGCATCTGTATCCAACTCTGTTTTAATATCAAACCTAAAGCCGAATCCACAAACACATTGTTTTGCGTCAGGTATCAAGGCTTTGACTTCATTGGGTAAGTCTGAATTATGCACCACAATAACTGCCTTTTCGCCCAAAGTAAAATACACTTGAAAAATGCCCTTCATTGGCACAAACATAAATAGTGTCCGTTTGCCACTTTTGATGTTTTTAGTCCAGCCCGACTCTTTGCCATAGAATTTCCATTCTTCGTTTGGGTTTTTATAATTAGCGGCAAGATGATTTTTTATCATCTCCCACAATTTATAACTATCGCCTAAAGCGGCGGCGGCCATATCATCATCCGGCATGAATGCCTTATCGTCAAATATACTTAGTGCCATTATATTACCCCCTCATTGTCTTGCCAGTCAACAAAAGCATTGAAGCGTTTGGTTGTAAATTTTAGCACGACATAATTCGGGTCAGTCGCACCCTCTGGAAAGTGAGCCTCTAGCCCGTCGTACCAAATGGCTTTTTTTGTAGCCTCATCGGTCAAAATTTCAGCCGTGCCAACAAGGGTTACGCTATGCGAGTCTGTGCCGAAATGAACAGCTGCCTTTGGGTTAGCCTTTGCCCGCTTTGCTTTGTTACCGTCAGTAATGACCCCAAACCAAAGGTGCTTAATCCCGTCTGATTTAGCCGCAGTCAAAACTGAAGCTGTCGGGTAGCCCTCGTGGTCTAATAAAACCAACGAGCAAAACTCGCCTGCAAATGTGCCGTTTTTTACTGTTTGTGCGGCGACTATCGCTGCCGCCTTTTCTATTGCCTTACTCATATTTTGCTTTTACTCCTTTTGTGTGCCGTTATAATTGTGTAGCTATGTGCATTGATTGTTATAATGCTGTCTTTTGCATAGGCATACCAGTTTTTACCCTTGCGGATTATCTCGTCAGCCTTTGCAATTTGCTCTTTGCAAAAATCCACAGCATCACAATCCCTTAAGCCTAGATTGCGTTTTATTCGTGTAACTCCCATAGGGGTTGTATGAAGTTTTTCTAATTCTAAAGTCATTGTACTTTTGTCAATTCAAAATTTAGTGTACCCCGCTCTTGTCCATTGACTATTAGTGTAACAGCATGAGCGCCGACATAGTGCTTGCGGGTGCTGTGGTCGGCAAGAGCGTGCTTGCGGGTGTAGTTTTTTGTTTGTCCCTCTTTTAATGGAATTTCGGATATTTGAAAGACTTTGCGGCTTTGCTTATCGTTTGCTTTCATGTAATCTATGCCGTATTCCAATCTAACCTTTGTATCAGCTTTTGCCGTTATGGTGAATTTGAATATCAAATCACCGCCCCATGCAACGATGCTATTGTTATTAGCAAAATCACTAACCTCTACCGCATCGGCATTGCCTAGTCCGAAAATCGCAAGTGCATCGGGATTGCTTTTTTTAAGCAGTGTCCTTAAACCGTGTTTAACAAGCCAATTTGTTTGCTCACTCGTGCCGTACCATTGCTTTGCAATTTCAACTACTAATTCAGGGTGCGTTTTAGAAATATCGTTTAGATTATTAGCCACGCTTTTTCTGACATAAAGTGACGGATCGGCTTTTAGGTTTTCCAGTATCGACAGTATCGGCGTTGGGTCTTTTTTGTATTTGACTAACGCTTGTCCCCACGGAAGCGCCGGGCGACAGCCCTCAGATGACAGCCTCCTCAAATGCTCGTTGTCCGACTTGCTCCACTCAAGCATTTGTGCCATCATGCGCTTTTCATCCTTTATGATAAACGGTCTTACTGCAAACTCGGCTGAAAAATATTCTGTGTATCGCCCCAATGCCGCAATGGATGTACCCCAATCCTTTTCGTCCTGACCGTAGATAACAACAAACTCAGGAAAGCTAAATGCCGCAAAGCCTTGAAAAACTTTTACTACCTTATCTATAACGGCAATGGCATCCTCATAATTTTTCGGCAAAAAATCCCCTAAAACCGCACTAATCTTGCGCCCTCTCGCCATAAGCTCTAAACTGTCATAATCACTATCGACCATCGCAGCACAAAATGCGTCTACATCAAACGCGTCATAGACAGCGTGTATCGCCTTTGCAAATTCTTTAATCGCCGCAGGGCTTAGCATATTTTTAATAGGTTCCGGCATTTTTTGTTATCTCCTAATATTCATAATCCACAGCTATCGAGGATTCTCGGATTGCATGCATTATTTTCTTTACAGGCTGATGCACCGAGTGGGCTTGATAAAAATCTAGCGCATCCCTGTCTTTTAGTGTGCAAATCAAAGCGATATCATAACTGCGCTCGCTTGCCAAAAAATCCTCGCCAGTCTCAAGGTCAATCAAGCCCTCAATCTTGCCTTTCATGCTGTTAAGCGCCTCAAGCGCCTTGGGTCTATCCGCTTGATTTTTTAATTTGAATAGTACGATGTGTTTTACCATTTTAGTTAGTCTCCTTTAGCACCCACCCGTTGTCGCCGTGGTATATCATTTGTTTGGTCATGCCGCCGTCAATGACAATGTCTTGCCCTGTAATAAAGCCCGCTTTGTCGCTGCAAAGGAACAGCACCATCTCGGCAATGTCCTCTGGCTTGCCCACTCGCCCGACCGGGTGTTGGCTTGCATCCACTCCACCGTGAGTTGCACCCGTTGTGTCTACCCAACCGGGACTGATTGTATTTACTCTTACCTTGCCCGCCAAACTAACCGCCAACGCACGAGTTAAAGCGGAAATGCCGCCTTTAGCTGCGGTGTAGGCTTCCGTGTTGGGTTGACTCATGCCAGCACGGGTTGATGAGATGTTGATAATGCTTGCGCCCTCTGCAAAGTGCGGACGGAATAATTTTGTCAAATAAAACGGGGCTGTAACGCCCACGACAAGCATATGTTCAAAATTCTCTATGTTGCCCTCATTCACTCCCGTGCCGAAAGCAAGGCTTGACGGAATGGCATTATTGATAAGAAAGTCCACTTTGCCAAAATCCTTTATGACCTTGTCCACGAACCGCTCAATCACTTTTTTATCGGCTAAGTCGCCCACGAAGTAATCATTAGGCTGAATGTCTATAATGGCTACCTTTGCACCTGCCGCCTTTAATGCCTCTGCTATTGCCTTACCTATTCCTCCCGCTCCGCCTGTAACTACGGCTATTTTATTCTTCATCACTTACTACCTCCTCTTCAAGGTGTGGCTTCAAAATATTATAAAGTTTTTGATTGTCCTCAATATAACTGCCATGGTTTTCTTTTGGAATTATCACTAGCTTGCCGTCTGCAACACTGTCGACAACCGTTTGGGAATCGGCTAGCTTGACAATGTCTTTCTCGCCGAAAAGAACAATTGTCGGAGTCGTGATTGCCTTTAGATCATCGGCAGTAATATTAGGTTGCGTCATCATAAGGCGCATCTTGTCGCCAAATTTGAAAGGAAATGTAAACGAGAATGCCAGCCTCGTACAAAATCGCCAGAAACCGTTTATTCCTTTCGGGGTCAAGTTTATGCCCGCTGCGAATATCTTGCCCAATAAATCGGGGTGCTTCATGGCGATTAACAAGGCTATAATCCCACCATCACTAAATCCAAAAAGTATCGGCTTATCCATTTTTTCATGCTCAATTAGACGCACAATATCCTCAGCCATGTCATTGTAATTCAACCGCTTCACCTTGCCACTCTTACCGTGACTGCGGCTATCTGGCATATAAACTGTGTAACCTTTGAATAACTCTGGACAGTCTTTGAAAAACTGATTGCTACCCATATTGCCATGCACGAAAATGAGCGGTTGTCCCTCTCCACTTTTGGTATAAGAAATATTTACGCCGTTGCTATCAAATTGCTTTACTTCCAAACTCTCACCCCCGCTACAAATTTATGCTTGCCGCTGTCCTCGCCTTCAAAGCAAAATTCGGTATTATATCCTTCTGCCTTAGCAACTACAAAAAGGTGAGCAGCAGCAATACCCATATCAATATTCCTCATATCACCTATGATCATATCCAACGGGTTTTTAGAGCTTCTCAAATAGAAGTTGTATTTGTCGCCGTCCTTACCTACAAGCCACGGCTGTCTATTGACCGCGCTCGGAGCAACTCTTACTGCCTCAATTAATTTATCCAAATCCGCTCCGCCTATGATAATATCCGCCGCCGCCTTACGCTTAAAGTCATCAGGGTAGCTGCGCTTTTCGTCCAACTTAGGCATCCCCGCCATCATGGTAATAAAACAGTCAAGACCGCCCACGCTCTTGAATTCTTTCTTAGGCTTTTTCATACCCCACCAACAAATCCCCAATCCTTGTACCTGCAATAACAAATCCAATTGTTGGCCGATAAACCCGACATTCTCCAAAGCAAGCGGCTTATCCTCGCTATAAAAGCCAATGCAGTATTTGGCTTTCTTGTTTTTGACCTCATGGCTCTCTAGTACCCTAACCGCCACCTTAATGTCGGGCAGTAACGACACAAGCCCAAAAGCTTCTACTAGGTCTCCGCTGTTCTCCAGCACAGAAGCAGTTGCGTCCGAAAAATTCCGCACCGACTTTCTACTATAAATGGTCTCTGCCAATTGTTTGTAATCTAATTTGTTTTCCATAAAGTTAAACCTCATCTCTGGCTAAGTATAAATCTAGCCGCTCAAATTTTTGCTTGATTTTCTCTTTAATCGTCTCGTCATCCACCCCAAGAGCCAGCCTCATTTGAGCTAGCATCATCTCTACATCGGCGATTTCGTCAACTATCTTGCCGACCTCCGGGCGCTCTGTCCGATTGATGTATTTTTGAAGCACGACTATCAACTCGGCGCACTCCTCAATCGTCTGCCCAACCTGAGCATTCATGCCCCATTTGTCAAGAGCTGTCTGCATGGTCTCTATTTGACTTTCACTAAACTCTATTTTCATGATGCCACCACCTTAACGAAAAACTTCCGCTGCCTTGGTCCGTCAAACTCGCAAAAATATATGCCTTGCCAAGTGCCGAGCAAGAGCTTCCCCTCCGTGATGATTATCGCTTGGCTCGCTCCCACGCAACTTGATTTTAAGTGAGCTGCCGAATTGCCCTCCGCATGACGAAACTCCGCGCGGTCTGGAAATGCTTTGGATAGTCCAAACAATAGGTCACCAGGCACATCAGGACAAGCATTCTCGTTAATAGTAATGCCACCAGTCGTGTGCGGACACCAAACAACAGCGATACCACTCTCGACTCCACTTGCCTTGACCGTCTCCGCTACCTTGGCGGTAATATTGTACAGACCCTCTTGGTCTGTTTTTAATGTAAATTCTTTTAGCATATTTAGATCAGCTCCTTTACAAACTCATCTAGTATTAGTTGCTCATAACTGTCAAACATGCTGCGAGCTCTTTTGTACCAATCGCAAAATGATTCATCCTTGCCATCAATTGCTCTGGATAATTCTAGCGCATCCTTATAAGCATCCTCTACCTTTTTTATCGTAACAATAGGTACTCCTTTGTCTGACATCAATAGTCCTAATTCTGATTTAACGCCTATCTCATAAAAACGAATTATTGGACTAAGATCTAATGGTTTTTCAAAAGGCCTTCCCTTAAGTTTAAAGGCATGATCTATTAAAACCTCAAACAATGATGGTATTCTAGGGAATTGAAACTCTATTGTATCTTTGACATTTGTAAAAACTTGCCTATAAACTTTATTTATAAACTCAGGTAGTTTTTTCTCATCTTTGGGGATGTTTTTTGTTTGCTCGCTTTTGATAAATCGACTAAATGCATAACTTAGAACTCCTGCATAACTTTTCTCGGCATAGTTTTTTGCAAACCACTTCATAGCGTTAATTTGTGACGGTTTCATATAATCAAACCATATGCTCAATATTGTGTTTAGGTACTCCGTGTTGCTAGCTGTAAAACCTTCTACTGTAGCATTATCAATGCCTTTGAATTCACCTATCCTGCTAATAATCAACTTGAGCACTCGCTCTTGTATTTTCCTTTCAATCAATCTATTTTGGATAAAAACTTCGTCCGGCAGTATAGCCTTGTCAAAACTTTGCTCCAGATTTTTCTTCCTCTCTTGATTTCGTGTGCCCAAATCCACTTCCTCAATGTTTTCAAGATCATGATCTGATAGTTGTACATTGTCATTTAGAATTTTATAATCCAGGCTAATACTCAGCGAATTTTCTACTTGCTGTTGCTTTTCATCTAAATAGACCACATTGCCTACAAAATGCCTTAAATATCTCCCCGCTCTCCCGTTGATATTAAGCAAAGTAAAACGTTTTCCTGCATCTGATTTGCCTTGCGGAGTATGAATAAGTACAATATTCTTGGCATTGCTGTTAACTCCTTCTATTATAGTTGAAGTGCAAAACAAAACTGGCAATTCTTTATCATTAAAAAGTTGCATTATTTCTTTTTGAAAATATTTTGGCAATTTGCCGTTATGAATTCCTACACCTTTTTTTAGAGCTTTCAAAAGAGTCCAATCTTCCTTGCTCCTTCTACCGTAGTTTCCATAACTAAAATTGAAATTTTTTTCAAGGTGTTCTATAAAACTAGAATATCTCTCGCTACCTATTTTTTCTCTTGATATTAAAGCTCCATATTTTTCAGCATAAGTATTTGTGTAAGTTGGATGCAAACAAAAAAATATAGTCTGATGATTTTCATCAATTCTCAGATATTCTTCTTTGAGATATTTTATTTTCTTGTCTTTTCCCTTGAGACCTGTTTCAATCTCTTCAACCCCGCTAATCGGTGATCGCTTTATCAATTTGCCAGCAGTTGAAGAAAAATCAATTTTATTTTTTAATGTAGGTTCAAAACGAAACTCTAATGTCTTCACTTTATATTTGCTTATGAACTCTATAAATCCCTGCTTTAACTTATCGACTTCGATATACGGACCAGCTATATAAAAATCACGACTCTTTTTAAGAAGCAAATATAAAGCAATTCTAAAAGCAACTGCTCTATTGTTTTCATCAATTGATGGAATATTTTTATCGCCACCCATATCAAAATCTGCACCAAGCTGATCGTCTTCATTACTTATCGCAGCATCCTCATCAATCTTATATATTTCGTCATAGAAAAAGAAATTGATTTTAATATTAGGAAATAACGCAAATAATCTAACTGCACGCTCTGGCGTTAAAACATACACTGCCTTATCAACGACTTCCATATCTCTAAAGATAGAGTTATATACTTGATAATTAAAATTGCGAGATTTAAAAAACTCAGTTAAGTCTGATGTTACTTCGTGCAATAGTGCGACTGTAGGCAAGACTATTACGATATTTTGATACTCATCATAGTTTGAATTTATAATTTCCTTCAGTAAAAATGTTTTTCCAAATGATGTAGGTGCGCTTACAAAAAGCCGCCTAGGAAGGCTTTCGTTAAAGGTGTCCAGTACTTGTTTTTGCCTAATGTCCAAAAAGTAGTTGGCACTGCGACTATGAGCTCTTGACCGGTAAACCTCTCGTATAGTTGTATTGCGAAGTCTAAGCAACTGCAACTCATCACCGAATAAGCTTTTCTCACTTATTTGTGCCTGTTGCATACTTGTGTACCCAAATGTGCGAATTTTAATTGCGGCCTGGTTTAGTACTGTGTCCAGATACTCCTTGGCTCCATCGTCAACTTTTCCTTGAATTTTTTCTTCTGATAAATAACATATCAAATCCTTGATGCGAGCAACTTCAAACGCATCATCAGAGGCCACTTCCATATTATTCACGAGCGAAAGCAACTCTTTAATCTTTTCATTCATTTTGCTTCCGCTCTCCTACATTTTGTCTTAGTTCTAGCAAAATTGTCCGTATCTTTTTTAAGTCACGCACAGGAAAAACTAGAAACATCACCTTGATATTAAGATTCTCATCATTAGCAATAATCGACTTACTCAAATTATCTTTACACTTCGTTTTTATGCTTTCTAAAATTTCATCAGCATCCAAATATTTATCCTCTTGAAACAGCAGCAATGCAGGCATAGTTATTTGAATATCATTTTCAGTAAAATAATTGATTACGGCATTGTATTTTTCTTCTTCACCTAGATCAACAGTATCAAATTTAATATCGTTTATATCATTAACGACTTTATTAAGAGATCCTAAATCATCGCCTCGCTTATAAGTTGCAAGTATAAGCATATGCCCCGCAAAATAATCTTTAAGAATATTTTTGTTTAGATCGTCTTTTATTTTTCTCGCACAATAACTCCAATCGCCCGTCTTTACTTGACCCAACCAAATTGATATTTTCCCTGCTTCTTCAGAAAACACCATTGAATCATATCCGTGCGTCTCAATCTTGATATCTTTTCTCGGAAATCTCTCGATGTATTTTACGCGCGACATAATTGTTTTTGTTTGCGGATAAAATGACCGCAACATCGCATCCAAAACTAGCTCTCCTAATAATCCGTCCAGCAACCCTTCTGTTTTTGGAATTACATCAATATACGCCATTCGAGCGGCCTTTCTAATGTCTTCTAAATTCCCTCTTTTGTATTCGGCTGCTATTTCATTATCCTCAAAAGCATAAAACACTATATTATCGAATAATGCATCTACCAAACTACTTTCTGTCGTATCATTTAGAGAATGCCTGTAGGGATGAAATTCAAAATCGCCACTTATCAAATCATACTTTACGATAAGCGGTTCAATTTTGCTGTCGACTAATTCTTTGTATAGTCGCTCACTAAGTTGTTTAGCAGTTTCATTCATCCTTTGCATTTCATTATCCATTATTTGCATTCACTATCCGACAGTATCGCATGATAAATCAATATCTCCTGTCATCATTCTATAATGCTCTATGTGTCCCGTCTTATCAAATATCTCCTTAAAAATTACTTTGAATTTCAAAACTTCTTCGCCTGATAGAGGTGTGTAATAATCCTCATCCAAGGCACTATGTGAGCCATCATGTACCCAAGACACAAGTGCTTTACATCTCAGTTTATCGTCACCAGTAAATTTTTCATGCAGTTTGTGTAAGTCAATATTTCCGAGCATCTTGAAATAATTTTCCAAAATTCGCCGCATGACATTCCGAATTGTTGCGTTATCACAATTTAGATTTTTTACCTCTCGCCATAATAACTCATATGAGGTCTTTACTGGATTTCCTTCTACTTTTTCCACGAAGGATTTGCCATCAATTTTTTTCACAAGAAAAAAAGCTTCTTCTGGAAGTGAGGCACCCCTTCGTTTATGGCTATAAGTAACTTCTTTGTGGAAATATATATTATGAGTTAGCACAAACACCTGCTTAATATCCTGATTATTGTTTCGAGCAATATCAATTATTTCTCTAACGAGCGTACTTACAACAAACAGAATATCATTGTCTAGACTTGATACTGGATCATCAACAACTACAATTTTATTATTGTTTATTCCTGTCTCTGTCTGACTGCCTTTAAGCAAGTAATAGAAATATAGAAAAGTTACAAAACTGCGTTCCCCTTCACTTAATGTGCTTTTTGCATCAGATCCATCTTCGCGTATTATTTTGTAACTTTTCTCATCATCAGCGACCTCCAGCTTAAAACTACTAAATCCAAACGAAGCTAATAGTTTGTTAATCGCATCGCAAGTAGGTCTAACACTTGTTATTTTTTCTTTTCAAGGTCTCCTATCGCATTTTCAATAACAATTTTTTCAGTTCTTTTATCAGCCATTTGCTTATTTAAGTCAATAATGGCTGCTTCTATTTCTTGCTTTTTTGTCTTGTATTCCGTAATGTCAGCCTTTAGTTCACTTACAATATAACGCCAAATTTGCTTTGACAATATAACCTTCTCTTCCTGAATGTTTTTCGCTATAAGATTATTTTCGTTAATTTTTTTGTTTGCGGCTATAATAACTTCAATAATTTTTGTAAGAATAGTTTTGGTATAATCTAGCTCTATGACTTGACTTGCTTCTTTACGCTTTTTATCTAGCATTTGCTTGTTCTTTTCAGCTAGAGCCTCAAATGCCATTTTTTTTGCTTCCAACAGTTTAATGTCGATAAATTTTCCAGCACTTGTGTTGTCTAATATTGATTGTATTGCTTCTGATATTTCAACAGAATAAGCACTATAGTTACTAATTAGGGTAGCTATTTTCAATGTGTTTTCCTCAAATGTAACATCAAAGTATGCCTCCAAACTTTGTGAGAAATCATCAGTGGTTTTTTGTTGGCAAAATGGACAAGTACCATTATTAGTTTCAAAAAATAATTTGCCTTGCCTAACCCAGTCACTATTGTTGAGTATCTTAATCATAGCTGCGATATCAACATCGCTTTTACCTACGACAATTTTTTTAAGTATGGAATCTACTTCCAGCAATTCTATTTTTGATATGTCAGGAATTGAAAACTCTCTAACTTCTGTCAAACTATCATCGAAAACAGTTGTTGCCTTTTCTTCCAACTCACCAAGCGTGAACAATTCCTCTGTATTTTCAGCCTCTTCTAAAACTTTTTCTTTAAATTTTTGTTGGCTGTTTAAAACACCTTGCATACCTTTAAGTATTGTTGACTTATCGGCTTTAAGTTTTTGCTCCCAAAACTTTCTCCTATATGTCTCTTCATGTTCTTCAATGTCCTTTTTCTTTCCTCCACTGCCATCTTCGCCTGTCAAAGATAATTGCAATGCGTCCATCTCTTTTTGAATGAGAGTCGCTTTTTCAGCCTTTTCTTTTATTTCTTTTTTTATACCTATACTTTCATCTCCTAAAGTAAAAACTCCCCTAGGATCTCCCTCAAAATTATAATCAACAAACTTGCGATTATAAACTCTTACCTCTAGTGGATTATCATTTTCCCATTTTAAAGCACAATCTACAAATGGGGCTATAGTCAAATCTGCCGCACTAGCAATAATGTTGCTAATAGTTGTTTTTCCTGTTCCATTAGCACCAAAAAAGTAGTTGAAACTCTTCAAACTTTCAACTTTCTGTTCATCTGCCTTAAAAGTAGCAATGTTCTTTATAGCAATATTATTTATCATTTGCTTTTCTTTCCTCCCTTACGCCACCCTAACTGCGCCGTGGATTGTGTTTATGATGTTCATTAGAATGTTTATTTTGACATCGAATAGTTTGACTAGGTCATAGTTGTCGAATGGTGGGGTGTTGATAATGTCTTCGGGGGCGATATCTCCGTTCTTTTGGACATATTGAATTATGGCACGAATGAACTCGATTTGCTGTGAATTTAGCTCAGCATTGTCACTTAGGAAGCTGCCGAATTTTTGCTGAATTGCATCTTGCGATAACCCTATCAAGCTACGCACAAAAACCGCTAAATTCTCTTGCTCTGTGGTTCTGTTGTAGTCGCACTTTGTGCCAAGCTCTTCCCACAAAATCCTCTCTAGCTCTTTCATGTCGTCTGCATCAATTTTTTCTAGTTCCCGTATTTTTTGAATAACGGGTAGGCTTTGGTTCTCGGTCAAGAAGTCTAGCACCCTCTTCTTGTAGGTTCTTATATCAACAAAGCCGCCACCTACATCTTCTTTCTCTATCACCTCATCAAAAAAGTCTGTGTCAAAATTTTGCCCTGTTAGACTATCGCGCACAAACTGCATCAAATCCCTAAGGCTTTTTCGCATTTTCTCTAGACTCTCGGTCGTTGCGTTTTCCCAAAAAACTTTTTCTCTTATTTGTTTTAGTTCTTCCTTTTTGTTGGCGACTTGCGGAATTGTAGTCTTTTTTAATAGAACATTAGCAATCTCGCAAATCTCGCCTACCACCCTAGTCGACCTAGCCGAATTTAGTGGCGAGCCAAAAGCAATATTAGCAAACTCTACAAATAGCATCTTGGTGTCAAATATTAGTGCTGCATCGTCCTTTTCGCCTTGCTTATCCACAAGCGGCGCAATATGCCTATCTAGCTCGGCAAGTGCCAAGGGACTAATATAATCCCAACTTTTTATATCGCTAAACTTATCGACAAAAGCCATCTCTTTGCGCACGCTAATGCTGCTAGACTGCTTTTTGATATCCACTACCGCTCTATGAAGCTGCTCTTTTAACTCGTTATAATAGCCCTTTTCAAACTCGTTTTCTTGGTGCTTAATATCCTGCAACTCAACCAAAATCTTGCATCGCAGTTCAAACAGCCTCCTGCTCAAACTTTTCTGCTCGGTTTCCTTACTCTTATTCTGCTCTAAACCAAAAAACTCAAAATTGCCAAGGTAATCGAAAATATAAAAGTGCTGCTTATCCATGCATTTGCCAAAAATGTCCTTGCAAAGCCTTGTGCCACGCCCAATCATTTGAATAAACTTAATCCTACTTTTAACTGGCTTAAAGAAAACAAGGTTTAGAATCTCTGGGACATCCACGCCCGTGTCCAGCATATCCACCGACACCGCAATCCTAAAATCTGCTTGCTCGCCAAATTTTACAACCAAATCATCGGCATAATTATCATTGCTTACAATCCGCTGACAAAAAGTTGTAGGCTTATTCGGCCACTTTTTATAAAACCGCTCCACTATCATTTGAGCGTGTTTAACATTGCAGGCAAAAATAATCGTCTTGCCAATTAGCTCGCCGCTATTAGTATGAATGCCGTTCTCCATCAAATCCTCTAGCACACGGTCGCAAGTGTTTTTGTTATATACCCTCTTAAAAATTTCGCTGCCAGCTATTTTGGTTTGAACCTCTGCCATAACTTCAGGCTCGTCTTCGTCATCCTCTTCGCCTCTGCCAAAAATCCTGTCAAACTCCTCTTGCTCTTGCCTTGTCAATTTATCCCTATCTATCCCGTCTGTCAAAATATTGGTAGACCTAGAATTTACTTTGTAGGGAACTAAAAACCCATCCGTAACCGCTTCTTCTAAGGTATACTCATCCGTAGGCTCACCATCCTCGCAATCAAAAATAGTGTAGGTATTCTTTGCAATCTCGCCTCTTGGGGTAGCCGTTAATCCCACGAGCAAACTGTCAAAATAATCAAAAATTGCACCGTACTTATTAAAAATACTGCGATGCGCCTCGTCTATAATAATCAAATCGAACCGCCCTGTGCTAAAAGCCTTGCTCTCACCGTCTACATATCCTATCATTGTCTGATAGGTGCTGAACATCAGCCTTGCACCCATGTTTGGCTTGGCGTTACCCGATAGCTCTTCTACTGTAAAATTCGGCAATAGCTTGGCAAAATTCTTTTTGGCTTGCCGCACAAGTGCCGTCCTGTCTGCCAAAAACAAAACATTTTTTACCCAGTTATTTTTTGTCAAAACATCCACAAGCGATATAGACACCCTAGTCTTGCCCGTGCCTGTCGCCATAACTAATAGCGCCCTACGCTGCCTTTTATTAAACCGCTCCATTACCGACTTTATCGCCTGTTTTTGATAGCCCCTATTGGTGATATTGTCGTCTATAAAAAGGTTAGTAATATCGCTACGGCTACGGCGGCTTATCAGCAGACTTAATTCATCTGCTGTGTGATAAGCATAAATTTTGCGAGCAGGATATAGCCCATCCATAATCCATAGGTCGTAGCCATTTGTGTAATAAATAATGGGCTTAACATCATACTTTTTCTTTAAACAGTCAGCATATAGCGTAGCTTGGTGCTTGCCGCTCTCTACGCTTACGCTAGTCTTTTTTGCTTCTACTACCGCCAATGGCTTTCCGTCTGCCCCAAACAGGACATAGTCGCAATAGCCTATGCCTTGGTTATTGGGCATACCTACAACCTCAATCTCTCTGCCTGCTTTTAACGGCTGAATTAGATTGTCCTTATCTAGCACCTCCCAACCCGCTTCTTTTAGATAGGTGTCTATATAAATTTGGCGGGTATTTACCTCGCTCATGTAGGTAGGAATCTCTGCCACCGCTTGCCCTGCTTGCTTTCTAGCAATTAAATCCTCAAGGTTTTGTAGGTTTGCAGTTGCTAAAGTCTTTTGCTTGTCCGACACCTTTTCGCCGTGGTCAAGCCTACCCGCAATAATACGCACAAAGTTTAGACCATCGTGCAGCTGTTCGTTATCAACATAGTCCTTAACTGACTGTAAATTTAATAACTCCAAAAGTGTAGCAGACTTAGGGGCTACCACTTTTTGAATTTTACAAATTTGTAATAATAACTCTTCTAGTTTTTGCTTCATGCTGCCGCCTCCTTGTCGCCAAAGTGTTTTTGCATAAGTGCTTTGTATAGCGTCTCGGTTTGCTCAATCTCTGCTTTTAGTTTAGCCTTGCTTAACTCTACTTGAATTACGAAATCTGCGAATTGATTTTGTAGATCGAGGGGCGGTATTAAAATTTCTATGTTTTGAAGCTCTTGCGCATTAATGTTTGCTTGACCAACTATCTGCTTGCACATAGAACGCAATGTCAACTTCCCATAGTCTGAATTAAGAGTTGCGGAAAGATATATAGGGATTGCCTTTTGATTGACCCTAATTCTAATGATATAGCCAGCAATAATCATGTGTTTTTCAAGATTAAATACACAAGTCTTGCCGACCAACTCTTTGCTATTTGTGCGGTTAAATAAAACATCGCCCTCTCGTACACTACATTTTTCAACCTCATCATCAGGGATGTCTATATATTTCAAGTTTGACAAATCCAGCTGTCCCTCATAAGTAATATTATTCATACGCAAATAAGGATAACGTCCTCCTTCCGTAGCTGGTCTGCTCGTTCCATATTTGACATCTGATACAATGTCGCGTATTGTGCCATGCTCCCACCCTCTCACGTTATTGGCGGGATTGCCGAACATTTGGTTAAATTTACTTTTTATAAGGTCGTCAAAAAGTTTGTGTTGCCTTTTTTGCTTTGCCAAAATCCCATACACTATATCCAGTTCCCATGCTATTCTCTCTTGCTTTGAGTGTGACGGCAAAAATATCTTTATATCATTAAGGTAGTCTTTTGAAATATGCCTTATACTCGCACCCTTAAAGCCATCTTCTAAAATTTGCATATCCCCTTTGAGATAATGAAAAATATATTTAGCACAAGCGTTTACCTTAACTAAAAAATTATCTGTTGACACCGAGAATTTACCATTAACATAATTTACAGATGCCTTTCCACCTGTTCCAAATATTAAATATTCGCCGTCAGAATCATATTCATTCAAAAACTTGCTTTGTATATTGCTACTCGTGAAAAAAGGATATAGTCCACTTTTTAAGCCATCACCTGCCTTTCGACTAGATTTTTTCTCATATATAAATATTTCTCCAAGTCTTACCTTCTCCATCAAGCACCTCCCTCAAGCCTTTTCAAATCCTCGGCTACCTCGGCATTTAATTTCATAATTTCGGCGAGAATATTTGCGGGGGTGTCAAAAACTTCTGCTATATACTCCGTCTTTTTGTACTTGTTTATGGATAAATCGTAGCCGTTTGCCACTATCTCGGCTTTGTCTATAAAAAAGCTTTGGTCGGTTCTTGCCCGCCCTTCTTCCTCGCCTAAATTATTATATCTTGCGATAATGTCGGGAATATCGTTTTGGGCTACTTGTGAGCGTTTGTCATCTAGACTAAACCCGTCGGCTTTCATATCATAAAACCAAACCTTGTCAGTGCCGCCTGCGTTTGTCTTTGTGAATATTAGTATTGCGGTGGACACCCCAGCATAAGGCTTAAACACTCCGCTTGGCATTGATATTACTGCGGTCAATGATTGCTTTTCTACAAGCTCTTCTCTTATTGCTTTGTGGGCGGTACTACTGCCGAATAGCACACCGTCTGGGACTATGCTTGCACACCTGCCGCCTACTTCTAGCATTTTTATAAATAGCGACAAGAATAGTAGCTCGGTCTTTTTGGTTTTGCATAGTGCTAGTAAATCTTTAGATACTGCTTCAAAGTCTAGGCTGCCAGTAAAGGGTGGGTTGGCTAAAATTAGGCTGTATTTGTTCCTGTCTTCGTTTTCGTCGCTTAGGCTATCTCTATATTCAATATGAGGGTTTTCTACGCCATGCAGCATCATATTCATTGCACCTATGCGCAGCATTGTAGGGTCTGTATCAAAGCCTGTGAACATTTGATTTTGGAATCTTTCTTGGTTTTCTCTTTTTAATAGGTCGCCTTTGGGCTTGTCTTGCTCTGTAATAAAATTAGCACTGCTTGCTATAAAGCCTGCTGAGCCCATGGCTGGGTCGCAGATGGTATCTTGTAGTGTAGGCTTCATAAGCCTTACCATCATATCAATAATGTGGCGCGGGGTGCGGAATTGCCCGTTTTCGCCGCTTGATGCTATCTTGAATAATAAATACTCATAAACATCGCCCATGCTGTCTTTGTCTGTCATATCTAGGGCGTCTAGTCCGTCTATGACTTTTACCAGTATTCTTGGCGTGGGAATCATAAAGATACTATCTTTCATGTATCTAGCAAATGCCGTGTCTTTGCCGCCCGATAGACTTTTCATAAACGGGAAGATGTAATCTCGCATCCTCACAAACATTTTACTTGGCTCTTCGTTTTTGAAGTTCTGCCAGCGGAGATCCTTGTAGTCTATAATT